>CAMCUO010000003.1 GCA_945879015.1 Chitinophaga pinensis | reverse complement strand
GAACCTTCGAAGTCGAAACAACAGATTTACAGTCTGTCCCATTTGGCCACTCTGGTATCTCCCCGACAGTATCACTTAAAAAAGAGCCGATGGAGGGATTCGAACCCCCGACCAGCTGATTACAAATCAGCTGCTCTGGCCAACTGAGCTACATCGGCAATACCTTGTAATACTATATTTTAAAAGAACTTCAACCGTTTTTAAAGTGGACAAAATACACTACCCCCTTGAAAAAGGATTGCAAATTTAGAAAACATTTGCGGAGTAACAAAAGTTTTAGGGTTTTTTTTCAAAAAAAATCCATCTATCCTGATTTTGAGGGGGCAAATTTATAGAAATGTTCGAATTAACAGGCTTTTTTGCATTTAAAAATCCTTAAATGATTGTTATTTCTATGGTTCATAGACACAAATTGGCTCTTTACCGGTATTTAATTAGAAAAAACAGCTTTATGCAATATGCCAATATTAGTCCTCGTTTTCATTAAAATTCAAAACATCCCCAAAGCCATGGTTTAATATTTACTCTTTATCATTTTTTGCCATTTCGATCCCGATAGCTATCGGGACTAATAATCGGAAAACTGCGCAAAATTTTGATGGGGATAAACTAAAAACCTTGGACTATGAAACGCTCTCTCTCAACACCTGCTTTTATTAGCTGCGCTTTTTTTATTCTTTGCAGCTTCGACAAAAACAAAAAAGACTCGAACAACTTAAAAGACAAAATCGCTAATCCATACGATGTCATTATCGTTCCAGGGGTTCCATACCAAGATCCTTTATTAAAAAGTGTTCTGAAATCCAGAATTCTTTGGGCAAAATATCTTTTTGAAAAAGGAATTGCAAAAAACATTATCTTCTCTGGATCATCTGTATATACGCCCTATATAGAAAGTCAAGTGATGAAAATTTATGCCGACTCACTAGGTATTCCATCTAAAAACACTTTTGCAGAAGAAGAAGCAGAACATAGCACCGAAAATATTTTTTATTCGGTACAAATGGCCAGAGACTTAGGTTTTAAGAAAATTGCTTTGGCTACTGATAATTGTCAGGCAATTTTTTTGAAAGGATATATCAAGAAAAAATTTCCTGATGTGGAGATTATTACGATTCAATACAAAAAAATAAACATGAAAGCTGCATGGCCTGAAATAGACGCAGAACCTGCATATGCAAATAATTTTGTTTCTTTAGCTAAACGTGAAAATAAATTAAACCGCTTTAAAGGAACGATGGGGAAAAATATTATTGACAATAAAAAAGACTCTTCGTTTTATAAAAGAGTCCCAGTGTTAGTAAAGAATTAAGACCTCTCAGACCTCATCCCCAACCCTTCTCCTTGGTCAAGGAGAAGGGAGTTTGAGAGGACTTGAAAAAATGCATTTCGTTAAAAAAAATGTTTTTCTTTTTGTTTAAAAAATAAAAAATTATAATCCTTTTACTTTTTCCTTATGTTTTTTCACTTGTGATTTAAGTGCGTCAATGCTAGTATCTATAGCTTCTTCAAAACTTTTGCATTGTTTTTTTGCGAACAAATCGTTGCCTGCAATATGCAATTTTATTTCTGCTATTTTATTTTCTGCGGCATCTCCTTTATCCAGTTTCAGAGTAACTTCACTCTTTATAATACCATCATAGTAATGAGTTAGCTTGTCGACACGCTCTTCTACAAAAGCCAATAATTTTTTGTCTGCATCAAAATGCACGGATTGAATTTTAACTGTCATGGTGATTTCCTCCTATTTTTAAATTAGTGATTTGTTGATTTGGTGAATTGGAGAATTGAACCCCAATCTTTACCTATTAATTTTAATTTTTCTTTTATTTCTATAAATCTAAAATTCTCTATTTCTCTATTTTGTATTACCCTTTCGGATGAGCTTGTTTGTGAATATTTTTTAATTTTTCTACTGTATTGTGCGTGTATACTTGTGTTGCAGCTAAGTTTGCATGTCCGAGTAATTCTTTGATAGCGTTCAAATCAGCTCCGTTATTGAGCATATGTGTTGCAAAGGTGTGTCGTAAAACATGCGGACTCTTTTTATCTATTGTTGTAATCATTGAAAGGTACTCATTCACCAAACGGTATACAAATTTTTCGTACATTTTTTTTCCACTTTTCAGTTGAAAAAGGAACTCTCCTGGCAAACCAGGCTTTTTATCCATATAGTTTTGAATGCTGTTTTTGATTTCGTTATTAAAAGGTATAATTCGCTCTTTGTTACGCTTACCAAGTACTTTAATCTGACAAGCATCTAGATCTACATTTACCAGTTTTAGATTGATTAGCTCTGAAAGACGAATTCCTGTAGCATAAAAAAGTTCTATTATTAACTTGTTTTTTATTCCTTCCAGATCATCGCCAAAAGCAATAGTATCAATTAAGGTATTCATATTATCCTTTTCAACAAATACTGGTAATCGTTTGGATGTTTTGGGCGACATTATTTTCAGCATCGGATTTTCCGTTACAGTTCCTTGTCGCAATAAATATTTATAGAAGGTTTTAAGAGTGGTAATTTTGCGGTTTACGGAGCGGGGGCTAATTTTCTGTTCCATCAATTCAACCACCCAGGAACGGATAATAATATGATTGACATCAGAAAGCTTTTGTATTGCGTAAGTAGTTTGGAGATAAATATAGAATTGCTCTAAGTCGCCCGAATAAGCCAAAATGGTGTGGCGAGACAATCGTTTTTCGAATTGAAGGTATTTTAAAAAACTATCCCGGCTTGCGTCCATAAAAAATGAGAGAAAGAATTCATTTCTTTTACGCAATAACCTATTAAAAGTTATGCTAAAATGAATGAATTCTTTCTCTCAGGAAATATTGCTGAACTAAGAAGAACTATGCTTCTTCGTTGCGTTGTAATTTTGCTTTGTATATCGCTTTGATTCTTGCTTCGCGGAATACTACAGAAGGTTTAGTGAATTTTGAACGTTCACGTAATTCTTTAACAACACCTGTTTTTTCAAATTTCTTTTTGAATTTCTTAAGTGCTTTTTCGATTGCTTCGCCTTCTTTAACTTGTACTATTAACATGTTTAATAATTTAGGATTTGTTGATTTGGGATTTGGGAATTTAAAAACTCACAAACTCCATTATTTTTTCCAATTCTTCAATTGGGGACGCAAATATAAGATAAATTTTTAAATCCTAAATCCTAAATCCCAAATTTTTTCTTTTACTTCATGATTTCTCTGGCAATTACCATCTTTTGCACCTCTGAAGTTCCTTCTCCGATGGTACAAAGCTTACTATCGCGGTAATATTTTTCTGCAGGGAAATCCTTCGTATAACCATATCCTCCAAAGATTTGAACCGCTTCTGTTCCTGCTCTTACACAAACTTCAGAAGCATAATACTTAGCGTATGCACCTTCTTTGGTCATTTTTTCACCTTTATTCTTTTTATCAGCTGCATAATAAGTCAATAATTCAGCTGCTTCGATCTCAGTTGCCATATCTGCCAACTTGAACGCTATCCCTTGGAACTGAGAAATTGGTTTTCCAAATTGCTCACGTTCTTTTGAGTATTTTAAAGAACATTCAAATGCTCCTTTTGCTATTCCAACGGCTAAAGACGCAATAGAAATTCGTCCGCCATCTAATACTTTCATTGCTTGCACAAACCCTTCGCCTTCTTTGCCCATCAACTGATCCTTATGAACACGACAGTTATCAAAAATTAATTCTGCCGTTTCAGATGCACGCATTCCTAATTTATTTTCTTTTTTACCAGATTTAAAACCTGGAGTTCCTTTTTCAATAATGAAAGCTGACATTCCTTTTGAATCTCCTTTTTCGCCTGTACGCACAATCACAACAGCTACATCTCCACTTATTGCATGTGTGATGAAATTCTTAGAACCGTTGATTACATAGTAATCTCCGTCCTTTTTTGCAGTTGTAGTCATTCCACCCGAATCAGAACCTGTTCCTGTTTCTGTCAATCCCCAAGCACCAATCCACTCTGCTGTTGCTAATTTCGGAAGGTATTTTTTCTTTTGTGCTTCGTTACCAAATGCTAAAATATGACCAGTACACAAAGAATTGTGAGCCGCCATTGACAAACCAATTGAACCACAAATTTTAGATAATTCTACAATTGCAGTTACATATTCGGTATAAGTAAATCCTGATCCACCGTATTCTTCTGGCACTAAAACGCCCATCAATCCCAACTCCCCTAGTTTTTTGAAAACTTCCACAGGAAACTCTTGTGATTCGTCCCACTCCATCATTTTTGGGCGAATGTGATCATCCCCAAACTTTTTTATCATGTCAGCAATCATTCGCTGATTTTCGTTTGTGCTAAAATCCATTGTTGTAATTATAGTTATAATTTAAAAAGTCACAAAAATATAAATATTATCTTATTTTTTGTCTAAATTTTGTTTCTTGGTTGAACTCAAACCACTATTAAAAATTTGATAAATATTATATTTAAACAATTTAATTTTTAATAAGTTTAAATGTTTTTGAAGATTCCCCAAAAATATTTAAAAAATAAATACCTCGATCAAATTCTGCTAATGAAATTTTTGTTTCATTATCTTGAATCTTTCCTTCTTTTATTAATCGTCCCAAATTATCTGTGATACTATAATTCATTCCAATAAGTCTTTGATCTGCATTAAAATTGAATACTTCAGCAGATGGGTTTGGAAAAACCACTAAATGATTCAGTGCGTCTAATTCGTCTATTCCGACATAAGTTGCCAATACAAGAATACTCGATGACGAACATCCAAAAGCATTTGTAGTTACGACAGAATAATAACCGGTAGCAGCAATTTGATATACAGAGGAATCAGCACCAGGTATTACGTTTCCATTGAGATACCATTGATATTGAGGTGCTGCTGAGAAGCATGTTAAGGTGTTTGAAGTAATAAGAAACGTAGGATTTAAGGGATTAGGAGCTACAAAAATTGCTTGTTGATTGCTATTAGTGGTACATCCATTTGCATTTGTTACTTGAACCCAGTAATTACCATTTTGATAAACTAAAATAGATGTGCTATCAGCAGAAACAAGAGCGGTGGTATCATTATACCACTGAATAGTATTGATACCCGTTCCGCTTATACTTAACAATACTGAATCACCTGCACAAATGGTATCGTTACCACTTACTAAAATTGAAGATGGAGCTGCAGGTGATGCAAAAACATGCACCGTGTCATAATTCAAAAAAGTCTGAATTACGTATGTAGAAACTATCAAATTTCCTGCGGTACCACCTGCACCAGAAAATGGAATTGTTCCTGGACCAGAAACAGAAAAAGGAAAACTACCTAAATTATCATTCATACTGACGGCATCTTCATCCCATATTATGATGGAATATGGCGGATTGATTAAATTGATATTTAAGCTATTCCATGCACCTGAAGTAGTTCCACTTAGTGAGCTAGCGGTATAAAGATTGGAAGAAAGTGAATTAAATATTTCAAAAAAAGGATCTGGTGAAGCGGTGCAACCAATAAGTGGCAAACTTGGTTCTTCTACATCACCACACCAATTATTATTTACACTAAATAAATTTACATCCGTAATTTTATAACCTAAAACATCTGTTTGTAAGGTAACAACATAATCACCTGGAGTTGAATACAACTGTGAAGGAGGGAATTGCAAATTGCTGGTATTTCCATTGCCAAAATTCCAGGAGTAAGTTGTAGGACTTGGAGCACCATCAATAAGAGCATCAAAATCGACCAAAGCCGAATCACAGGAAATGGAAGGACTAAAAGTAAAACCTGAATTACCACCGGCAACAGGATCAATCTGTATAAAAATTTGGGCGGTAGAATTTACATCACCAACGGTTGCTAAATTTATCACTAAATTTACATCAACAGTAAAAAAACCAGATTGAATAGGGGTTCCACAAATGCGAACACAACCTCTAATATTAACGTTTGGATTATATTGACATCCAACAGCAGAATTGTTACATTCCCAATTCAAACCAAAAGGCAAACCTGTTACACCTGTTATTTTAAAATAATTTACTGCAAATCCAGAAGTATCTAGAAACATTACGAACGTAACATCATCGGAATAAGGAACTGTTTGGGTACCAGTAGCAAGGGTTGTAGGATATATACCCGGACTATTAAAAGTACTATCAATATTGCAGCTCGGACATTGACTAAAACTTTTTGTTTGCAAAAAAAGCAAGGCAATTACTACTATTTTTAGAATTATTTTTTTCATGTTTTTTTATTTAAGGTTAACAAATATAGTAAATTGAGATTAAAGTAGAATAAAACGAAAAATTGGTCAGTAATTCCTATAATTTTTAATAATTTACTAAACTAATAATCTCGGATGAGTATGGCAGTAATTTCTCTCTTCCTTTCAAAAAATTCAGTTCAACCACAAAAGCGAAACCGGCAACAATACCTTGCTGCATCTGGATTAATTTCACAGCCGCTTCAGCAGTTCCACCTGTAGCGAGCAGATCATCATGAATCAATACATTCCAGCCTGGCTGAATTTCATCAACCTGCATTTCTACTTTCGCACTTCCGTACTCAAGATCATATTCATAGGCAATCTTTTTATAAGGTAACTTCCCTGCTTTGCGGACCAAAATAAAAGGAATATTCATCTTGTTTGCCAGGGCGAATCCAAATAAAAAGCCACGACTTTCGACACCAACGATCGCATTGATTTTTTTATCGGCAACACGATTGGCGAATTCCGATACAATTTCATTGCATAGTTGCTGATCGTGAAAAATTGGCGTTATGTCTTTGAAGAGGATGCCCGGTTTTGGAAAATCGGCTACGTCTCGGATTGTTGATTTGATTTTTTGCTCTAGCATTTGGCTTTCAATTATGATTCGCTTTCATCCCCCAACCCCCTTCAAAGGGGGACAAATTCCGATTCAAAGTTTAAGTAATCTTTCAATTTTACAATATTTCAATCTACAATTAAGTAGGGTACAATTTTACGGTATGTTTCCTCATCTACCAAATCTGTTTTCTTGATTTCATCAACAGTTTTGTATTTACCGTGATTCTTGCGATAATTTACTATTGCATTTGCTACTGTCCATTTGATGTAAGGACTTTTCAAATCTGCTGCTTCACAGGTATTGATATTTATTTTTTTGATTTTTGATTCATCTATATCGATGTACTTTTCTATTGCACGCAATTTTTCTTGATCAAATTTCCAGATTTCAAGAAGCTGTTCTTTATTTACAAAACCTCCAAGAGAATTTCGATGCTTGATAATATTTTTCGCATAAAATGCACCAATTCCTTTTATAGATGTTAATGTTGCCGAATCAGCTGAGTTGAGCTCAATTACATTTAATCGTTCTACTTTAGGAACATTCAGCGCACTTGCATTTTCTACTTTTCCATCTTGGAAAATGGATTTTGTTTTTTCTGGTGTTCTCGCAATTTCTACGGGAGAACTTATTTGAATATAGGGCTCTAAGGATTCATATTGCTCCTGTTTGATGCAATACATTTTTTTTACATCTTCTTTTTTTCTGAATTTACCTCCTTTTGATTCATACTTTTTAATGGATTTGATTTGACTTTCGGTTAATCCTAAACGTTTCCATTCTTGTTCAGATAAATTATTGGGATTAAAATCAAATCGTTCGGATTTGTTTTCCGTTCCATTTAATCTTTCTTCACGAATGGGCTGTTTTTCTGAATATTTGGAATACTCTCTTTTTTCTTCGATGCCTAATTCAAATTCTTGTACTTCTTTTTCAAACTTTGTAAAATCAACTTTTTCTTGACTAACAAAATTGGATGAAATGTTCAGATAAAGTACCAATCCAGCAATAATGCTCAATAAAATAAAAACGCCATTGCGTTCACGTTTGTTAAATGTAAAAAAATCACGGAAAATGTTTTTCATACTCATACTACTAAGTTTTATGACCTCACCCTGCCCTCTCACCTCATCCGTCCGCCTTGGCGGGAACCTTCTCCAAAAGGAGAAGGAAATAGGAAGAAATCCTCTTTAAAGGAGAGGGTTCTGTAGATCTGATTAATTACTATAATTATAATACTCGAAGGAAATACACTTTATAACAAAAAGTGTGTCATTCGTTCAATTGGAGTAGTTAAATTTTTTGGAGTAGTATACGTATTGAGTAGTAGTAATAATGTTTAGTCGAGCGCTGGCCGCTTCTGAGTAATATAATAAATGGGAATTCCGATTAATACAATCATTAAACCTAAACCAGTATTCATTGTATCATAAATTAATAAATCGATACAAATTGCTGTTGTCACTAAAATATAAAGTGCTGGAATCACAGGATAACCAAATGCTTTGTATGGTCGTTCGGTGTCTGGTTCTTTTTTGCGCAACACAAAAATTCCAGCTATTGTTAAAATATAAAACAACAACGATGCAAATGTAGCATACGTTAATAAATCGCCATACTTACCTGAAAGACATAATACACATGCCCAGATACATTGTAACCACAATGCTTTTGAGGGAACATTTTTTTTGTTCAATGTTGCGGCCCCCTTAAAAAACAACCCATCTTTTGCCATGGCATAAAACAATCTTGCTCCTGCTAACACCAATCCGTTATTACAACCAAATGTAGAAACCATAATTAAAGCAGCCATAATAAAAGCTGCGGGCGCACCAAAAATCATAGATGCTGCGGCTGCTCCTACTCTATCGTTACTAGGAAACATAATCCCTTGTCCGAGTGCATCCGTAGCATTGGGATCACCATGCATTGGCAAGAGTGATAAATAAGCAACGTTTGCTAAAATGTAAATGATGGTTACTATAAATGTTCCTAAAAACAAACTGCGTGGAATATTTTTTTTCGGGTCTTTAATTTCAGAAGCAATAAAAGTAACATTGTTCCAAGCATCACTGGAAAAAAGAGAGTTAATAATGGTTGCACCCATCGCGCCCAAAAGCGCAGAACCCGCTAACGGGATAACGCTGATTGTTCCATCAGCACCTACCGTTGTTTTACTTGCTTCCCACATGTTTGTAAAATTCGCAACCAACACATCACCTTTTATTCCGATGGCGATTCCTAAAACAATCAATGCAAACAAAGCAAATAATTTTGCAGATGTAAAAATCAATTGAATTGTTTTTCCATTTTGCACTCCTCTGCTATTAATATAAGTAAGGAATACAACACTTGCCATACCGACTAATTGAGCATAAGTAATTTTATAGGAAGCGCCAATTTCTATAATCGTATTGTTTAGTTCAGGAAAAAAAACGGAAGTGTATTTTGCAAAAGCAACTGCAACTGCTGCAATTACGCCTGTTTGAATAACAGTAAAAACGGTCCAACCATAAAGAAAAGAAATCATTCGACCGTAAGCGCGTTGGATATAAATGTATTGTCCGCCTGCATTCGGCATCATGCCAGCTAATTCGCCATAGCTCAATGCTGCGAAGACAGTAATCAATCCGGTAAGTAACCAAACCACCAACAACCATCCTGCAGAACCAACATCACGAGCCATTGCTGAAGTGACAATGAAAATTCCAGAACCAATCATGGAGCCAGCCACAATGCTGGTGGCATCAAGTAATCCGAGTGTTCGTTTTAATTCTGGTTGATTTTCTGACATACTATTTTACCACTAAGGCACTAAGGACACTATGTTTTTTGTTTAAAAGATTTCTAAAGTTTAAAAAAAAGGACAGCTTACACCGTCCTTTAAATTATTTTAATACTCTTATTCTTTATCTTTTTTATCGGGATTGTTTAGCTTACTGTTTTTGATGCTATACCCAAAATAAATCAAGAATCCAATAGCTAACCAGATGATTAATCGCAACCAAGTATCACCAGGTAAAAACACCATCATGAATACGCAAGATAAAATACCAAGAATTGGAACCAATGGAACCAATGGAGTTTTAAATGCACGTGGTAAATCTGGCTGAGTTTTACGTAATACCAATACTCCAACACAAACTAATACAAACGCAAGAAGCGTTCCTATACTAGTCATTTCTCCTACAACGTTTGCAGGAACAAATGCAGCAAATAAACTTACAAACACCATGAATAATAAATTTGATTTTGCAGGTGTTCCAAATTTAGGATGAACAGATGAAAATACTTTTGGAAGTAAACCATCTTTACTCATAGAGAAGAATACACGTGATTGCCCCATTAACATTACCAATATTACAGAAGAATAGCCTGCAAGGATAGCAAGGATAATTGCTTTATTCAACCAAGGATATGCTGGAGTAACAACTCCGTTTGCACCAATTTCACCCATGTGATCAATTGCAACAGCAACCGGGGCAATTCCGTCAGCACCTTGGAAACTAGTATAACTTGTTACACCCGTCATAACGTGTGCAAACAATAAGTATAAAATAGTACAAATTGCCAATGAAACTAAAATACCAATTGGCATATCTCGTTTCGGATTTTTTGCTTCTTGTGCAGCAGTAGAAACTGCATCAAAACCTATATAAGCAAAGAAAATAATTCCAGCTGCTCTAACAACTCCACTCATTCCGAAACTACCAAATTCGCCTGTGTTTATAGGAATGTATGGAGTATAATTATCATAATTAATATATCCCCAACCTAAGCAAATGAATATAATTACTACAGTAACTTTTAGAGCTACAATAATTCCATTAATAAAAGCAGATTCTTTTGTTCCTTTTACTAAAAGCAAAGACATCAATACAACAATAAGAATAGCAGGGAAATTTATCATACCATGAGCAATTGTTCCATCAGCTAATGTTGCGGTATCAAATGGCGACATAGTCATTGAAGCAGGAAGATGAATATCATAATAACCTAAAAATTTTACAAGATATCTGGACCAACTAATAGAAACGGTTGCCGCACCAACAGCATATTCCAACACCAAATCCCAACCAATAATCCAAGCAATAAATTCGCCCATTGTTGCATAACTATATGTATACGCACTCCCTGCCACAGGAATCATAGAAGCAAATTCAGCATAACACAATCCTGCAAAAGCGCATGCTACAGCTGCAATAACAAATGATATTGTAACAGCAGGACCAGCATTATTAGCAGCAGCACCACCAGTAATTGAAAACAATCCAGCACCTATAATCGCACCAATACCAAGTGCAACCAATGAACGAGCTGTAAGCGTTCTTTTAAGTCCACTTTTTCCTTCAGCAGATTCACTTTGTAATTCTGTTATAGATTTTTTGACCCAAAGATTTGCCATATTTTTTATTTTGAATGAGTTCCAAATATATACAAGTTTTGATTATAAATCCAAAAATATGAATTCAGTTTTCGTATTTTTACAAACAATATGAACACACTCATTATCAGCATATTTATTATTGGCTACATTGTTATTGCATTTGAACATCCGTTCAAAATTAATAAATCAGCTACAGCATTATTAACCGGAGTATTGTGCTGGACGGTTTATATTTTAATGGGAAATGATAGCCATATAATTAACGAACAACTTACTGAGCACATAGGAGAATTGTCTGGAATATTATTTTTCTTAATGGGTGCAATGACAGTTGTTGAATTAATTGATTCACATGATGGATTTGATGTTATTACCTCTCGTATAAAAACAACCGACAAAAAGAAACTCCTTTGGACAATATGCATCATCAGCTTTTTTCTTTCTGCAATTTTAGACAACTTAACAACAGCCATCGTAATGGTTTCGTTATTAAGAAAACTAATCGACAACAAAGAGGATCGTTTATTATTTATTGGAATGGTTGTAATAGCAGCCAACGCAGGTGGAGCATGGAGCCCAATTGGAGATGTTACGACTACCATGCTTTGGATAGGCGGACAAATAACCCCTCCAAATATTATTCTTAAATTATTTATTCCAAGTGTTATCTGCTTAATTGTGCCACTAATTATATTATCATTCAAACTGAAAGGAAATGTGAGTCGCCCTGAAATAAAAGAGAATCAATCTTCAAATCCAACTACGTCTTTCGAACGCAATGTTGTTTTCTTTTTAGGGATAGGAGCTTTAGTTTTTGTACCAGTATTTAAAACCATCACACATCTTCCACCTTTTATGGGAGTATTATTTGGATTGGGAATACTTTGGATTGTAACTGAAATCATTCACTCTGCAAAAGATGATGAAGAGAAAGACAGCTTATCCGTATTACATGCCTTACAAAAAATAGATATGCCAAGTATTTTATTTTTCTTAGGAATTTTAATTGCAATTGCATCCCTTCAATCAACGGGAGTGCTTTCATCCTTGGCAACAAGCATGCATGACTCGATAGAAAATTTAAACATCATCGTTCCATTAATCGGATTATTATCTGCTATTGTAGATAACGTTCCGCTAGTTGCTGCAAGCATGGGAATGTATGATTTAGCAACTTATCCGACTGATTCATACATCTGGGAATTTTTAGCTTATTGTGCTGGAACAGGTGGAAGTATTTTAATTATTGGGTCAGCTGCTGGCGTTGCCGCGATGGGAATGGAAAAGATTGACTTCATATGGTATTTGAAAAAAATTGCATGGCTAGCACTTATCGGATATTTTGCAGGAGCATTTGCATATATGGGCATTGAACATTTCTTTCATCATTAACATTAGATATCCTATATTTGATTGATGAAAAAAGCACTGCTTTTATTCTTGTCATTATTTCTTCCGTTTGTTGATTTCGCACAAACGGATAACTATTTCCACTTGCATTGGAGCAAGAAGCTATTCTAGAAAAATCTTTAGAAGAATGGAAAAAAGAAATCAGTCAGGTCGATGATATTCTTGTGATGGGAGTTAAAATTTAATCACAAGAAGTAAATTGTAATCTCTTGGTCACCCTGAGTGGATTCGAAGAGCACACTATCGAAACACGTGATTTGTGCTGTTTTTACAAAAGGCTAATTCCTGAAGTTTAGCCCAGTTTTCTTCAATCAAAGCTTGTTTTTTCTTTCGACTCCAACCTTTAAGTTTTTTTTCAAAAGCAATAGCACTAACTGGGTCATCAAATATTTGGTAATACATAAGTTCCAATGGTCTTCTTTCAAAAATATAGCACGATCAATTGATTCCTTTATGATGTTGTTCTAACCGATGCTCTAAATTATTTGTAACTCCTATAATAGGATTTGTCAGAGCAAAGTAAAATATACACATACATGTTTTTCATACATCTCCTATTCAATCTTTTCTCTTTTCAATTTGCCGCCCTTCGATAGTGTCTGCTTCAACGCAGAATGCTCAGGGTGACATACTAGTAATCTTAGGTAATTCGCGAAGAGAGAATCATCATAATTGAGAATCTAATATCTTCAATCCTTCTTCAAACGAATGTGGCGCATATCCTAATTCCTTTTTTGCTATACTGATATCAAAGCCCGTACGTGGTGGTCGTTTTGCTGCCTGATTTAAATTGTTGGATTTCGATGGAGTAATCAATGACTTATCAAGTTTCCAATAATCTGCAACTTTATAAACCAATTCTAAAATACTCATTGTTTTTGGTCCCGACAAATGATAAATTCCTTTTGCTTTTTTATCTGCAATTAAAATACAACCATCGGCTAAATCTTCTGCTAAAGTGGGAGAACGAAATTGATCATCCACAACATTTATATTTTGTCCTTTAGTAAGCGCATCTTTCGCCCAAAGCACAATGTTGGAACGACTCATATTATCAACTATTCCGTAAACAATAATCGTTCGAGCAATTGCCCAATTGATTTTACTATTCTGTAATACTTTTTCTGATTCAAATTTCGAAAGTGCATAATAACTTTGTGGATTCGGAATATCTGTTTCTACATATTCAGTTCCTTTTTCTCCATCAAAAACAAAATCAGTAGAAAGATGAATTAAATGACAAGAGACCTCACCCCTGCCCCTCTCCGAAGGAAAGGGGTTTTGGATAACATCTACAATATTTTGAACAGCTGTGACATTGATTGCCCAACATTCTTCCCGCTTTGTTTCACAAGCATCCACATTAGTCATGGCTGCCGTATTAATAATCACATCGGGTTGATGTTTTTTAAAAATTGCTTCTACCTCTGACTTATTTGTAATATCAAGCGATTCATAAACATAACCATCTTGTTTAATCAAACGATTAACACCAACAGATGTAGCTATTAATTGCACATCCGTTCTCTTCAGTAAAGCGTAGACTAGTTTTTGCCCGAGTAATCCGTTGCTGCCGGTGATTAATATTCTTGTCATAATCGAATCTTTGTAAAGGAAGTCACACTGAGCGTAGTCGAAGTGCGTCCATTTGAATTTTATAGTTTGTGAAATTCTTGCATTCTGATAACTCTTTAAGACGAACCCAATTACTATTTATCAATGCCTCTTTTTTAGCTTTTGACCAACCTTTTAACTTTTTCTCAAAAGCAATAGCCGAATTTGGACCATCAAACAATTCATAATATACTATTTCTAATGGCCTTCTTTTAAATGTATAACATGATGTAATAATTCCTTGTTGATGTTGTTCGAAACGCATTTCTAAATCATTTGTTACACCAACATAGTATGAATTATCAGAACACTTTAGAATATAAACATACATTGTTTTCATACAAATCTTCCTCTTATACTTTCCGCCCTTATACTTCGACTTCGCTCAGTATGACGTTTGTGTTATCGTTTTCAAAACATTATTCTTCTTTAAACATTTCGCTCTTATACTTCGACTACGCTCAGTATGACGTTTGTGTTATCGCTTTCAAAACATTATTCTTCTTTAAACATTTCGCCCTTATACTTCGACTCCGCTCAGCATGACGTTGGTGTTTCTAGTTCTTTAATTAGATTCTCCCTTATACTTCGACTTAGTTTATGGTGAGCGGAGTCGAATCCACTCAGTATGACGTTGGTGTTATTATTGGGCAAACAATTCTTTTAATTTAGCGATTTGTTCTGAAGTTCCCAATACAAATAATTTTGCATCAGGAATAACTATTGTATCGGCACTTGGATTAATAATGTATTCGCCCACAGCAGTTTTAAATCCAATAATATTTGCGCCTGATTTATTTCTGATTTCTAAATCGCGAATTGTTTTATTTTGATATGCTTGAGGTAAATTATCAAATGTAATTTCTTCTAATCGAATATTATCTCCACCTTGCCCGGTAATGTAATCAATAAACTCCATCACATCCGGTTTCATAACCAATGAAGCCATGTGAGCACCACCCAGTTTATCAGGCATGATGATATTATCAGCTCCAGCTAGCTTTAATTTTTTATCGGAATTGTCTTCTGAGGCACGACTAATGATTGTAAGTTTTGGATTTAATGTACGAGCGGATAAAACAATGAATAAATTATCCGCGTCAATTGGCAATGTGGTAATAAGTGCTTTTGCTTTTAGAACTCCCGCTTTTATTAAGACTTCGTCGAAGGTTGCATCACCTTCCAGAACCAAATCAGAATATTTATGGTTGATCGCCTCTACAATCTCCTTTTTTTGCTCAATCACTACAAAACGTGTATTGTGTTTTTTAAACACATGCGCTGCTTGTTTACCATTTCTTCCGAAACCACAAACAATGACATGGTTTTCTAATTTTTCGATTGCTGCGTTCACTTTATAATTTTTATAATATTGATTAAATTCTCCGTCAATTACGTATTGGGAAATAGAGGTAACAGCATAAGCAAATGTACCAAAACTTGTGATAATTAAAAAGGCTGTAAACAATCTTCCTTCGTCACTTAATGGTTGAACTTCCTGAAATCCAACTGTAGCAACAGTGATGATGGTCATGTAAAAAGCATCAAAAAAACGATAATCCTCGATAATCACAAAGCCAATTATTCCAATAAAAACAATTATTATAATTAATATAACAGGAATATAGATTCTGGAGAATTGACGGAAATTTAACACGCTGTAATTTATTTAGTTTTTACAAATCCCACACACTTCTGCGTTTAGTTTTGAATGGTTTAAAAAATTCTTTGTTTTCTAAAACAAAAGCCATTACAAAATATAAAATGATTGGCGAGCCAACAGTAAAAAAGCTTAAATAAATAAAATACATTCGGATTTTGGTGGAATTAATGCCGAGCTTTTTTCCCCACCATTCACAAACACCAAATGCTTGCGTTTCGAACCATGCTTGTATACGTTTTACCATAGAGTAGTAATTTAATACCGAATCGTTATCTGTAATAGTCCAATCCCGCAAGTGGGGAATGAACTCTAACAGCTACTTTCTCGGCATTGCTATAACAAGCATAAAATTACGAATTTTTTAGCAAATAATTACCTATAGAACAGTTTAAACATTTTTTATGATTACAGTATTCGTTCTTCAATTGCAGTAAGGCTTGAGTGGAATGTGCTGTTTTAGTTGAAACACCTGTTTTGTTCCATTTTTGGATAATGGAATTACTCTCTCCTGCTGTTTGCTCCAAAAATTGCAAGGCTCTGGCAATGTATTTCTCATCATCTTTTTGTTTTCCATACACAAATAGAAAGGGAACAATTGTATTGATAATTATATTATTAATTGCTTCTTCACCTAGGTGTTTTGGTTTTTTATTCGAGATTCTATCCAACATAAAATGTGATTCCCAATATTCTGAAGCTGATACATTCATTATTTTTTTGAGCTCTGAAGCATTTTCCAATTCCAATATTTTAGAAAATAAATGACTTGAGTTATGAATCAAATTGGCAAACTGAGCAATACGAATACTTGGAAAATTAATGGGACGTAATCGCAAATATTTCCACAGGTGCTTTTCTATTGGTTGTAATTTGAATTTTTGTTTCAAAAAAGCATATTCGTTTTGTAATTGCTGAGGATATTTTTCTGAAAAATGTTCGAACAACATTCCTGCTTGTCCGAATAACAAAGCTTCCAATTGAAGTAAACTGCTTTTATGTTTTCCTAAAACAATGGAAGGAATAGATTTTGCTAGCAATTCAAATGGTTCGGCATTGGTTTTAAAACCAAAATTTCTTGCCAAACTTAGGTAAAATGTTTCTTCCCAATTGTTATTGTTTAATTCTAAACTGTTGAGTATTGATTTTGATTTACGTTCCAATCGCTCTAGCAGTAACTTATCCTTTGTACTATTGATAATAAATTCAGGAACAGATGCTATTTGTTTTTCACAAGGAATCCAATCGTTGCTAGATTTAAAATCGAGGTAATTCTGGTATAATTTTTTGTGGATGCGATTTTTGATTTCTAAGGTTGGAATTTCTTCTCCTGTACTTCTTTGCAAAACGGTATCTGCATTATTTACTACGTGCAAAATGATGTTATCATAAGCTTTATCATTTTGATGCAAATGTCTTTTCCAATCACTGGAATTAATGTGTACTTCCACATTTCCTGCCCAAAGGGTGGCTCCTACTTTAATTTTCCCATTAAAAAAATCGGGGCCTGCATCAAAGTTGTGCTCTCCAGTTTTTTGAATTTCAATAATTTCTCCTTTGGTGGTTTTCAGCTCCAGCTGATCAAACAATCTGAACTTCCAGATGTGGTGTAAGAATTCTTCGGTCATACTACTCCTAATAATTAAATTTATATTGCAAATATTCGAAGGAGCAGTTTCGATTATTTTTTTCAAAAACAAATTTATAAATATTTCTCCAACAACACTTCCATTTCCTTCTGCAGCGTCATCGCTTCTTCTCTTGCCTTTTCTGCAAAATTTTCGCTTGAGCTTGCATAAATAATTCCTCGGGAAGAGTTTACTAATAGTCCACATTGTTTATTCATTCCGTATTTAGCAACATCGGATAAGCTTCCACCTTGAGCGCCAACACCAGGAACTAATAAGAAATTTTCGGGAACAATTTTTCGGACTTCGGAAAGCATTTCTGCTTTGGTAGCGCCAACAACGTACATCATGTTATCTGGGGTAGACCAGGATTTGGAGGTTTCGAGAACATGCTGATATAACTCAATCCCCCTAGCCCCCTTTTCAAAGGGGGAATTTGCATCAATCCCCCTTGCCCCCTTTTCAAAGGGGGAATTGATTTCAGTCAGTTGAAAGTCATTCGCTCCGGAATTGGATGTTAGTGCAAGTAAAATCACCCATTTATTTTTGTATTCCATGAATGGTTTCACGCTGTCTTCGCCCATGTATGGAGCAACAGTTATTGAATCGAAGTTTAATGTTTCTAAAAATGCTTTTGCATACATTTTAGAAGTGTTGCCAATATCGCCACGTTTTGCATCGGCTATTGTGAAAACATCTGGACAAGTTTGATTGATGTATTGAATCGTTTTTTCTAAGCTAATCCAACCTTTTGCACCTTGCGTTTCATAAAAAGCCATGTTTGGTTTAAAAGAAATACAATAGTCTTTGGTAGCATCAATAATCTGTTTGTTAAATTCGAAAATAGGATCTTCTGATTTTAATAAATGCTGAGGGATTTTTGTAATATCAGAATCTAAGCCAACGCAGAGGAAGCTTTTTTTCTTTTTTATGTTTTCGAAGAGTTCTGTTCTTGTCATGGTTCAATCCCCCTTGCCCCCTTCTCCAAGGGGGAATCAGATTTTTTTACATTTAGTGTTACTAGCTACTAATTTTATTTTTAGTTGCGATATGATTTTCACACACCCCTGCCCCTCTCTAGAGGGGAGTAGATTTCAGTCTAAATTAAAACAATATCATCTAACAGTGTTTCATTTTCAAATTGAAACATTTTCAAATTTCCAAATTACACCCCAACTCCACCTTCTTTTAATCGTTCTGAATTTTCAGCCAACTGAAGAGCATCAATCATGGTTTGAATTTTTCCATCCATAAAATCTGTTAAATTATAAACCGTCATGTTGATGCGATGGTCTGTAATTCTGTTTTGTGGATAGTTGTATGTTCTAATTTTTTCGGAGCGATCGCCAGTTGCAACAATTGTTTTTCTACGTTTAGAAATAGCATCCAAATGTTTTTGCAATTCGATATCGTAAATTTTTGTACGCAACATTTGCATGGCGATTTCACGGTTTCCTAATTGAGAACGGTCTTGCTGACAAACAACTACAATTCCAGTAGGCTTGTGAGTTAACTGAACTTTTGTTTCTACTTTATTTACGTTCTGCCCTCCAGCACCACCAGAGCGAGAAGTTTGCATTTCTATATCTCCAGGATTTAAAACTACATCCACCTCATCGGCTTCAGGCATAACTAATACTGTTGCAGCAGAAGTATGAACTCGTCCCATTGTCTCCGTTAAAGGAACACGTTGCACACGATGAACGCCTGCTTCAAATTTTAACATTCCGTACGCTCCATCAGAGTTAATATTAATGATTACCTCTTTGTATCCACCCATTGTTCCATCATTCGAATCTACGATGACATACTTTAATCCTTTTTCATCAAAATAACGACAATACATCCTGAAAAGATCTCCAGCAAAAATACTTGCTTCGTCTCCACCTGTACCAGCACGAATTTCCATTACAGCATTTCTTGCATCTTCAGGATCTTTAGGCACAAGCATTTGACGAATATCACTTTCCATCTGCTCTTTTTTAGGAAGCAATTCTTCCATATCCAATTTCGCCATCTCCTTCATCTCTTCATCTTTCTCGGTAGCGAAAACGGTTTTGTTAAATTCAATATTCTCTACCACATTTTTATATTCGTGGTAAGCATTTACGACTGCTGTAAGTTCTTTATATTCTTTATTGAATTTTTTAAATTCTTTCATGTCGCCAATTACTTTGGGGTCCGACAGTTTTTGCTCAACTTCTTCCCAACGTCTTTTTATGGCTGCTAATTTATCTAACACTTTTACTTAATTATTTATTGAAAATTGAAAAATTGAAAAATTTATTTCCGAGTTTTTTATCCGATTACAAAAGTACAAAAAAATTGGCAGCCACAGTAGACACTGTTTACCATTGCCTATTGTGGCGAGGCTTTGCTCGCCATCGCGAATGAAACCTCGCGACCTAATTACTAAAAAAGCTAATACTCAAATATTCCGTTTTCTGATTTTATCGTTAATTTTTTTGTTGATGACGCTTCCACTCTTCCAACAATTTGTGCATCTACTCCGAATGATTTTGAGATTGCAATAATATCTGTTGCGATTTTTTCTGGAACGTATACTTCCATGCGATGTCCCATGTTAAACACTTTGTACATTTCTTTCCAATCGGTGTTGCTTTGTTCTTGAATTAATTTGAACAATGGTGGAATTGGAAATAGATTATCTTTTATTACGTGAACATTATCGACAAAATGCAATACTTTGGTTTGCGCACCTCCGCTACAATGAACCATTCCGTGTATGTTTGCACGATGGTTATCAATTATTTTTTTAATGATTGGCGCATATGTTCTTGTAGGAGATAAAACTAGTTTTCCCGCAGTCACTTCTTCGTTTCCAATATTAATTTTATCCGTCAATTTTATTTTTCCTGAGTACACTAAATTTTCGGGAACAGCAGCATCAAAACTTTCTGGATATTTTTTTGCAAGTGATTTTTCAAACACATCGTGACGAGCAGAAGTTAAGCCATTGCTTCCCATTCCGCCATTGTATTCTGTTTCGTAATTTGCTTTCCCTGATGAAGACAAACCAACAATCACATCTCCTGCTTGAATATTTTTATTGTCAATCACATCACTGCGTTTCATTCTACAAACAACTGTTGAATCGACAATGATTGTTCTTACCAAATCACCTACATCAGCTGTTTCACCACCTGTTGAATAAATTCCAATTCCATAATCTCTTAATTGTTGCAAAACTTCTTCCGTTCCATTTATTACGACAGATAATACTTCACCTGGAATATTATTTTTATTTCTTCCGATAGTTGATGATAATAAAATATTATCGATGGCACCAACACAAAGTAAATCATCCGTATTCATTACAATAGCATCTTGAGCTATTCCTTTCCAGACTGAGATATCTCCTGTTTCTTTCCAATAAGTATATGCTAAAGAAGATTTCGTTCCAGCACCATCAGCATGCATTACTATGCAATAATTTTCGTCAGCACTTAAATAATCAGGAACTATTTTACAGAATGCTTTTGGGAAAAGTCCTTTGTCGATTTTAGAAATCGCTTTATGAACATCTTCTTTAGATGCGGAAACGCCACGTTGATTGTATCGGTTATCGGTCATTTAAAAAGTTAAAATTCAAAAGTGCAAAAATTCAAAAGTAATAATTAGTTCTCTCATGCATTACGCCCTTATACTTCGATAGTGTCTGCTTCAACGCAGAATGCTCAGTATGACGTCAGATTGGAATTTACTAAACCTAGTAAAACTAGGCTAATGTGACGCTTGAATAAACAAAATTCAAATTGGACTATGAACATAAAAAAACATCCCGCACAAAAGTACGGGATGTTTTCGAATTCTTTTTCAATAAGATTGAATATTATTCAGCACCTTCTTCACCTTCTGGTTTTGGAGGAGTTGGAACTGGAGTAACATCTTTAGTTGCATTTGGATCTACGAAATCTTTACGCAATACAGAGAATACAGTACGTCTGTTTTTCTGCATCATTGCTTCATACTCTTCTTTTGATTTTCCTTTTGTTTCTTTATTGATATACTTTTCAGTTAAAGTAGCGATGATTTTTCCTTCGCCATCTTTGATTTCCACTGGAGCTTTTTCACCATATCCTTTAGCTTTTAAACGCTCAGGATTAATTCCTTTTGTGATTAAGTAATCTACACAAGACTTAGCACGAGCTTCAGATAATTTCTGGTTAGCTGCATCAGAACCTCTATAATCGGTGTGTGAACTTAACTCGATAACAAATGTTGGGTTATCCAACAATGTTTGATATAAGAAGTTTAATGAATCGCGTGGATTTGAAGGGTGCTCCAAATCTGCCATACCCAAAAGATACAATACATCCGGGAAACGAATGAAACGCTCAATAGGAACTAAACAGAAATCATGTTTAAATATTTTTGCTTCTTCAACACCTACAGTGGTTTCTTTTACTTTATCAGAACTGTTCAAGAAACCAGCTGGTGCTTGAGTAGTTTTAACTTCAATACCAACTTGTGTAGTAATAACATAAGAAGTATTTGGATTCACGTAACGACCTGTTCCGTTTTCAGCAAATTTGAAATATCCTGCTTCATCTGTTTTAGTTTCAACAGAAGAACCATCAGAACCAACCAATTTAATAACAACACCAGGGATAACCTCTTTGAATTTACAATCTGTAACAACTCCTTCAATTGTAAACAATAATGGAGGAAGAACAAATGACCAAATATCATCAGCACCTTTTGAACCTTCACGGTTTGAAGAAAGATAACCTCTTTCTTTTTTTCCTTCGAAAATAATTCCGAAATCATCTCCAGCAGAATTGATAGGATATTTCATGTTGGTAACGTTACCCCATTGGTCGTCACCTTTTTTCTCAGCTTTAAAGATATCTAAACCACCCATTCCTAAGTGACCAGTAGAAGCAAAATACAATGTTCCATCTTCATGCATGAAAGGATAAACATCATTTCCAGGAGTGTTGATACCAGGTCCAAGATTAACAGGATCACCCCACTTAGCACCTTTTTTATCATACTTGCTCATCCAAATATCGTTTTCACCTTGTCCGCCTGGCATATTTGAAGAGAAGAATAATGTAAGTCCATCAGTTGATAAACATGGAGAAGCGAATTTTAATGTATCAAGACAGAAAGCTAATTTTGTTGGCTCTCCCCAAGATGTTCCTTTTTTAGGCGCTGACCAAAGTTGGTTGTAAGTCACTTTTTTCTTGTCGACAATACAACGAGTGAAAACAATCATATCACCTTTTTTATTAACAGCACTTAATCCTTCGTTGTCTTTTGTGTTTAATGGTTCAGGAAGAGAAACAGGTGTGCTCCACTTTCCATTTTTATCCATCATTGTTTCAAAAATATCTGAATACATTTCTCCGTTTGTTCCATCAATCGCAGAACCGATAACACCTGGACGCATAGATGTAAAATACAATTTGTTGTATTTCTTATCAGCGTATGAAGGAGCAAAATCTGGATCTTTTGTATTGATTAATACCACGTTCTCAACTTTGTAACGTGTTGGAGCATCTTTCCATTTTTGAGCTAACTCACAAGACTTCGCACCATCTTCACCACGTGGATCAGAAGGAACTTCTTTTTTGTAATTGTTGTATTCAATTAATGCTTCGTTGTATTTCTCTAAGGCTTTTTTTGCATCAGCTAAATACAATTTTGCTTTTGCATCAGTGTAGTTAGCTTTGATAGCTTTGATATACCAAGCTTCTGCTTGTTTGTTATCACCAATCAATCTGTAGCATTCAGCCGTTTGGAAAACGATATACGCTTTGTCTTCTTTTTTCTTCGCTTTTGTATAGGCTTTTTTGTAAAGCTCAATAGAGTTGAAATACTCCTGACTCTCAAATGCTTTTTTAGCATCTGTCATAAAATTCTTCTGAGCAAATGCAGCAGCTGAAAATAAAAGAGCAAGAGCTAAAACAGCAGTTAATTTTGTAAATATCTTCATAATAGATTTTTGGTTTTACGTATTAATGGGTGCTAAAATAAATAAATATTTGAAATAAAAAAATTCTTTTTGTGTCTATTTTATGCTATTATTCACATTTGAAGACAAAAAATCCCTGCCAAAAATTGCTTTTGACAAGGATTTAATGGGTTTTAGCTTCCTATTTAGTAAACAATAGTTCGCGATATTTAGGCAACGGCCAACTTTCGTCATCTACCAAAATTTCGAGCTTATCTACATGATAACGAATTACATCGAAATAGGATTTTACCTTCTCACAATACTCAATTGCCTGCTTTTTAACATCAGTAATTGCATTGGCTTTTCTACGTGCTTCGGTCATTTCATCCACTTTGGTTTTGATGGTATGGATGTGTTCAGAAATTTCCGTAATCATTTCCATTTGAATTTGAGCACTCTTCTTAAAATCAGCTACAGCCATAATCTCTTTTAAACCTCTAACATTTTCAATCAAAATACTTTGATATTTAATTGCAGTTGGAATAATGTGATTCAAGGCCAAATCAGCCATTACACGAGATTCTATTTGAATTTTCTTTGTATACGTTTCCAAATAAATATCGTAACGAGCATGTTGTTCGCGCTCGCTCATTACACCATTTCTTTCGAATAAATCCATGGTTTTTTTAGAGACAAAAGCACTCAAAGCCAATGGTGTTGTTTTAATGTTTGACAAACCACGTTTTTCAGCTTCTTTCACCCACTCTTCACCATAACCATTTCCTTCGAAACGGATTTTTTTAGACGCTACAATACACTCTCTCAAAACTTGAAAAACTGCTTCGTCTTTCTCTAGGCCTTTAGCTAATAATGCATCTACATCTTTCTTGAATTTTATCAGCTGATCCGCCATAATAGCGTTTAACACTGTCATTGGACCAGCACAGTTTTGTGATGAACCAACTGCACGGAATTCAAATTTATTTCCGGTAAATGCAAACGGAGATGTTCTGTTTCTATCGGTATTATCCAATAAAATATCTGGAATTTTGCCTACTCCTAATTTAAGAGCCGTTTTTTCATCGGGACTCATTTTGCCTGATTTTACTTTGCTTTCCAACTCATCCAAAACATTAGAAAGTTGAGTTCCCAAGAAAACCGACATGATTGCTGGAGGCGCTTCATTAGCTCCCAAACGGTGATCGTTGTTAGCTCCTGCGATGGATGCACGCAACAAATCTGAATTGTCGTGAACTGCTTTTACTGTATTGATAAAAAAGGTTAAGAATTGCAAATTGGTTTTAGGCGTTTTACCAGGACTCAATAAATTTACACCTGTGTTGGTACTCAAACTCCAGTTATTGTGTTTGCCACTTCCGTTAACACCAGCGTATGGTTTTTCATGTAATAACACTCTGAAATTATGTCTGCGGGCTACTTTCTCCATCACATCCATCAACAATTGATTGTGGTCAACTGCTAAATTACACTCTTCAAAAACAGGAGCGCACTCAAATTGATTTGGCGCTACTTCGTTGTGACGTGTTTTAATTGGAATACCCAATTTCAATGATTCAATTTCAAAATCGCGCATAAAAGACGTTGCTCTATCGGGAATAGAACCAAAATAATGGTCGTCCAACTGTTGTCCTTTTGCAGGAATATGTCCGAACAAAGCTCTGCCTGTCATTGCTAAATCGGGGCGCGCATTAAACAATGCATCATCTACTAAAAAATATTCTTGTTCCCATCCCAATGTTGCATTTACTTTAGTCACATTTTTATCAAAATATTGACACACATCTACAGCAGCTTTATCAATGGCAGATAATGCTTTTAATAAGGGTGTTTTAAAATCCAATGCTTCACCAGTGTATGAAACAAAGATAGTAGGAATACATAATGTTTTTCCAATCACAAAAGCTGGAGAAGTTGGATCCCAAGCAGTATAACCGCGTGCTTCAAATGTATTACGAATTCCACCATTTGGGAATGATGATGCATCTGGCTCTTGTTGAACTAATTGTCCGCCTCCGAAACGTTCTATTGCTCTTCCACCTTCTGTAGGTTCAAAAAACGCATCGTGCTTTTCTGCAGTTGTTCCAGTTAAAGGTTGAAACCAATGCGTATAATGTGTAGCACCTTTAGAGTTTGCCCAACCTTTCATAGAAGCAGCAACTTGATCAGCCATCTTTCGATCAATCTGAGTTCCTTTTTCCATTGCAGCCATTACGCTATTAAATCCTTCATCTGAAAGATGTTCACGCATTGCATCGATACCAAATACGTTTTCTCCGAAAAATTCAGATACCTTGTTATTAGGCATGTGAACGTCAACTGGCACTCGAGTAAGTACCGTTTCTAATGCTTTAAATCTGTGGATGGCCATTTTTTGATTGAGGATTAAATCCCGCACGTGCGGGAATGATTAAGGATTTTATGTTCTTTGTTCGAAAAAATCAAATTTTCAGGACAAAAGTATAAAAAAGAGGGGGTACTTGGTGAAAAAAGTGATAAATTTTTATTAACACCCCCCCTAAAAATTATAAATTATGAATTATAAATGAAAAATTGGGAGGCTGAGGTGATTTTTAGGGGGAACAGGTTAAAAAAATTCAAATTTCAGATTCCAAAATAGATAAAATTTACCTTTTGAAGTATCTTTTGATTTTTTCTTTATACGCAATCCAAAATATAATTACAAAAACTACAAATGGCAAAACAACACAAATCACAACTGAAGCTCCTACATAATCCAAACCTACAAATCCAAAGCCTTGTAAAAAATGTTGTGAACTGATGAATGCCTTTGTAGGAAATTTCGCAAAATCAGGAATAAAAATCAAGAAGAGAATTACGACGATGCTACAAGCAATTTTCAAATAATGGAAATGGAAAATTTTATCAAGTAGAAAAAGATAAATGAAGAGCACAATAATATAATAGACAATACTATTTATTTCATGATAAGAAAGCTGAGTAATTTCTGAAATAAAAACCAGAAATCTATAAACAATATCAAATACTGCATCCACAAAAGCTAAGCTTATTAATGAATTGGTATTCTACAAATATATTTATGAAAGCACATCTTCAAACAAAAAAGCGCTTCCGAAAAAATCAGAAGCGCTTTTATTAAATCATTTTCTTTTTGAATTGAAATATTATCTGAACAACATAATAAATCCAGTATAAGTTTTTTCCGTTCCATCCTGACCTTTTGCTTTGAAAATGTAATAATAAGTACCATCTGTTGCAATTAATCCTGAAGTTGTTCTTCCATCCCAAGCTGCATTGACATGCGTCATTTCAAAAAACTTTAAGCCCCAGCGGTCATAAATTTCTCCATAAAATTCAGCTACTCCGGTTGATGTTAAATAAAAGACATCGTTATTTCCATCATTGTTTGGTGAAAAAGTATTGGGTACAAAAAGTGAAAAATTATCATAAACGATAATAGTTGCAGAGGTTGTATCCGGACATTGAGAATTAAATGATGCGATTAATGTTACAATATATGTTCCGGGTGCATTATAAATGTCGCCAGGAGATGTAGCAGTGGAAGTATTTCCATTACCAAAATCCCAAGAGTATGTATTGGAATTCGAACTTGAATTTGTGAAACTAACCGTTAATGGAGGAGTTCCACTCACTGGACTTGCAGAAAATGAAGCAACAGGAGTTGGTGAACTAATTACAGAAACGGTATCGGTAGAAGTACATCCATTGATTGCATCTGTAACAGTAATGGTATACAAACCACCCAAATCAACAACAGGTGAAGCACTCGTTCCGCCTGAAACAATATTTCCACCTGTCCAGCTATAGCTGATAGACGCTCCTGAAGAAGAAGCTGAACCATCCAATATTGTTGTAAGAACACCGCAACCAATACTCTGCAATGTTCCTGCATCTGCAATTGGTGCTGTTGTATTACTTGAAACAATAACAGTTGAAGTAGAAGTACAGCCATTAGCCGGATCAGTTACTGTTACAGTATAAGTGCCACCGGCATTTACTGTTGGTGTTGCAGTTGTTCCGCCTGAAACAATTCCGGCACCAGCCCAACTATATGTTGCACCTGTCGTTACCGAAGAACCATTTAACACAACACTGCTAGCTATACATGTTATTGTTTGCGTAGCTCCGGCATTTGCATCTGGAAGCGTTGTATTACTTAGCACAGAAACCGTATCAGTAGATGTACAACTGTTTGACGGGTCTGTAACAGTAATCGTATATGTTCCTAATGTATTTGCTGTTGGTGTTGCTGTTGTTCCACCGGAAATAATTCCTGCACCCGTCCAACTAAATGTTGCCCCTGTAGTTGAAGAGGATCCATTCAATGTGACAGTTGAAGCTATACAATTAATCATTTGCACTGTTCCAGCATCAGCATTTGGTAAAGTTGAATTATCCAAAACAGAAACAGTGTCAGTAGAATTACATCCGTTTGAAGGATCTGTAACAGTAATTGTGTAAACACCTGGAGCATCTACTGTTGGGGTAGCTGTTGTTCCGCCTGAAACAATTGTTCCGCCTGTCCAGTTAAATGTTACACCGCCTGTTGAAGAAGAACCATTCAATATCACAGATGTTGCTACACAGGTCAATGTTTGAACACTACCTGCATCTGCATTTGGTGCGGCTGTATTTGAAAGAACTGTAACTGTATCAGTAGTACTACATCCGGCAATTGAAACTGTTAATGTATAAACTCCTGGTAAATTCACCGTAGGAGTAGCTGTTGTTACTCCTGAAAGAACTCCTGGTCCTGACCAACTGAAGTTTGCTCCCCCAACAGATGAAGAACCGTTTAATGTTGCTGAGCTAGAAGCGCAAGCAAGTGTCTGCATTGTACCTGCATCAGCAACCGGAAGCGGATCGATTGTAAGTGTTATTAAATCTGATACTGCAGAACAAGCACCTGCAGGATCATCTGAAGTTATTGTCAAAGTGGCACTTCCTGCTGTAATATCAGCGGCAGAAGGAGTATAGACAGAACCTGAGAATGTTCCACTTCCACTGGATGTCCATGTAGATGAACCCGCACTTCCTCCAACTGTTCCTATAGTAGTAAAAGTTGAGCCGGCACAAATTGTATCATCTACTCCAGCATCAGCAGTTGCAAAAGGATCGATAACTATAGTAGCTGTAGCCGAAGAAGGAGAACATCCACCAGAAGCGGCAATATCATTTGCAACTGTATATGTTCCTGGAGTTGAAGTGGAAAGTGTAATTTGTCCCGTTGATGGATCAATAGTCAATCCTACTGAAGAACCAAATACTCCAGCACTAGCTCCAGCACCAAAAGTTGGAAATGGATCTAATCCAGAATCCTGACAATATGGACCTGCATAACTAAATGAAGCTAAAGGTGCAAGTGTAATCGTAATATTAAAAGTAGCTGTACTTGGGCAAGGTCCGTTGGTTGCATAAGTCACCGTGTAAGTTCCAAGTGTACTAGAAAGCAAAGTAATTGTTCCTGTTACCGAATTTAAAGTAAGTCCTGCTGTAGAACTGAAAGTTCCACCTGCAAATCCTGTAATTATTGGACTTGGATCGATACCTGATTGGCAGAATGTAGAAGAAGAATAAGCAAATGAAGCGTCATCGGGTGCATTCATTGTGATTGTTACTTGGTCAGAACTAGCCACACAAGGAGCATTATCAATTGTCCATTGGAATACGTTTGCACCTATTGCTAAACCTGTCACTCCTGATGTTGGAGATGAAGGCGCTGTAATAGTTCCAGAACCACTGATAAGCGTCCAAGTTCCAGTGCCGATAGTAGCTGTATTTCCAAAAAGTGCAGCAGTGTTAACACATATACTTTGATCCGGACCAGCTGCAGCTATTGTTGGAGCGGCAACACCTGTAATTGTTACTTGGTCAGTCGTTGACGGACATGGAGCGTTTGCAATGGTCCATTCAAATACGTTTGCACCTAAGCCTAAAGCTGTAACTCCAGAAGTTGGAGAAGATGGAGTTGTTATTGTTCCTGAACCGCTAATTAATGTCCAAGTACCTGTTCCTGTAACTGCTGTATTTCCAGCCAATGTAGCTGTTGTTGCACAAACTGTTTGATCTGGCCCTGCTGCTGCAACTGTTGGAGCGGCAACACCTGTAATTGTTACTTGATCGGTTGTTGCAGGACAAGGGTTGTTAGATATCGTCCATTGAAATACGTTTGCGCCTACTCCTAAACTTGTTACTCCCGATGTAGGAGAAGATGGAGTTGTAATCGTTCCTGAACCGCTAATTAATGTCCATGTACCCGTTCCTGCAAGGGCTGTATTTCCCGCTAAAGTGGCAGAAGTTCCACAAACAGTTTGGTCAGATCCTGCCGCTGCAGCGGTTGGTGTTGCAACACCTGTGATTGTAACCTGATCCGATGAAGGTGTACATGGCGCACTAGTAATAGCCCATTCAAATACGTTTGCACCAACCCCTAATCCTGTTACTACAGATGTTGGAGAAGATGGCGTTGTGATTGTACCTGAACCGCTTATTAATGTCCAAACTCCTACTCCAGCTCCAGGAGTATTTCCGCCCAGTGTAGCTGTTGTTCCGCAAACCGTTTGATCAAGGCCTGCTGTGGCAACTGTTGGTGTTGAAGTAACTGTAATGCTAATCTGATCCGAAGTAGAAGGACAAGGCGCATTTGAGATTGTCCATTGAAAAACATTCACCCCAACTGCTAAGCCTGTTAAACCTGATGTTGGAGAAGATGGAGTTGTTATTGTTCCTGAACCACTAATAAGTGTCCAAGTTCCTGTCCCTGTAACCGCAGTATTTCCAGCCAGTGTTGCTGTGCTACCACACAAAGTTTGATCCGGACCGGCATTAGCAACTGTTGGAGCTACAACACCTGTAATTGTTACTTGATCGGTTGTTGCAGGACAAGGGTTATTAGATATCGTCCATTGAAATACGTTTGCACCTACTCCCAAAGCTGTTACTCCAGAAGTTGGAGAAGAAGGTGTTGTAATCGTTCCTGAACCGCTAATTAATGTCCAAGTACCTGTTCCTGTAACGGCTGTATTTCCAGCCAGTGTAGCAGAAGTAGCACAAACTGTTTGATCTGGTCCTGCTGCAGCAACTGTTGGAGGAGCTACTCCAGTAATTGTTACTTGATCGGTTGTTGAAGGACATGGGTTATTAGATATTGTCCATTGAAATACGTTTGCGCCTACTCCTAAACTTGTTACTCCCGATGTAGGAGAAGATGGAGTAGTAATTGTTCCTGAACCGCTGATGAGTGTCCATGCTCCTGTTCCAATAGTAGCAGTATTTCCTGCTAAAGTTGCAGTAGTAGCACATACTGTTTGATCTAGACTAGCGGCTGCAACTGTTGGTGCTGCAACTCCTGTTATTGTTACTTGATCGGTTGTTGCCGGACAAGGTGCATTTGCAATTGTCCACTGAAATACGTTTGCGCCTACCCCTAAACCTGTGATTCCTGAAGTTGGAGAAGATGTAGTGGTAATTGTTCCTGAACCACTGATGAGTGTCCATGCTCCTGTTCCAATAGTAGCAGTATTTCCGGCAAATGTGGCAGTTGTTCCACAAACCGTTTGGTCTCCACCAGCAGTTGCAACTGTTGGAGGTGGGTTTACAGTAATTATCAGATTATCTGTTATAGTACATTGTTGGTCAGTGGCAGAAAGAGTAAATGTAACCGGCCCCGTTATACCAACGGGGGGTGTGAATGTAGGTGTTAAGGATGTGGTACTTGACAATCCGGTCAGCGCTCCTACCGGACTTGATGTCCAGACGACAGTAGTGGCGCCATTATTATTTGCAAAAGAACCACTTAAGGCAGTAGAACCATTGGAACAAATCGTTTGATCTAAACCAGCATTCACAGTCATTAAACAACAATAAACTGCTGCATTATAGACATCGGGTTGATCAGCAACGCAGCCAACATTTGTCCAACTGCCTATTTCTCCATCAGCATACGTTTTAATTGTGACCCCGCAATCCGGATTTGTTGCACAGTTAGTAGTTACCGTTAAATTAAAACAAACTTGCCAGGTGAGGCCACTTGTAGCACCATCACACGCACCCATGCCTGACGAACACATACCATTTGCGTCTCCCCAGGAGTTATCGGGATCCAATCCTGCTGGCTGACTGAAGAACCAACCGGCTCCTACACTTGCACTTGTACTATTATAAAGTACGCTTCCTGATGGCCACCAAGCCCATGCTCCGGCACAAAAACTTCCTTCCTGAACTAAAGCTGTTGTCACTGTTGGCTGCCCGGTAGGTGAAAAAGACGAAGGATCCCAACAATTTCCAAATGTTGGAACAATTCCCTGTAACCAGTTACAATTTGCCTGGGTATATTGATTAATAGTATAACAGAAACCAACAGTTTCTCCGGGTAAATATGGTCCGGTTAAAGGCGACCCCATTGATGTTGAAGTGGGAGCTAAAATAGAATTGATATTACAGGCAGAGTTATCTGCCTGGGGCGTAACACAAATAGTAAAATTGCCCACTTGTCCTGCCGGTGCAGATACTCCTATAAGTATTGTAGTTCCAGTATTAGGTACTGCCATATTGCCAGATACAGCTCCGGCTGCGCCTGTATAACATTCACCGGCATCATCATATATTGTAAATGTACTGCAATCTGCAGTGCTGTAGACTGCAAAAGTCGGATTGGTTGTTGTACTTGTTATGTTAATCTGAAGAGTTGCTGTACCAGCTGGTGGAACAACCGAATACCAAATTGTGGGATTGGGTAAATCATAACAATTGGCTCCGGGAAAATTAGGGCCGGCAACCTGGCTTGCATCATTACATTGCACAGGCGCACAAATCTGAGTACCAAGTGTCGTAAGTGTAATTGGAATTGGTGTTGCACAGGTAGTTGCATTACAAGGTGCTCTCAATGGGATCGATTCTTCAGGTCGATTAGAATCAAACAAATTATTAGTAGCTATTAATGTTTTGGGGATTTCTTTACCTTGACCAAATAACTGTATTTGAAGTGCAATTAATGCTATTAACACTAATAACAGTTGCTGCTTTTTTTTCATATTGGAGAGTGGTCTAATTGTTCTTATTTTCAATTCGTTATTTCTAAATAATAAACTGAGGATGTTTTAAGAAGTAAATTTAAAAACTCTTAACTAAAATACCTAATTTTTTTTAACATTATTTATATTTTCTTTATCCACTTTACTGCCATAAAATAATTCAACCATAAAAATTTTATATCCGCGAAATTATAGAATTGCTGAAAAAAAGTCTTCAATTGCTAAATGCACATTCGAAATTGATATATTTGCAAAAAAATCATTCGATGTCAAATAAACGATTAAGGTTCTTATTTATCTGCTCCTTATTTGTTTTGTCCGGAATTTCTGCCCTTATTTATCAGGTTGTTTGGTTTAAACAACTTTCATATTTCTTAGGAAACACAACTTATTCTCAATCCATAGTTTTAGCAACCTATATGGGTGGATTAGCTTTAGGTGCTTGGTATTGGGGAAAGAAAGCAGATACTTTTAAAAAGACTCTTGTATTATTTGCAATTATAGAAATTACTCTTTCAATTTATTGTTTTTTTTATGTGCCAATTTTCTCTTTTGTCGAAAAGAGTTTTATTTCAATAGTTAGTTCAAATGGTTGGGCAAGTGATAGTTCAATTGTGTTGCTAATCAAATTTATTGTTAGTGGAGCTACCATATTATTTCCAACATTTTTAATGGGCGGAACTTTACCTGTATTGGTAAAATTCTTAAGTTCTAAATTAGATCAAGTTGGTAAAAATGTTTCCATTTTGTATTTTATTAATAGTTTGGGAGCAGTAATTGGTACTGTTTTAGCGGGATTTTATTTTATACAAACTTTTGGGCTATTAAAAACAACTTATTTTGCAGCCTCTGTTGAATTGTTTGTTGGATTAGTAAGTCTTTATCTATCCAGATTGAACCCGGATCCATCCAAAACGGAACCAGTTGAAACGAAACCGGAATTGGACAAAAAACCTTTTATCGTTTCTCAAAAACAATTTAAATTAGTTTTGCGAATTGCTGCCCTTTCAGGATTCAGTGCAATGGTATATGAGGTAGTTTGGCTGCGTTTGCTCATACCAATTTTAGGTTCATCAACGTATTCATTCACAATTATTTTAGCAGCATTTATCAGCGGAATAACTTTAGGGAGTTACTTAACTTACCGGTACAATTTCAAAATAAAAAATCCGCTAAGTTTTGTCGGTCTTTGCCAATTCGCAATAGTTATATCAATTTTTCTTACGTTGCCCTTATACGAATACCTGCCCTACGAAATATGGAAAGCTGCAAGCGGGCCAATCGGGCTTCCACATGATTATTCATATTATCTATTAATACAATTCACATTTGTCTTTCTGGTACTTGTAATTCCAACAATTTTTATGGGCATGTCATTGCCAATATTAAGTCGTGTTGCTATTAACAGTGTGGAAAACAGCGGTAAAATAATAGGCAGAATCTTTGCCGTCAATACATTGGGGACGGTTCTCGGTGCACTTATCTCCGGTTTATTCCTAATTCCAACTTTCGGGATCTTAACGACAATAATTATTGCCCTTGCAATAAACCTGTTTTTATCCTTAAATGTCTATCTTCAAAAAGATTTTGTTTCCACTAAATACAAGACCGTACTTGGTTCGATTTTAGTAGTTTGCGGATTTTTATTTTTCAAGAATGTCAACTCAAAATCTTGGGCTTACCCTATTATGTTATCGCAAGTTCCCCGACAAATTAACCGAAGCCTTCCCCCGAATACATATAAAGAATTTATATCAGGCATTAAGCAAGGAAACAAGATCCTTTATTATAAAGAAGGAATAGGTGGAACAATTATCGTAGGTATCGAACGAAATCAAATTTATCTTTCAACAAATGGAAAATCGGATGCCAATTCAGTTACGGATCTCCGCACCCAGGTATCACTTGGGCTTACCCCGGTAATTCTACATCCAAAAGCAGAACAAGTTTTTGTCATTGGGTATGGAGCGGGTACAACTATTGGGTATGCCATGACACACCCTAATGTGAAATATGCGGAAGTAGCTGAAATTTCTGCCGAAGTAATTGAAGCATCACGACATTTTAAAGGAATTAATGAACAACCTCTTAAAAGAAAAAATCTTAAAGTAATAAAGGATGATGGTGTTTCTGCTCTCCGCCTTTCTTCAAAAAAATACGATGTAATAATTAGTCAGCCTTCTAATCCCTGGTCAGCAGGAGTGGGTAATTTGTTTACAAAAGAATTCTTTTCTGATTGTAAAGAAAAACTGAATCTGGGTGGATACGTTGCACAATGGTTTAGTTATTATGAGATGGACAATAAAAGTCTCAAACTTATTTTAAGAACTGCCCTTGATGAATTTAAATATGTGAGTTTGTGGCACATTGGAAAATCCGATATTCTTTTATTATGTTCCGAAACAGCGTTCAATTTTAATTTGGAAACTATTGAGAAGAATTATAATGCAGTTGCAGATAAATTTGGGAAAATAAACATACACACTTTCAGCACCTTCTTGTCTCAACAAATGAGCTCTTCAACAAAAGGGCTTATTGACTATGCCGCGCAAGGTTCAATTAATACAGAAGACCACCCATTACTTGAATTATGGGCTCCTAAAGCATTTTATTATAATTCAGAACCTTCAGAATTCGTTGTTTTAGATGAAAGAAAAAAGTTTGAAAGCAGCAATCTTTTACTAAAAAAATATATGCGCCAAAAAGACGGATTGACACAAGACGAAATACTGCAAACAGGATTATTCCAATCCATAGGCGGCTGCAAGGAACTAGCTTTTTATATGGCTGATCTAAACCCTGATATATATATGATGTGGTCTCGAAAAGCGAGTGAAGCAGGAGATAAAAACAAAGCCCTGGAATACATGAATCTTGCCTCTTCAAAAGGAGCAGTTAAGAAAGATGAATTGCAGAACCAACATGCATTAATTGATCTAAAGGGGGATCATGCTGGAACACTCAAAGAAATAAATTCAGCACTGGATAACAATCCTTCGAATGCTCAATTACTTTACGAAAAAGGAACCTTACTACTTAGCTTAGATCAATTAGAGGAAGCTGCCGTAGCTTTAGGCAGGGCAATTGAACTAAATCCTAAAAATATTGATGCTTACAATAATTTAGCTATTGTACGGGGAAAACAACAGAATTACAAAGAGGTTATTTCAATTCTGGATAAAGCGTACCTGATCTCAAATAATAATTTGAAAGTCTTATTCAATCGTGGATATGCAAAAGGGTTTATAAATGATTTTGAAGGTGCATTAAAGGATTTTAGCAGAGTGATTGAATTGGAGCCAAACAACGGGCAAGCTTATGTTCTCAGAGGCCGAGCTTACAGTGCAACGGGTAAATTAACAGAAGCATGTGCTGATTTTTCAAAGGCAAAAACAATGAATGTACCCGGAGCTTTAGAATCACTTCGTCAATTTTGTAAGTGATTTTTCCATACAATCGCAGGGTGAATCTTCTAAACCTGTAAATCCGCTCCAATAACCGATATTTCGTCCCTACGGACCTACGGGACTATTTCATTGTATCCTCAATCGCTTTTCCTTCCTCCTTCACAACACTTCCTGCATCTTCCAATTGTTTTTTCATTCCTTCTCCTGCCTTATTTATTTCGGCTTGTATTTCGGAAGTATGTTTATTTAATTCTTCTTTAAAACCATCTGTGCCTTTTGCGATTTCATTTTGAATTTGATTTTTCGCATCGTTGATTTCGCGGATTCCTTTCCCTAAACCTTTTGCCAAGCCTGGTAATTTATCTGAACCAAAGAACAGAATGATTATCATAACCACTATGGCTACTTCACCTCCACCAAGATTTAAAAATATTAGAATTGAGTTTAACATTGAAAGAGACTTGAGATATTAGATGTTAGATAATAGACTTTTTACGATTAAAATTCTCCTACAAAAGTACGGAAATATTCCTTCTTATAATGAAGATTTAATCCTCCGGCTTCGCCACCCCATTTTCCAAAGGGGGAATAAAAAAAACGCCCCTCAAAATGAGAAGCGTTTTTATTAAAATATAATTTTTATTTCGAAGCCATACCCTTCTCCTTCTTCAAGGAGAAGGGTTAGGGATGAGGTTGTGAAGTTTTTATTTTTTCTCTTTATCTGCTTTTTCTCTTTCCAAATCAATTACGATTGGAGTAGCGATACAGATAGAAGAATAAGTTCCGATAGCGATACCGATTAACAATGCGAATGCAAATCCTTTGATTGTTGCTCCACCAAATAAGAAGATAGCTAACATTACAAAGAAAATTGTTAAGGCCGTATTGATGGTACGACTCAATGTACTATTCAAGGCGTAGTTAATTACTTTCACTCTTTCGTTTTTATCTAAATCGGCTTTATTGCGCTCCGTTAAATACTCACGAATTCTATCGAACACAACAACTGAATCCACCATCGAGTAACTCATAACGGTTAAGATCGCTGCTATAAAATCTTGCGTGATTTCCAACGAGAATGGTAAAACACCATCGAAAATTGTGTATACCGACAATACAATTGCAACGTCATGGAACAAGGCCACAACGGCTCCAAAACCATATTGCCATTTTTTGAATCTTATGAAGATGAAAATAAACATTACTAAGCAAGACAATAAAACGGCCCATACAGCTTTTGTTTTAATATCACGCGAAACAGTTTCTCCTACTTTTTGAGAACCCATAACCTGGTATTTCTCTCCTAATGTATTTAAGCCTTCATTTAACTTAGCTTCAACCATTCCTTCCACATTTTCAGAAGTGGAATCAATTAAATAAGTTGTAGTAATACGAACTTGAGAACCACCTTCACCATATGTTTTTACTTCAGGTGCTTCACCAAAACTTACTTCTAAAGCATTACGAACTTCTTCTGTTGTTTTGATATTATCGAAACGAACAATGTAAGAACGACCACCTTTGAAATCCACACCCAAACTAAATCCGCCTTTTTTCACATAAGAGAAAACACCCCCTGCAATAATTAATGCAGAAAAGATATAATAGTACTTACGTTTTCCAACGAAATTGATGTTGAAATTTTTGAATGCGTGTGCAGTAATTTTATTTCCGAAAGAAATTTCTTTTCCTTTACCTAACCAACGATCAAACACTAAACGAGTGATGAAAATCGCACAGAATAAAGAAGAAATAATACCGATAATTAAAGTTGTAGCGAAACCTTGAATTGGTCCAGTTCCAAATACATACAAGATAATACCTAATAATAAACCTGTGATGTGAGAATCGATTACCGATGACATCGCATTTTTATAACCTTCTTTAATTGCAACGGCTGTAGTTTTACCAAGATTCAATTCCTCTCGAACACGTTCGAAAATCAAAATGTTCGCATCTACCGACATCGCAATTGTTAATACGATACCAGCGATACCAGGTAAAGTTAATACAGCACCGAAAGATGCAAGAATTCCGATTACAAAGAAGTTATTGATAATCATGGCGAAATCTGCCACCCAGCCTGCTTTGCTATAATACAAGCCCATAAAGACAAGCACTAATATCAATGCAACGATTGTAGAAGTAAATCCTTTAGAAATTGCTTCCGCTCCTAAGATTGGTCCAACAGTTTCTTCCGCAACAATTTGTGCTCGGGCAGGTAATTTACCAGCTTTTAAAATTGTTACTAAATCGGTTGCTTCAGCTAATGTAAATTGTCCTTCAATAGAAGTTGAACCTCCTGGAATTTCTCCATTAATAACTGGATACGAATAAACACTACCATCTAAAACAATAGCCACACATTTTCCAACATTATCACGAGTTAATTTTCTCCAAATTTTTGCAGCATCCGTATTCATGTTCATAGAAATGTTTGGCGAACCACTTCCCATTTGATCATAAACAACACGAGCATCTGTAATGATATCACCCGACAAAGGGGAAACGCCTTTAGTTGCAGAACCATTCATTGCCATTAACTGCAAGTATTTCCCTTCGGTATCCATAGTTTTGAATGCCCAGAAGAAACGAGTATAAGGCTTGAAAATAGATTTGATTTTTGGATGACGTAAATATTCTCCAATTTTTGCGGTATCAGTAATTAAAGCATAACCAACAATTGGTCCTTTGCCTAAACCAGAAACTTCTTTTTTATCGTTGTACTGATATGCCGGACTCAACAATGATAATAAAGGATTGTCTTTTTTAATTTGTGCTGAAGAATCTATTGCAGATGTTGCGATTCCACTAGAATCAGTTTTAGTTCCTAACTGATCTGCTAATGATTTAGAAAGAGAATCTTTTTTAATGATTGAATCTTTTGTTGCAACAGAAGTTTTTGCAAGACCAAGACTGTCTTTTGCAAGAGTATCTTTTAAAACTGTTGGATTTAAAATCTCTTTTAAACGTGTGTTTGCTTTTGTTAATGAAACATAAATTCCATCATCTTCTTGTCCGTTATCATAAGCAATCCAGAACTCCAAATTAGCAGTTCCTTGTAATAATTTACGAACACGAGCTTTATCAGTAACACCTGGTAATTCTATAAGGATACGACCAGAAGAAGCTAAACGCTGAATGTTTGGCTGAGTAACACCAAACTTATCGATACGAGTACGCAATGTTTTTTCCGATGTCTCAATTGCCTCATCCATACGTGTGCGTAGGAATTTTAACACATCTTCATCAGAAGTATTAAAATCAACTTTCCCTTTTAACTCGATAGTTTGAAAGTTAATTGCTAAACGACCAGTTGGACTTAATTTTTTATATGCTTCACCAAAAAGTGTTACATAATCTTTTGAAGAAGTTTTTTGTGCCTCAGTAGCATCTTTCAATGCCTGCAAAAAGTTTGGGTCATTGCTATTATTTGACAAACCTTGGATAATTTCCGAAACAGCAACTTCCAACGTCACGTTCATACCGCCTTTTAAATCCAAACCTAAGTTTAACTGACGATTACGAACTTCTTCGTAAGTATACTTAAGCGGACCGAAGTCAATAACAGCAATCTTTTTAAGAGAATCTAAGTAAAGTGCTTTTCTTGCATTTTTCGCAGAATCCAAATAATCAGCTTTTTCTTTTGCAATTTTTGCTGGTTCTGTTTCTTTTAATACTGAAGCTTTATCAGCATTTTCAAGCACATCCTTATGGGTAACAAACTCCTCAGAGAAGGCTTTCGCATCGTTTTCGATATTAACACCTACATAGGTAAACATTAAATAATAAGCACAGGCAAGAGTCAATAAAATCGCAAACAGCCTGATAGCGCCTTTGTTCTGCATAATTGTAATAATTAAATTGTTATATTTCGGAGAGCGACCACAATAAATACTATTGTCTAATCACTATTCACTATTTACTATTCCTAAAATTAAGGGTGCAAATATAGAATAACAATTATTATTTACCAATTTTATGATGATTTGGTTGAATTTGGGGTTTTTGTCTTAAACCTGGAGGACATTCCCCTACTAAACGGTCATTAATTCAACCCTTTCATTAATAACCATCAGCCAACAAATTAGTTATATTTGTATTTATCAATCATTACCATGAAACCAGCCAAACATATACTCCTACTTACATCCCTCTTTTTTGCAATCAACACAAGTGTTGCTCAACCATTTTTGGAGTGGCATGATAGCATTCAAGTAAAAATTGGAGCTTCCACTCTTGCAAATCCATGGGCTGGAGGATTGAATTTTATTCAAGCCTCCAATATCGATATGAATATGGATGGAATAAAAGATTTATTTATGTTCGATAAAACAGGAAATAAAGTCCGAACATTCATCAATAATGGAACAGCAAGCATGGTTGATTTTAAATACGACCCATATTATGAAACTAAATTTCCAAAACTTCACGACTGGGCATTGTTAGTGGATTACAATTGTGATGGCAAAGAAGATATTTTCGGTTATTCTGATTACGGAGGAGGGTTTAAAATTTATAAAAACACTTCAACTGTTTCAACTGGATTACAGTTTACATTGATAACCAATTTGCAATATTCGATTTACAATCCACCTTCTGGTTCGCTCATTAATTTATATGTGAGTTCGGCCGACATTCCTGCTATTAGTGATATTGATAACGATGGCGATATGGATGTGGTGACATTTGCAATTACGGGAAGCTATATGGAATACCATAAAAACATGAGTATGGAATTGTATGGAACCTGCGACAGTTTAAAATTTCGAATGGCTAATCGTTGCTGGGGATATGCTTCAGAACATCCGTTAAATAATAATTATACGCTTTTTGATTCTTGTGTAAGCAATGTAAGCAGTCCTGAATTAAAACCAATTGATACTGAAGATCGTTCTGCATCGCGACATTCGGGTTCATGTCAATTGTGCATAGATTTAGATGGTGATATAGATAAAGAATTTATTGTCGGAGATATTTCTTACAACAATTTAACAATGTTAACCAATACTGGAAGTTTAACCGATGGAAGTTTTGGAGCAAAGGACACTATATTTCCTTCCAACAATGCAAGTACAACCGCAGTTGATTTAACCATTTTTCCTTGCGCTTTTTATGCGGATGTAAATTACGATGGAGTAAAAGATTTAGTTGTTAGTCCGAGTGCCCCAAACGTTTCGGAAAATTTTAACAGCGTTGTTTATTATAAAAACAATGGCACAAATAGTTTCCCGATTTTTCAATATCAGCAATCAAATTTGTTGCAGGATAATATGATTGAAGTTGGTGAAGGCGCTTATCCCGTATTTTTTGATTATGACAATGATGGCTTGAAAGATTTATTTATTGGAAATTATGGGTATTGGGGAACTTCATCCTATGCTCATCAAATTGCACAATTTAGAAATACAGGAACAGCTAGCTTACCAGCTTTTGAATTAGTAACACGTGATTATGCAGGATTAAGTTCATTTGGAATTACAAACATGGTCCCTGCGTTTGGCGATTTGGATGGAGATACAGATTCGGATATGATGATTGGTGGTTACGATGGCAAATTGCATTATTTCAGAAACACGGCAGCAATTGGTAGCACGGCAAATTTTGTTTTAATTTCTCCAAACTTTCAAAATTCATTTGGACGAGCAATTGATGTGGGTGATTATGCTGTTCCACAAATTGTAGATATGGATGCAAACGGAACCAACGATTTAGTAATTGGATCAAGAAACGGAAAACTTGCTTATTATAGTCATATTGGCTCTACAGCAATCCCAGTAGTGGATTCCATGACTCATTTTTTTGGCGGAGTAACTACAAATTTACCAGGATATTTTACAGGATACAGCTATCCATTTGTTTTCAAACAAGGTGGTGTAACAAACATGTTGGTTGGAAATGAAAGCGGCTTCATTAGAAGATACAATAATATTGATGGGAATTTAGCAGGAGCATTTACTTGGGTAGATTCAACTTTCTTAGACATTCACCAAGGAAGTAGAACAGCTCCAAATGGTTCGGATATCAACAATGATGGATTGATGGATTTGATTGTTGGAAATTATCAAGGCGGAGTTTCTTTTTACAAAGGCGTTACAGCACTTACAACTTCTAACATCGACAATTTTATTCGTTTCAACTTTGATCTTTTTCCAAATCCAACAAACAACAGTTTTGCTATTCGAATTTATAATGAGGAAAATAAAGTTTACGAATTGGAAATTTACAATGTAATGGGACAACTTATTTCTTCAGAAAAAATAATTAATAATACTATTACAATTGCTACTGAAAATTTTTCTCAAGGAATTTATATTTGTAAAGTTTCTGAAGTAAACGAAAAAGGACAAAAACAATCTGGTTCGTTGACGAAGAGAATAATTGTAAGACATTGATTGGAGTAAACATTTTTAACTTTTCCAAAGTTAAGTTGGACATTAAAGAAGTATCATCGTTCTTACTGTCATCTCGTGGTATCCTTCGACTACGCTCTGTGCAGGCTAAGGATTTCAGAATAAGAATTTGAATTAACAATTGGGAGATGTCGCCCTTCGACTCCGCTCAGGGTGACATCATTATAAAACGATTTATTAAATTACGCATAACACTAAAATGAAATCGATTCGCATTACTTTTTTCTTTCTTCTTTTTTCCATACTCCTTTCCGCGCAACCTTATTTTCAATTTTACGATAGTATTCCTGTAAAAATTTCTGGAACATATATTTCTAATGCATGGGCTGGCGGATTAAATTTTGTTCAAGTTTCTAATATCGATTTGGATATTGATGGAATAAAAGATGTGATTACATTCGACAGAAGTGGAAATAAATTACGCACATTTATTAATAATGGAACAGTTGGAACAGTTGATTTAACATACAATCCATTGTACGAATCAAAATTCCCTTACTTACACGATTGGGCTTTATTGGTAGATTACAATTGTGATGACAAAGAAGATATTTTTGCTTTTTCGGATGTTGGTGTTGGAATAAAAATTTATAAAAATATTTCTTCTGTCGCTACTGGATTACAATTTATTTTGGTGGAAGATTTACTACAAGCAAAATACAATCCGCCTACTGCAACACTTTCAAATTTATACATTACACCAGTTGATATTCCAGCATTTTGTGATATCGACAATGATACAGATATTGATATAATCACTTTTGGAAACAGTAGCACTTACATTGAGTATCATCAAAATCAAAGTATGGAATTGTATGGAACATGTGATAGTTTGATTTTTGAAATGGCAAACAAATGTTGGGGATATGCTGCAGAAAGTGCTATGACTAACTCCTTTACTTTGGATGATACTTGTATTGCAAATGTTTCTTCACCTGAATTAACTGACAATACTTCTGATTTGCGCTCTCCACTTCATTCGGGTGGAAGTGAATTGTGTTGGGATTTAGATGGTGATGGAGACAAAGAAATTATTGTAGGTGATCTTTCCTTTAACAATTTAACAATGTTAACAAATGGAGGCACTCCAACTGCTGGACACTTTACAGCTATTGATGCCAACTTCCCTGCAAATAATTTAAGTACGATTGCTGCAAACACAACTGTTTTTCCTGCAGCTTATTCAGTTGATATGGATTATGATGGTGTGAAAGATTTAATTATTAGTCCGAACGCTCCTAACTATTCCGAAAATACAAGCAGTGTAATTTATTATAAAAATACTGGCGCAAATAATTTTCCAGATTTTGATTTTATACAAAGTAATATTTTACAAGACAATATGATTGAAGTAGGAGAAGGTTCTTACCCTTCTTTTTTCGATTATGACAATGATGGATTGAAAGATTTATTTGTTGGCAACTATGGATATTACGGAGCGAGCTTTCAACCAAAAATTGCTCAATTTAAAAATATTGGAACAGCAACGAATCCGGAATTTGATTTAATTACTTTGGATTATGCTAATCTGAGTTCATTAAGTATTTTAAACATGGTTCCTGCTTTTGGTGATTTGGATGGCGATACAGATGCAGATTTGATTATTGGTGGTTTTGATGGAAAATTACATTACTTCGAAAACACAGCGCTTATTGGTGCTACAGCAAATTTTGTTTTAACTGCTCCAAATTTTAAAAATTCAAACAACCGAGTAATTGATGTTGGCGATTATGCCGCTCCACAAATTGTGGATGTGGATGGAGATGGAAAAAATGATTTAATAGTTGGAGCAAGAAATGGAAAACTTGCTTATTATAATCATATAGGAACTGGAACAACTCCAATTCTTTCAATGGATTCCGTTTCTCATTTTTGGGGAGGCGTGAAAGTAAATCGTCCTACTTATTTTATTGGCTACAGTTACCCTTTTTTATTTAAACAAAGCGGTGTTTCAAAATTAATGGTAGGTGCAGAAAGTGGTTATCTTCAAATTTATGATAGCATTGACGGAAACCTTGGAGGGACATTTACAAAAACTGACACTACTTATTTAGATATTTTTCAAGGAACACGCACAGCGCCAAATGGTGCAGACATAAACAATGATGGGCTAATGGATTTGATGGTTGGAAATTATGCGGGGGGACTTTCGTTTTATAAGGGAACGGCAAGTTTTGTTTCTGTAAATGAAAATATTATTGATTTCAACGTTGACCTTTTTCCAAATCCGACAAACTATAGTTTTACCATTCGAATTTTATCAAAAGAAAATAAAACCCTGGCTACCGGCAGGCAGGTGTATGTTTTGGAAATTTACAATGTAATGGGACAAGTTGTTTTAACTGAAAAAATTGAAAACAATATTATTTCTGTTGACACACAGCACCTTTCACAAGGAATGTATATCTGTAAAGTTTCTGAAATAGATTCAAAAGGTAAAAAGCAAAGTGGATCTTTAATGAAGATAGTTGTTGTGCAGCGTTAGCCCAATTCACATTAACAAATATTGCATTCTCGCGACTGGAAGATCCCGTGTAGTGGCGAGGGATGACGTTTTGAAATAAAAAAGGAGCTCTGTAAAACAGAACTCCTTTTTTTATATAGAATACAACAAACTACTTCACCATCAATTTTTGAGTTTTAGTGCCTTCATTTGTTTCTGCAACAACTGAATAAACACCAGCACTCCACTCATGAGTATCAATAAAGTAATTTGTACTTCCAATTTTAAAATCACCATTGTGAATTACTTGAACTATTTTTCCTGTAATATCTGTTACATACAATTTACCATTTAATTTACGATCTGAATTAAAAGGAATACAAGTAATGCCATGACTAGGATTTGGATAAAGAGAAGTAGAGAAAATGCTAGTTAAGTTTTCACTTATCCCAACTGGAGCAAGTACTCTAAATTGCCACCAACCAGCTGGTGCAGGCATAGGACGAACTTGTTGTTTACCGCTGTTTGCAACTCCGCGTAAATAATAAAAAATTTGTGTGCCAGCAGGTTGAGCAGGAATGTAACCTGTCCAAGTATCTGTTGAAACACCAGTAAGTGTCATAGTTGCTGGAGCATAAGCGGTTGTTGTATCAGTTGTCCAATAAACCTGAGCATTTGCAATTCCACTTTTATGTTGAATAATTGCATCAACTTGGTAAGGCGAAGTAGAATTATAAGTATCAGGAAGGTTGTTGTGAACGATACGCAATGGATCTTTAACACCAACGCTTTGAGTGATACAATGGATCACTCCACTTTGTGCAATGATGTTTGAACCTGCATCATCTGCATCAATGGTTACCACTTTATAACCAGGCATACTTTGCTTAATTATTCTAACTGCAGTAGTATCATATTCCTGACGATATACAGGCATTATTATAGTTTTATTTACAATTACAAAATTGGAGTAAGTTCTATAATAAGCCCCACCAAAAGGACTTCCTGCATAACTTCCGCCAGTACTTGGCGGCATTGGTATACGAATAATTTTATATGGATCTCCCCAAGGATTATTAAAATTACTTAATACGTATGCAATGTTTGCGTCAATTTGTGGACCATCAGAAATTCCAGCAGGAAATTCTCCAATCAAAATTGTTTTTTCATCTAAAAACTTCATGTGCATATCAATATGATGAATTCCATCATAAGGAAGTACATCCATTTTTATATAACGATTGATACCATGATAATCCTGTGATAATGCATTAATTACCGGCTCTGTATGATTTGGATAAGCAAGCGAATAAGCACCAGCACCATCATTTTCTTCTAAAATAAGGTTGGAAGCAAAAGCCGTTTCAATTCCATCAATCATCCAATTACCACCTGTATTCATTAAATTATTTGGAGAAACTGTTGTTTGATATAATGGAACATTCAAAAAAGAAGCATCAGCTATTGGCATTGCGTCATCATCTGGACGAGGACGGTTGTAGATCCAGTCAACCAAAATTAATGAGTCAACATCGTTCATATAGCAAGTATTTGCAGCGTAATCTCGAATCCAAATAGAATTAAATGCTACTTCAACAAACTTAACATTTGTAAGTGGGATTCCGTTAGAAGTTAAATCAGATTTTACTGCATTTGAATCAGTACAATTAATAATAACATTACACTCTAATTGAGCTGCTGCAACAATTTGTCGATGAATAACTGGAAATGACGTCCACGTAATTAATAAAGCTTGTTGTTCTTCCCATTGCGCTGCAGTACGAACTGGCAAAGGTGGTGGCGTTGTAATCGCTGCTCTGTATAATGGATTTGGTGTTCTATTATTTACACTTTGTAAATAAGCATCCATTTTTAGTTCTTCACCAGGAGCAAAGCCTTTTGGCAACATGTCTGGTTCTTGTGCAAATCCAATAATAAATAGATTAATGAACGCGATAAAAAGTAAAAGTTTTTTCATTTTAAAGAGATTAATATATCAAATCTACAAAATTTCGATTCTGAAAGCAAATTTTTCCTTTTCTAAAGAAAAACATCCCTACATTTGTTTAGTAATGAACAAACAGGCAAAAAAATATTGCGCTTTCTTTTTTCTTTTTCTACTATTATTCCCATTAGTAGAGAAGGGAATACATGCTTTAGAGCATCATAATGAAATTCATTGTACAATTACCGACAAACATTTTCATGAACAAGAACATGAATGTTCAATTTGTGCTTTTACTATTACCGATTCAAATGGTCTACCATCAAATGATTTATCTTTTGTAATTCCTTCACAAAATTTTTCATATCAAGAATTTACTAAAAGAATTATTATTCCTTATGCTTATTCTAATTTACCTTCCAGAGCACCTCCTATTTCTTAGTTTTTTATTTATGTAATTATTTTGTTGATGTATGCCTTATGATACAATCAACGATTTGTAATTTTTAAACTAAGAAAAATTTATGCGAAAATATATTTTGATTGTACTCATTCATTTGAGTGCAATAACTATTTCAGCAAACAATGCTGATATAGGAAAAATCATTTTATCAGGGAAAATTACTGATAAAATTACAGGAGAAGCTATTCCTAGTGCTACACTTTATATTCCGGATTTAAAAACGGGAGCTGTTAGCGCACTTGATGGAACTTATAAAATTGAAAATCTTCCACAAACAAAAATTTTATTGCAAGTTAGTTTTGCTGGTTATAAAATGATTGTTGAAACAATTGACCTTTCAACAATTACAACAAAAGATTTTGCTTTGGAACTTTCTGCAAAAGAAATTAACGAAGTAATTATTACAGGTTCCTCACAATCGGGAGAACGAAATAGAACAGCTACACCAATAAGTATAGTAACTAAAACACAATTACTACAAAACGCATCTTCGAATATTATTGATGCAATGGCAAAGCAGCCAGGTATTTCTCAAGTAACAACCGGAGCGGGAATTTCAAAACCTGTAATCAGAGGATTGGGCTATAACCGAGTTGTTGTTGTTAATGATGGCATCCGGCAAGAGGGACAACAATGGGGTGATGAACATGGAATTGAAATGGATGAATTTTCGATAAATAAAATTGAAATTTTAAAAGGGCCAGCAAGTTTAAGTTATGGTTCAGATGCAATAGCGGGAGTAATAAATATGCTCTCTGCTCCAACACTTCCAGAAGGAAAAATAAATGCAAACGTTTTAGCAAATTATCAATCAAACAATGGCTTGCTTGCGTATTCTGCAAACCTTACTGGAAACATCAAAGGATTCATTTGGGACATTCGCTACAGCAATAAAAAGGCTCATGCTTATCAAAATAAATACGATGGCTATGTTTACAATTCTGGATATAAAGAAAATACATTTGGTGGAGTAATTGGATTAAATAAATCCTGGGGATATTCTCATTTGCATTTTAATATGTATGAACTAACAGCAGGAATTGTTGAAGGCGATAGAGATAGTGCTAGCGGAAAATTTATTACTCAAATTGCAATTGTTAATTCAATCCCTATAACTGTGATTCCAAACAATAACGATTTTAAACATTACAACATTGGAATTCCATTTCAAAAAATCAAACATTATAAAATTGTATTAAATAATAATTTTGTTGTGAGACAAGGAAGTGTGAAAGCAACAATAGGGTTTCAGCAAAATCACCGTCAGGAATTTGGCGATGTAATTCATCCAAAAAATTACGGATTATACTTTTTATTAAACACTATTAGTTATGATTTGCGTTATGTTTTTCCAGATAAAAAGAAGTTGAATATTTCTTTGGGAGTAAACGGAATGCAGCAAACTTCTCAAAACAAAGGAATAGAATTTTTAGTCCCTGAATATAATTTATTTGACATTGGAGGTTTTGCAATCGTAAAAAAATCGTTTGGAAAATTAGATTTGAGTGCAGGAATCAGATATGACAGCAGAAAACAAAACAGTAATGACTTGTACTTGGATTCATTGGGTATGAAAACGGACGTTACAGATTCTACAAGCAATCATCAATTTACAAAATTCAATTCTACTTTTTCAGGAATATCTGCAAGTATTGGCGCCACCTATCAATTTTCAGAAAGTGTTTATGCTAAATTAAATGTTGCAAAAGGATATCGCGCACCTAACATTTCTGAAATTGGTGCAAACGGAGAACATGAAGGAACAGGAAGATTTGAAATTGGCAATCCAAATTTAAAAGCAGAAAGCAGTTTACAATTTGATATAGGATTAGGATTAAATAGCGAGCACATAACAACAGAAATCGATGTATTCCAGAACTCGATTGATAATTTTATTTTTCTGCAAAAACTAAGCAGTTTAAATGGCGGAGATTCTATCACAGATGGAGCAAACACATTTGAATTTGTTCAAGGAAAAGCAACTTTATTAGGAGGAGAAATCAGTATCGACATTCATCCTCATCCAGTTCACTGGTTACATTTTGAAAATTCATTTTCATTTGTTCAAGCAACACAAACAAATCAACCTGATTCTTTAAAGAACCTGCCAATGATCCCGGCTCCGAAGTTAGTTTCGGAGCTAAAGGCAGACATAACGAAATTGGGAAAATTTATTTCAAATGCTTATGTAAGTGTTGAATTGGAAAACTATTTTGAACAAAATAAATTTTATTCCGCATTTGGAACAGAGACAAAAACTCCTGGTTATAGTTTGATAAATATTGGATTGGGAGCAGATATTGTAAGAAAAACAAAAACAATTTGTTCAATCTTTATCAGCGTAAATAACATTACTAATGTTGCCTATCAAAATCATTTAAGCAGATTAAAATATGCTACCGAAAATAATACTACAGGAAGAAGAGGCGTTTATAATATGGGGAGAAATATTAGTTTAAAAATTATTATTCCATTGGATTTGAAGAAGTAAATATGATCGAATTAATTTGAGAGCTCATTCTAAATTTAATAATAAATGATGATAAAATTGTAAGCAAAGCAATTACTAAAATTGAAGTTTCAATATTAAAAATATCCGCAATAATTCCAGTGAAAATTGCGCCAAAAGCATACCCTAAATCTCTCCAAAGTCGAAATGTACCAAGACTTTTGGCTCTGTCTTGTGGATTTGTATTTTCTGCAACTGTTGCAAGAAAAGTAGGATAAACCATTGCTGTGCCCCAACCAAGTATTATAGAAAGAATAATATAGTGCATAAATGTACTTGCAAATATTAAAAATAAAAGTGCAATGCCTTGAAAAAACATTCCCCAAAAAAGCATGCTTTTTTTACAAAAATAATCTGCCATCTTCCCTGTAATTAATTGCCCTAAGCCCCAAACAGCAGGATAAATAGCAGTAATGATTCCAATATGTTCTAAAGAGAAATTTTTTTGTGAAAGCAGAATTGGAAAAATCCCCCAAACCATTCCATCATTAAGATTATTTATTAATCCTGCTTGAGTAACAGAACCTAGATTTTTATTTTTCCATGTAGTATCCCAAAAAATATTTTTTAAAGAAGGAATTTTATTCGAACTTGTTTCTTGTGCAACGTGTTGCTTAGTATCTTTTACAAAAAATAAACTTGTAAAAAAACCTAAAAATACCAAAACAATTCCAATGTAAAAAGGATATGGTCGAAGTCCATACTCACTTGCAAACCATGCTGTTAAAAAAGCCACAATCGCAACAGAAAGATAACCAGCAAATTCATTTATTCCCATTGCAAAACCAAGCTGTTTTTCTCCCACTAAATCAATTTTCATCACAACAGTGCTACTCCATGTTAAGCCTTGATTGATTCCCAATAAAATATTGGCTGCAATAATCCAATTCCAATTAGGTGCATACATTAAAATAAATGGAACAGGAATTCCAATTATCCAACCAAGCAGAAGCAACTTTTTTCTGCCAAATTTGTTTGCTAAACTTCCAGTAAAATAATTTGTAACTGCTTTTACCATTCCGAAAACAATAATAAAAGAAAGGATGGCTGTTTTAGCAGCGATGTGAAATTCAGCTTCAGCAATTTTAGGAAGAATGGATCTTTCAAGTCCAACCATTCCACCCACAAATGCATTTACAATTACCAATAAAGTAAATTGTTTCCAGTTTTCTTTGAGTCCGAGTTTTACTGTTTGCATAATCTTGTTTTGCTAAAACAAAATTACGGCTACTGCATAAGGAAGTACTTTACATATGATAAATAATAGCGTGGCAGTATTTATTCGTTAGACTTTATACAAGTTAATATGCGCTACAAATTTTCGAAAACAAACAACCCTTATTTAGCAAGTCATTGCGAGGAACGAAGCAATCTATCAGCAATGGTGACTAATCTCCCAATCATGAAAGATTGCTTCGTTCCTCGCAATGACGGTAAAAAACAAGCATTCCTAAGTACATAAAATAAGCAATAGCATACTAACTTATATAAAGTCTATTATTGCAATAATATCGTCATACTGAGCTTAGTCGAAGTGTGAAACAAGCTTTAGGGTAGCAAGGGAAAACACCTCGATTTGTCTGCCTCAACGCAGAATGCTCAGTGTGACGCTCCGTAATGTCAGTTTGAACTGTTTACCTTAAACCTCTTATGCGACTGAGGCTAACTTGAGTGATACCTAAAAAAGAAGCAACAAACTTCAAAGGCACTCTTTTCAATACATCCGGAGCTTCATTTATGAGTGCTTTATACCTTTCTTCAGCAGAATGAAACTGGATTCCCTCTATTCTATCTATTGTTCCAACATAAGCAGTTTCAAATATCAAACGAAACAAGCGTTCTATTTCTGGGAACTTGTCATATAGTTTAAATAATTGTGTGGAATTGATTGCAATTAGTTCTGAGTCTTCAATTAATTGAATAGCTTTTCTAGAAGGTTTTCCAGTAAACAAACTTTCAACTCTTGCAATTATATTATTTTCAAATGCAAAACTTTCTGTAATATCAATATCGTCTTTAAAATAATAAATACGTGCAACACCTTTTTTGATAAAATAAATTGTTTTACAAGTATGGCCAATAGGCTGCAGGTCAGTATTCTTTGTAACTTCAACAATTTTAGAAATTTCCGAAATAGCTTTTTCTGCTTCTTTTGAAAGCGGGTTGTATTTTTTGAAGAAGTTGAAGAGTGATTGCATGAAATAAATATAATGAATATTGCAAAAATAATAGTAATAAAACCCTGAATCTTTACAATCGAATTTTGAAACCAGCATTAAAAACTATACCATCAAGTGGTGCCCACACTTCAGTAAACTGAGGTGTATCATAAGGTTTGGAATTAAGACTGCCATAATTTGTTTGTCGAACATTGGTATAATTTTCAACATTCCCAAAAAGAGTAAAATTTTTCCAGGTGTATTCTACAACTGCCCCATATGTCCAAAAGTCTTTTGTTTTAGTTCCATTACTCAAAGTTTGGCTACTCTTGAATTCATAATCAAGTCCAATTCGCCATTTCCCCGGAAGAGCATAAAGTAAATCACCTTTTAAACTGTGATGTGGAGTTAGTGTTAAATCTGAAATTGTATCGGCAAAGTGGTTTGTTGCATTTGTGTAAGTATAGCCAGCAAAAAAAACAAAATCATAAAATCCGAATTTAAAAAATGTTTCTCCACCGTAACTTTGAATGTATCCATCAACATTTTTGAAACTATAAACTCCTGAAGATAGTCCAGTATCAGCAATAATTACAGGCTTATCGATTTGGGTACAAAAAAACATTTGATTAATCGTAATGAAACATTTTTCTCCAATGTTTGTTTTAAAACCTATGTCTGCATTTCCTCCATAAGATTGTTCAGCTACTACATTTTTTTTATCAATTGGTAAAACGTTTTGATACGCAAACAATTCAGCCTCTTGATTAAAAATTGTAGGATTTCTATAACCCATGCCTCCGCCAATGCGAGTTGTTAATTTTTTTGTCCACTTAAATAAAATTGAAAGTCTTGGTAAAAGAAAATATTTTTGATCAACAACATAATCTGCTCTAAAGCCTGTTTCGAGTGAAACTTTTTTTCCTGCATCAAAAACAAAATTTGCAAATGCACCAAATGTCTGATAATCTTCATTCCTCATGATTGCACTTTGCAAACTATCTTCCCAAAAATTATCGCTATAATAATTTATTCCAGCAATTAATACATTTTCTTTTTTACGAAATGTATTTGATATTTCCGAAAAAGTTGATACTTGTCGTCCTGAAAAATGGTATTCTTGCAAAGTTTTAGAAGAAACAATCTCCAATCCACGATGAAAAATATTAAAACTATTTTTTACAGTTACGAGGTTATTATTATTGAGCTTATGATCGAACTTCAACTGAGTAGTAACTCTTTTAATATCATTTACCTCTTTATAAAAGTGTGTTGAATCAACATGTTCGTGATTCATTAAATTTACGTCTCCACCTTGTCTTACTTCATCCGTAAAGGTTCCACCTAATGATAATTTTGTTTTATCAGAAAAATAGAAAAACAATTTTGGATTTAGATTGTATTTTGTGAGTTGAGGTAAATCAGAAAAGCCATCTGCATTTGCATCAAAATAAGTTTGAGAGTTTCGCTGAGCCAGTATAGTAAATCCAATTTTTTCAATTTTTTTACTTACAAAAGCATTTACATCAAATGCGCCAATATGTGAGGCATTCAAATGAAGTAACGTTTCTTCTTTAGTGGGCTCTTTGGAAATTAAATTTATCAAGCCGGCAATTGCACCTCCTCCATACAAAGTAGAAGCTCCGCCTTTAATGTATTCCACTTGCCGTAAATCAAGAGGAGGGATTTGCATAATACTTAAACTGCCTGAAAATCCACCATAAAGGGGAAATCCATCTTTCAAAATTTGTGTGTATCTACCATCTAAGCCTTGAATACGAACATTTGCGGTATTACTTGTAGCAGAAGTTTGTTGAACTTGAATTCCAGTACTATGGGTAATCAGATGGGCAATTTTACTTGGATCCATTGTGCTTGCTTCATCAATTTCCTCGGTCAGAACCTCCACCCTTGTAGGAATATTATCAATGGTTTTATTCCCTCGAGTTGCTTCAATAATAATTTCATCCAACTCATCAACATCTGATGAAAGCAGAATTGTAATTGATAAATTTATTGAATCAGGAAAAGTGAATTTATTTTCTAACTTTTTGTATCCGACAGAAGTGAATACAATTATTACTTCCCCATTTGGAATATTTGAAATAATTATTTCTCCTTTGGAATCAGAGCTTGTTCCGTTTGTTGTGCCTTTTACAACAGCTGTGACACCTACAATCGTCTCATTTGTAATAGAATCTTTTATTATTGCTTTGAATGTATTTTGAGAAAACAAAAAATTCATTGAAAACAAAAAAAACAGAAATGGAAAGATTATTTTAAACATAAAGGATAGACGGATAAGGTGGTTAAGAAAACTAAATTAAACTAATTTATTTTACGACAACTATTTTGTTTTGGTAAACTTTGCCATCATCAGTTGATACAACAACGAAATAAATTCCTGGGCTTGCTTGATGATTAATAGTATAAGAATTGGAACCCATTTTTACAAAAGCAGGTATTTTTTTAATTTGCTGTCCGAGAGCATTCATTAGAATAATTTCTCCTTTTAATTCTTTACTTGAATTTACTTGAATTTCAATTGAACCATTGTTAATAGAAGAAGTAAAATTCAGAATTGGTGCAGAATTAATTTCTTCTACCGAAACATTTGGAACAATCATTCCTTCCACATAGTGAACTTGGGTTCCGGTTGCTTGACTATATACAACATGAAATTTTCCATTATTAAAAACAAGGTCTGGTCGCGATTGATGACCTGTTAATCCTTTAGTAATTGTATCAACGTTGGCACCAATTCCAGCAGCACCAGTTAATGACCAAGAAAATAAAATATCTTGAGAAGTTCCATTGTAACCTAACCAAACAATTCCAAGTGTATCGCCTTTCCCTGCTATCACAGGAAAGTTTTGAGTATATATTCCGAAAGGATAAATTTGTCGATGTTGTCCGACTTGCTGATCATTTACGTTTACTGTCCCGATATAAACTCGTGCATCACCTGTCCCATCACTCATCCATGTATAAACTAACGAGTCGCCAATAATTTCTCCTGATGGCGCACTTGCCGGACAAGATGCTACAAACCAATTGGTAGTATCAATATTTGTTGAGATTGGAAAACTTGCACACGTATCAGTTGAGAATGATGCCCACATTTCTCTAAGATTACTGATATTGTTTCTGAATATCAATGCTTGAGTATTTTCTGAAACAGCCAATGTTGCTGGACAACAATCACAGGCTTCTCCCGGAGTGACTGGTTCAACAGCTGGCAAAAAAGAGGCTCCCCCATCCAGTGATTTGGTTACCGTATATTTTGGATCAATCATGCTAATTGTATCCGAACCCATATAAGCAACAATGGGATTACCACCAGGCATTACTTCAACAGTTGGAAAACTTGCCAACCTGTTTGTTTCATTATCTATTCTAACCGTATCCGAAAAAGTTAATCCTCCATCTATTGTTCGTACCGAATAGGATTTTGAGTTTGCAATTGCAGTCATGAAGACAACAAAAGCGGTATCACCAGATGATCCTATTTCAGGACCAGTCCAATTCACAACATAAGGAGCCGCTCCTCCATTAATTGAAAGTGGAGTAGAAAATGTTGTACCAGTTTTTCTTGCCGAATATATTAGCGCAGGACTATTATCTTCCCAAATAACAAGAGGCACATCGTTATTTGTTAATGTTAATCTAGGATAAATATTATTGTGAGTAGCTCCTACTCCAACATTTATTGGGCTCCCCCAAAAAACACCAGTAGTTTGCGAAACAGAAATTATTGGAAACAAAACGCATAAAATAATGTATATCGCTTTTTTCATTTTACTGTTTAATAATTTTTTTATTAATCACTTTATTCTCCGATTGTATTTGAAAAATATAAACTCCAGAAACCCATTTTTCCATATCTACCTTTATTTTATTTTCGGAAGTTTGTGCAGAATAAATCTCTTCTCCAAGAATATTTATAATTGAAATTTTCTTTTGGCTGAAATTAATTCCATTTTGAAATTCTACTGAAATTGAATTAATTGTAGGGTTAGGAAAAAGTTTGACATTATCGGCTAAGCTATTATTTTCATTTATTCCAATAGTTGTAGAATCGATCACTAAAAAAGCTCCCATCATACCATCGTCTTCGTGATGAAGCAAATGACAATGATACATATATGGAACCATTGGATCAGAAAATGTTATGAATTGTGTTATAAATCTGACTGTATCATTTGGTTTAACAAGTATCACATCTTTTAATCCTTGGTATTCTGGAGGCGGAGGTAAACCATTTATATCCAAAACAAAAAATTCAATGTCATGAATATGAAAAGGATGTGCAACCATTGTGCTGTTTGTCAAGGACCAAATTTCAATATCATTTAAGTTCACAACTATATTAATTGAATCCATATTAAATGAAACATTGTTCATAAAAAAAGGACCATCCACATATCCTTGAGGTCCACTCAGAGCAGTATCAGGAGAAAAATGAATGGAACGATTAACATCAGCATTCACTTCAAGTAAAGGGATTTTCGGATTGAAAGTAACTGGAATGGCTGTAACAGGACTAGCTGTTGCAGGAGAAACATCAAAACGTAAAAGATCAAAATCAATTCCGTTTAACGGATTAGCATAATACCCTTCTTGAATAACTATTGTGCTTGTTCCAACAGAATCGGCACCAATAATTCCTCGAGTTAATTCGGAAGCATAACTTTTTAAATAGATCTGAGTTCCTAATGTATAAGAAGAAAAATCAATTAAAATTTCAGCACGCTCACCAGTTGACAATCTAACTCTGTTAGTTAAATAAGGTGCCGACAATAATCCACCATCAGTTCCAATTAAATAAAAATTAGAATTATCTGCTAAACCGAAATTGAATGTTCTATCTGCTGAACCATTTAATAATCGCAAACGAACAACTTGTTGAGGAACCTGTAAATATGGATCTCTTGTACCATTTACCATCAAGACAGTATCCGAATGTGTTGCCACTGCAAACTGATATAATAAGTCGAAGGATTTGGATTGAACTATTAAAGGAAAATCATCTACAGCATATTTTCTTGGCAAATTATACATTGCTTCAGCACTATCACGAACGATGATCATTCCTGCTAAACCTTTGGAAATTTGCACTTCTGTTTTTGCATCTCCGTGTGGATGATACCAAAATGTGGAAGCTTCATTTCTCATTTTAAAAGAAGGGCTCCAAGTTGCACCAGGTAAAATAATTTGATCAGGGCCACCATCATTCATTGGGGCAACATGAAAGCCATGCCAATGAACAGTTGTAGGTTGAGCAATAGAATTTGTAACGTTTAAAGTAATGCTATCCCCTTTATTAATTAATAAAGTTGGTCCCAGAAAATTACCATTATAGCCGTATGTAGGACTATTATTAGTCCCAACAAATTGTCTAATTCCGTTTTGTACATTTAAATTAAATGTTGTTCCACTTAAAGTGTCAGGAATAAAAAGCGCATTCTGAGAAAAAACATTAGGAGAAAATAAACAAAGAGCTAAAACGCTTCGAATAATACTTTTCATTAGTGAATAATATTTAATTTTTGTTGACTAATATTTCCGTTAGCATTAATTTTAACTAGATAAGCACCTTCAGAATATAAATTTGTATTTATTGTTTCTACAATTTCACCTAATGATTTTTTTCTATCTGCTATAATAGAAATAAGTCTTCCAGAAATATCAAACAATTCAATTTTCACATCTGAAACTTCTTTCAATTCGAAAGTTAGTTTCACTTGTTCGTTAGAAGGATTCGGGAATAAATTAATTTTAGAAATAAGATTGTTTTCTTTGATTCCAGTACCATTCAAAAAATTACGGATATCTGCAGCCATAATGGTTGTGTCAGAAGTTGCATAAGCTAAGTAAGGAGCTCCTAAAACAGTATGAGCTGTTCCACCACCTAAAATAACGATGGTTGGCATTCCCATGCCACCATAATAGGCAACTTGCAATGCACCACTATCTGCAGGAATAGATGTAATACCATTTGCTGTTACCCAATTATTTATTGTTGTGCAATTATATGTATCTGAATATCCAAAAGCATAAGATTTAATCATTCCTGGAAATTCAGCCATCAAATCTGCTTTCATTATTTCCAAAGTTGCTCCTGCCGTAATACAAGGACTACAGCTAGTCATAAAATATTCTATGATCAATGCTTTACCAGCATCTAAATCGGCAAACAGACTTTGAGGATTTCCTGCACAATCAATAAAGTCATAACCCATTGCTGCCGTTTGTGCTTTTGAAGAAATAGAGGAAAATGCTAATGCAAATCCTAGAATAATTGAATAGATTTTTTTCATTTTGTATATTATTTAATAATTATTTTTTTAGAAAATGATTTATTATCGATTGATAAATTCACATAATACACTCCCGTACTTAATTGATTTCTCAAAGACAATTCATCTTTTTGTTGTCCTGCATTTTTGCTCTTATTTTTTTGCTTGAAAACTTCTCGACCAAAACTATCAAAAATAGTAATGTTTACTTTTTTATCTGATTTCAGAAAATAATTAAAAATAATTTGATTTGCTTCTCCATCATAAAAAACATTTGCATTTTGTACATCAACAAGTTCATTAATAGAAAACATAGGAGATATTCTTATTCTGAAAGTATTAAGAAATATTCTGTCGCCTGTAGAAGCATTATTATTATTGGTGCTATTTGTAGCATAATAAAAAACGATATCACCAACGTTACTAGCTGGAGCAGTCCAATCAAATGTCCATTCATTAAACCCTGGTGATAATTCAGGAGTTCCAACTGTACTATGTGTAGCAGATGTTCTAAAATCACTTCCAACCATGTGCGTTACTTCATGTGTGCGAAGAACATCTGTTATTACAACTACTCCTGCTTCTAAACTAGTAGCATCTGTTATAGCTTGAAATTCAAAACCAAAACGTTGTTTACCAGGGTTTGAAGTTCTAACAGTAATTGTATAGGTTTGACCAGGCAAGTAAGTAGAATCTGCTTGAGAAAAAATAAGTTGATTTACTAATGTGTCATTATATGTTACTGCACTTCCAGTATGACAACCAGATTTTGCACAAGTGTTATCACCAGGTGCGCCAGTACTTCCAGGGTGTGCTCCTGCCGATTTTTTATAAGTAAACTGTCCGAATAAAATTGGGAAAGCAATAACAGCTGTTATGATTAGTATTTTTTTGAATTTCATTTTTTTGAAAATTAATTATTCAACACTTTTGATGATGTATACACATGATCTTCTTTATCAGTCATGTCATCGTTTGCAGAAACACCTGCAGCATAAAAAGTAACTGGACCTAGGTTAGTTGCTGGAGCTGTCCAATTCACAATCCATTCACTCATTCCTTCAGAACTAGCATCCGTTCCATTAAATGAATACGTAACATATTCTCTATCCGAAAAGGCTTGGGTGTTTTTAACTAATTGTGTTCGTCCAGCATCAGAAATTTGAAAAGTTCCAACACTAGAAGAAGTGGCATTATTCAATGCCAACAATTGAAATCCGAAGCGTTTCACATCTTTTTCAGATATGCTCACTTTAACAGCGTAGGTTTTTCCAGGAACATAATTAGTAACAGAACTACCCACTTCTATTGAAAGACTAGCCTTACCAGAATTCACAGAGTTATCATCATGGCAACCAGAAGTGGCACAAGTTTGTTCACCAGGCGCCCCCGTATGTGCTCCAGGAGCTCCTGAACTTGAACGTTCTGGTGACGCTGCTATAATTACTATTGCTAGCAAAACAACAGATAAAAAGAAGATTTTGTTTTTCATTGTTACTATTTTATATAAATACGATTCAATTTGTACGTTGGACTGCCAAATTTACTATAAATACAATATTTTTCCAACCTTTTTGAATGGGTAATTTAAAGTTTTCTCGTTTTTTTGTATTTTATTAGCAATTGGTGGCATATTTTTAATATTTCGAAGAGAAAATCAAATTAAATTTCTATAACTTTGAAAAACAAATGAAAAAACCAACCCATGAAAAAAATATTACTTTTTACTATTGCTGGATTAATTTCAAGTTTTAGCATCGCTCAAACTACAGCTACTAACTTTAATGTAAATGATTGATCAGCTACAAATCACGACTTATTTGCAGAATTAGATGCGGGTAAAGTTATTGTAATAGCATTCGTTATGCCTTGTGGTTCATGTATTGCACCTTCTTTATCTGCTTATACGGAAGTTCAAAATTATGCTACTTCTTATCCTGGTAGAGTAAAGTTTTATTTGTCGGATGATGTAGGAACTTCATCTTGTACCACTATTACTAACTGGGGAACTACAAATGGAATTACTTCTCCAGATGCAGTTTTCTGCAATACTGCTGTAAAGCAAGCAGATTACGGAACAGCAGGTATGCCTAAAATTGTTGTTTTGGGTGGATCAACTCATTCTGTTTTATTTAATCAAAACAATGGTTTAAATGTTACCAATTTCAACAATGCAATTATGGCGGGATTGACTACTGGAATTTCTAGCAATACAAAAGGAGATTTCAAATTAAATTTATTCCCTAACCCATCTAGCACAAACAAAACTACAGTTAGCTATTCACTCGCACAAAGTTCAGAAGTTAATTTTGAAGTATATAATACACTTGGTGCAAAAGTAAAAAGTATTTCTTTTGACAAACAAGCTGTTGGGAAACACGAAACAATTTTGGATTTCGAAACATTACCAAATGGTATTTATTTTATAAGGTTAAATGCAGGTGACTCTTCTCAACTTTTAAAATTTACAATCAATCATTAATTTTTTCATTTAATATATTTTCATCAACCTGCTATTATAAAAATAATGCAGGTTGTTTTTTTAAAACTCAATTCTTAATTCATGTTGCGTTTTCTATTTTTAGCAATATCGGTATTTTTTCTATTTCCAAAAGTTCATTCACAAGGATGTTGTTCGGGCGGAAGTGGCAGTCCAATTGCCGGAGGCGCATCTCAAGGAGTTTTACAAGATAGACAAGTTGAAATTGCTGCCAACTATCAATACTCAAGTACAAATAAGTTTTATGTGAACGACAGAGATACTGTTTCGATGTTCGATAATTTAAGCAGCAATTATTTATATTTTAGATTAGCATATGGAGTAACAAAAAATTTAACAATGTCCGTTGAAGCAGGTTACTTTTTAAATAAAACGCAAATTGGAATAAACAGAATAGATACTTTTGCTTCATCAGGAATAGCTGATTTAATTTTATTTCCTCGTTACGATATTTTAAATCGTACAACAGAAACCAGAAGAACAGAAATTACATTAGGACTTGGATTAAAAATCCCTTTGGGAAAATATGATGATTCCACAGTTGTATATACAAATCCGACAACAGGAAAAAAATATTACACCACATCCCCTCCAACAGTCCAACCCACAAATGGTTCCAACGATTTTATTTTTTACGGATTTTTTTACCGAGGATTTCCATTAAAAAATTTCAGCCTATTTTCAAATATAATTTATATTCGAAAAGGTTGGAATCCATTAGGACAAAAGTTTGGTGATTATGCAAGTGTTGGTTTCTTTGCAAGTCAAACATTTTTCAAAAAATTAGGTTTGACATTGCAAGTGAAAGGCGAATGGATCGATTCGATGCAATATGATAAAAATGTAGATATGCTTGCTATATATAATATTGATGTAACATCAACAGGAGGAAGAAAAATATTTTTTGTTCCTCAATTGAGTTTCAGTCATAATAATTTTACCATTTATGCACTAAGTGAAATTCCATTGTATCAATATTTAAATGGGACTCAAGTTGCGTCTCAACACCAAGTTACTGCTGGAATTTCTTATCGTTTTAATGCTTATAAAAGTAAAATAAAAAAGAGCAATGCAGGAGAATCTTATATGTGTCCGATGAAATGCGAAGGTGGTGGCAGTAATGAATCCGGAAAGTGCTCCGTTTGTCACATGGATTTAATAAAACAATAATATAAATTGCTTACCTTTATGCTAATCAATTCCAAAATAAAAATGGATTTGAGTCGTTATTCTAAAGGAATGTATTGCATCAATATTTCAATGAAAAAGAATCTATTAACAAAAAATAGTCTTATTTAATTTTCAGCCATGAAATCTTTATTTAAATTTTTTATTGTTTTTAATTTTTTAACCATATTATTTTTCTCCTTTTCTTCTTGTAAAAAAGAAGGAACAGGTGGAAATTCAAGTGTGAGTGGAAACGTAAAGCATCATCAGGAACTTATTCCAAATGCAATTGTATACATAAAATATGGAGCAACAGAATTTCCTGGAGCAGATGTTTCTGTATATGACGACAAAGTAACTTCTGATATGAATGCACATTTTGAATTCAAAGATTTACAAAAAGGAGATTATTATTTATATGGAGTTGGTTATGATTTCACTGGATCATATACGGTTTTAGGAGGCCTTGGAATTGAACTAAAAAGTAACAAAGCGAGTATAGTTGATGTTCCTGTAGTTGAATAAATTCTGATGACATTATTAAAAAAAATATTTCTCTTCATTTCAATTACCTCTCTGGGTATTTGTATTTTTTCTACCTGTACCAACGAAAAAGGAATACCTGACTACAATCAATTTCCAGATGATGTAGGAAAAATAATTTTCACTAAATGTGCAACACCTGGTTGTCACAACGACAAAAGCAAAGGAGCAGCTGGTGGATTATCCATGGAGAGTTGGGATAAATTATTTGAAGGAGGCCGTGGAAGTGCATGCGTTATTCCTTATCGTCACGATTACAGCACACTTTTTTCATACATCAATACTTATTCTGATTTAGGCGTTACACTTTCTCCAACAATGCCTTACAACGGAACAAAGTTGACAAGAGAAGAAGTGACTTTGCTAAAAAACTGGATCAATGCTGGCGCTCCGAGTAGAGATGGCGCAATAAAATTTGCAGATAATCCTAACAGAAAAAAGTTTTATGTAACCAATCAAGGCTGTGATGTTGTGACAGTTTTTGATCAAGCAACCTTGTTACCGATGCGTTATATAAATGTTGGAAGTTCTGCAGGAGCAGAATCTCCACATATGGTTAGAGTTTCGCCTGATGGACAATATTGGTACGTTGTATTTTTAGCTGGACAATATTTAGAAAAATACCGAACAAGCGATGATAGTTTTGTTGGAAGAGCATTTATTGGTTCGGGCTACTGGAACACCTTTGTAATTTCGAGTGATTCACAAACTGCTTATTGTGTAGATTTAAGTCCTACTAGTGCAAAAGTTGCTACTGTTACGTTATCAACCATGACACCATTTGTACAATCAGGATTTTCATATCCGCATGGTTCTGCTCTGAATAATACAAATGATACTTTATATATCACTCAACAAACTAATAGCAGTAAAATTTATAAAATTCCTGTCGCTGATTTCAGTGCTTATTCAGAAGTAAATTTATATACTAGCGCACCTCCTGCAGTTGCTTTAAACCCGCACGAAATTCGCTTTAATCCAACAGGATCAAGATATTTTGTCACCTGCCAAGGCACATCCGAAGTTCGTGTTATGCAAACTAGTAATGATTCTCTTCTTTCGATAATACCTGTTGGTGCTTACCCTTCGGAAATGAGTTTTTCAACCACAACTCCTTTTTTATATGTTACTTGCACAGAAGACACACTTACCAATTCCGGAAAAAGAGGTTCGGTTGCAATAATTAATGCGATAACAAATACTTTACAAAGCACACTTTACACTGGTCATCAACCGCACGGAATTGAAGTAGATGACGTTAAAAAAATGGTTTATGTGTCTAATAGAAATGCAACAAACGATGGCCCCGCACCGCATCACTCATCTGAATGTGGAGGAAGAAATGGTTATATGTCCTTTATTGATTTAATGACACGAACAATGCTTACAACTCAAAGCGGCAACATTAAAAAAGTTGAAATTTCGGTCGACCCCTATTCTGTTTCTATTAAATAATCATGTCTGATTTAAACGAAAATTTTAGCATTATCCTTTTTGATGGCGTTTGTAATTTTTGTAATTCATCTGTAAATAAAATTATCCGACACGATAAAAAAAACAGATTTAAATTTGCTGCTCTGCAATCGGAAACTGGAAAAAACTTATTGGAAAAATATTCGATTGATTCTACAAAAATAGATAGCATTATTTTAATTGAAAACAATTACGCATTTACAAAATCAACAGCCATTTTAAAAATCAGCAAACACTTAAATGGAATTTATCCATTGGCTTATGGATTTATTATTATTCCAACATTTATAAGAAATTTTGTATATGATATTATTGCGAGAAATAGATACAAATGGTGGGGCAAAAAAGATAGTTGTATGATTCCAACTGAAGAAGTAAAAGAGAAGTTTATTTAAAAACGCTTCTCGACTCTGCTCGAAGTGACTTAAAGAACGTCATTGCGAGCGAAGTGAAGCAATCTTTGCCATTTACGTAGAAAATTCTATTTCTTTTTCGAAAATTTAAATTTCAAAATTTTCTTTTTATAGTCAATTACTGCATTATACATTAAAAGTATATCACTTCCCAAAACACCATCTATTGGCTTCAATCTTACTTGATCGTAAGATTGATTGACATGAGAAAGATCCAATAAAATTGTTTTATAATTTTCAATTTCTAGCTCTCCGATTTTTATTTTTTTGATTACAACTTGTTCGCTTTGCATTGTATTTGTTCCTAAACCGCTAGACAAACTTTCATGTTTTTCAAATGTTTTTTCTGCGACAAATTTTTTAATTCTGGTTTTGTCAAATACTGTTTTAGACGCACCTGTGTCAACAATAAGATTTGCTACTTTTTTATTGATGTACATTTTCACAAGAAGATGATATCCTTCTCCTGCAATGTCTAATATTTTAAATGGAATTGTTGTTGTCATAGCATTGAATAAAATTTCTAGCGTAGCTATAAATGTCTTCGACTACGCTCAGACTGACGTTTTAGGCGTCACAAGAAGCGTAGTCGAAGTGTAAAAATTATTTTCGAAAATTTAAACAGTAATGGTGCTTAAAATAGTATTCATATTTCTAACAGCATCTGCACTTTTTGCAAATGCTGCTTTTTCTTCATCATTTAATTTAATATCAACAATTTTCTCCCAACCATTTTTCCCAATGATAACAGGCACTCCAAGACAAATATCTTTTTGGCCATACTCACCATCCAAATAAACACAGCAAGAAAATAATTTTTTCTGATCATTTAAAATGCTATCTACTAAAGCTGCAACAGCTGCTCCTGGCGCGTACCATGCAGAAGTTCCTAACATTCCGGTTAATGTTGCTCCACCAACCATTGTATCAGCAGCAACTTTTTTTAATTTTTCTGCATCAGCAAATTGAGAAACAGGAACACCTTTGTAAGAAGCCATTCTAGTTAATGGAATCATGGTAGTATCACCATGTCCGCCAATTACCATTCCTTCGATATCGTTTGGAGAAGCTTCTAATGCCAATGACAAATAACATTTAAAACGAGCGCTATCAAGGATTCCACCCATTCCAATTATTCTATTTTTTGGTATTTTACTTTCTTTCAATGCAAGGTAAGTCATTGTATCCATTGGGTTACTAACCACAATTACAATAGCATTTGGCGAATGTTTTAATAAATTTTCTGTAACACCTTTTACAATTCCAGCATTGATACCAATCAATTCTTCGCGCGTCATCCCTGGCTTACGAGGCACACCACTTGTAATGACTACAACATCACTATTTGCTGTTTTCGAATAATCATTTGTGCTTCCACTAACACGAGTATCGAAACCTGTTAATGTTGCAGTTTGCATCATGTCCAATGCTTTTCCTTCGGCAAAATTTTCTCTGATATCAAGCAATACTACTTCTGAAGCAATTTTGCGAAATGCCAATACATCTGCTGATGTAGCACCTACATTTCCTGCTCCTACTACTGTTACTTTCATTTTATTAAGATTTTAGGGTTATCAAATTTTGACGCTAAATTAGAAAAGAAAAACATATCCAACCATTAAGTTTTAAACAGATTTCGCATTTACTAACATTTTGGAGAAATTTTGGTTTTGGGTGCAACCAATTGCAAAGTTTTAGCATCAAACTAATGCTTTCTAATGCTTTTTAGTATTAATTGCACAAAGCCTTTGGGATTGGAAAAAAAAGTTTATTTTTATGACTGATAAAACTATCTAAATGAAAAAATTAATACTTGCCCTTGCCCTTTTGGGGGTTTTCAAGAATACCGTATTTTCTCAAGCCGATTGCTTAACTGCAGCTCCTTTTTGCACAGCATCTGGAACAACTTTCCCTGCCTCTACAAGCACAACAGCTGCTGTTGGCCCTGATTATGGCTGTTTATTAAGTCAGCCAAATCCTGCTTGGTATTATTTAAATATTTCAACTTCAGGTGATATCATCATCGATCTTTCAAATAGTGCAGTTGTTGATATTGATTTTGCTGCATGGGGACCGTTTGCAACTCAGGCTGCAATGTGTGCAGGTACATCTAATTCTCCTTTTGATTGTAGCTATTCAACTTCTGCTACTGAGCAAGTAAACATTATTGGAGCTGTTGCTGGACAATGGTATATGGTTCTCATAACGAACTTTTCTGGAATGCCAACAAACATTTCAGCTGGAGTTGGAGCAGGAACAACAGGAGCAACAAATTGTGCCATTTTGTGTACCATGACTGGATTAACAGCCGTTGCAGGACCTTGCGTACTTCCTTCAAATACATTTACTTTAACAGGCACTATAACATATACTACACCGCCTACAACTGGAACACTAACGGTCACCAATAGTTGTAGTGGCGTCACCCAAGTATTTAATCCACCATTCCCCCCCACCTCTCAAACTTACTCATTAGCCGGAATACCCGCCAATGGAGCGGGGTGTACAGTCACGGCCACATTTTCAGCTGACCCAACTTGTACACTTACAACAGCATTTAGTGCTCAGCCTCCTTGTACTGTAACTTGTAATATTTCTGCAGTTTCCGCAACTCCAACTGCATGCAACGTTGCAACTCAACAATACGATGTTAGTGGAAACGTAACATATACAAACGCACCAGCTAGTGGAACTTTAACAATTACGAATTCATGCGGAGGAACTCCAGTTGTTTTAAATGCTCCATTTACTAGTCCATCACCATATAGCTTTCCAGCATTATCTGCTAACGGAGCGGGATGTAATATTACTGCCGTATTTTCTGCTGATCCTGCTTGTACTTTCACTCAAGCATATACTGCACCTGCGCCTTGTTTAGTTGTCTGCTCAATTACAGCATTAACAGCTACACCTTCAGCATGTGATCCTGTAACAAATAATTATTCTGTAACTGGAAGTATTTCTTTTATAAATCCTCCTTCAACTGGAACACTTACTGTTACAAGCTCTTGTGGCGGAACAGTTCAAGTTTTAAATCCTCCTTTTGTTAGTTCATTGGCTTATGCATTAAATGGATTAACTTCTGATGGATTAGGTTGTACAGTTACTGCGGTTTTTTCAGCAGACCCTTTGTGTACGTTAACTCAAAATTATATTGCTCCTGCCTCTTGTTCTGCTTGTCCAGTAGCAGCGGCAAACAATGGACCTTTATGTGAAGGGCAAACATTAAACTTAACTTCAACTTTGGTAGCGGGCGCAACTTATAGTTGGACTGGCCCAGGTGGATTTATTTCTGCTTTACAAAATCCAAGCATTACTGGAACAACTGCTGCAATGTCTGGCGTTTATACCGTTACAGTAAACGTTGTTGGTCCTCCAGCTTGTACGGCAAGCTCATCTACAACAGTTACAATAAATGCAAATCCAATAGTTATTGTGAACTCACCAACAACCTGTGCTGGAATTTCTACAACACTTACAGCTGCTGGTGCAACTACTTATGCTTGGTCAACTGGTGCAATTACTAATCCTATAACTGTTCCAGGAACAGCAGGAACATATACAGTAATAGGCACAACGGCTGGATGTACAGGAACAGCAGTAGCAACAGTTAGTACTTCTGCTCCTCCAATTGTAAATTTCTCTGGAGATACTTTAAATGGATGTAATCCTGTTATCTGTAATTTTGTTGCTAACCAAACTGGAAATCCTGGAGCTACTTATACTTGGGACTTTGGTGATGGAAGCACAGGCTTTGGTCCAAACATTACTCACCTTTATACAACCAACGGATGTCATACTGTAATTTTAACAGTTAGTTTCGGAGCTGGATGTTCAACAACAGATTCTATTCCTTGTATGATAGATGTCTATCCTCAGCCAAATGCGGATTTCACTTTCATTCCAACTACAATTGATATTTTAAATCCTACAGCATACTTTACAAACACATCTTCTAACTCAACAATATGGTATTGGATTTTTGGTGATAGCACTAGTTCAGCAGCAGAAAATCCAGCACACACCTGGACCTACATGGGCGCGCATCCAGTTACACTTTATGCATCAACAATAAATGGCTGTATTGATTCTGTAACTTATATAATTGTTATTGATGATATTATTACTGCATACATTCCTAATACATTTACACCTAATGGCGATGGTGTGAACGATGTATTTAATATTTACTCAAATGGAATTTCACCTGAAAATTTCGAGATGTTAATTTTTGACAGATGGGGAAATAAAATTTTCACTTCAAGAAGTTTAAGTGAAGGATGGAATGGAGCTGTTAATAATAGAGGAGAAGTTGTGCAAGAAGATGTTTATGTATATCGATTTAATTACAGAGATTTCAAAGGAAAGAAACACAAAGCAATAGGACATATTACACTTGTAAAATAGTTCAAATCGAATCAAAAAATCGTCCTGAAGAATTGTCTCCAGGACGATTTTTTTTGAAAATAATTGTTGAAAAAATCATGATTCTTTAATGCAACCATTTAGCATTAAATGGCATCACATTTAAAGTGGAAAGAAAGATTGAACTTATTTTACATTTTTCTTTCATTTTAAAAAATATTTCATAACTTTAGCTTATCTGTATATCGACATTATTTTTTGCTCTCTTTTTTTACTAAATATTTTTTGATTCATCTCTAAACAAAAAAAACAAAATGGTTAAAACCTCTACTCTACTTAGCGTAGCGACATTTTTTATTTTATGTTTTTTAAACATAAATATTTTAAATGCACAAATGGTTGGTGTTAATGCATACATCAAAGGAACGTATGTTGAAATAGGACTTGCGGGAAATGGTGGCTACGAAGGATGCCCAACGGGCGTTTCACCTCCTCTACCAGGAATGCACTTTCGTTCTGGAAATCCCTATTTCGGTTTTGTTTCTAATCCACAAGCAAATGCTTGGTTAACATTTGATGGCGATTTTTTCACACCAGGTAGTCCAGAAAACGGCTGGGGTGTTGAAGTAGGAAGTGCTACTGGAATTAAAGCAAGCAACAACTGTTCTCCAGTTCAGCAAATTAATGGTGCATTAACATCTTGGTCACAAACATTTAGCTGTATCAGTGCAGACTGGCAAGGCGATTTAACGTCCTCAACAAATATTCATTTTAAAATAAATTACTTTCTAAAAACTACTGATTTATTTTATACTACAACGGTATCAATTACAAATAATACTGCTGCTACAATACCTACTCTTTACTATTACAGAAATTTCGATCCTGATAATAACCAGCCAATAAGTGGTGGCTTTACAACTACAAACACCATTGTTTCACAACCATTTTCTGGTTTATGTAATACAGCACACGTAAAAGGCACTTCTGTTTTACCTGCATCTCAACCAATGTCATATGTTGGTTTAGCTGGTACTGGAGCAAATTGGAGAGCATATTATGGTGGATTCGCAAATAGGGACGCTTCCGATTTATGGAATGGTGTAGGTTTTACCCAAGCAGTTGGCTCTTCAACTTTCGCTGATATTGCAATTGGATTAGCATATAAAATTACAAACTTGGCGCCTGGAGCAACTGAAACCATCAAGTTCGTTGTGATTCTAGATGACTTAGCAGCTGCTCAAGCAGTAGCAAACACTACTTATTTAGCCTATCCCGGTTCTTTAACTGCGCCTCCTGCAGCTTGTACACCTTATACTGATACGGCAAAAATTTGTCAAGGTGTTCCTGCAACAATAGGAGCAACTGGACCAAATATTGCAAGTTATAACTGGTCTTGGAGTCCTTCTACTGGACTTTCTTCTTCAACAGGAGCTTCCGTTTCTGCAAATCCTGCAACTACAACTACTTATACTGTTACCGGAACTCCAATAAATTCATGTTTTACTGCTATTTCATTTCCAATTGTTGTTTATGTAACACCCAGCCCTACTGTTGTTCCAGAAACAAACATTACCGTTTGTGCTGGTGCCGTGGTTCCTATTAATACTTTTGTCAGTGTTCCGGCTGGTGCTACATTTGCTTGGACAAACTCCAATGCAGCCATAGGATTAGCTGCCAGTGGCGTTACGAGTTTACCTGCTTTTACTGCTACTAATGCTGGTGCCGTCCCAATCACTTCTACTATCACAGTAACACCATCAGTTGTTGGAAGTACTTGTCCGGGTGTAGCCAGTACATTTACTATCACTGTAAATCCAAATCCTATAGTAACTGTTAACTCACCAACAGTTTGTCCTGGACAAACTGCAACATTACCTGCTGCAGGTGGTACAACTTATTTATGGAATACTGGCTCTACACTAAATCCGTTAAGTGTTACACCTGCGGTTACAACTACTTATACAGTTATAGGAACAACTGGTGGTTGCACGAATAGTGCTATTGCAACAGTTACGGTTGGCGGATCAGTTCCCGTTACCGTTAACTCACCGACAATTTGCGCTGGTGCTACTGCAACGTTGACAGGAGCTGGTGCTACAACTTATTTATGGAATACAGGTTCTACTGCTAATCCGTTAAATGTTACTCCAGGAACAACTACTACTTATACTGTTACAGGTACAACTTTAGGATGCACAGGTACTGCAATTTCAACTGTTACTGTAAATCCTATTCCTGTCACTACTGTTAACTCTCCAACAATTTGTGCTGGACAAACAGCAACTTTGACAGGCGCAGGTGCTACTACTTATTTATGGAACACAGGTTCAACTGCGAATCCGTTGAGTGCTACTCCAGGAACAACTGCATCTTATACAGTTACTGGAACATCCTTGGGATGTAGCTCTACTGCAGTTTCTACTGTAACTGTAAACCCTTTACCAGTTACAACTGTGAATTCTCCAACAATATGTCCAACAACAACTGCAACATTAACAGCAGGTGGAGCTACAACTTATTTATGGAGTACAGGTTCTACTGCTAATCCTTTAAACGTAACACCTGCAGGCACTACAACTTATACTGTAACTGGTACTTCTTTAGGTTGTACTTCTTCTGCAATTGCTACAGTTACGGTTGGTGGTTCAATAACTGCTACAGTAAATTCTCCAACAATTTGTGTTGGACAAACTGCAACATTAACGGCTACAGGCGGAACTACGTATGCTTGGAGTACTGGTTCTACTGCTAACCCAATTACTGTTACACCTGCAACTACTACTTCGTATACCGTTACTGGAACTACTGCTGGTTGCACTGGCACTGCTGTTGCAACTGTTACTGTTAATCCTATTCCTGTCACCACATCAACTTCAACTACTATTTGTAATGGAGCTATTGCTACTATTACAGCTGGCGGTGCTACTACTTATTTGTGGAATACTGGTTCTACTTCTAATCCATTAAGTGTTAGTCCTACATCTACTACTTCATATACTGTTACAGGTACTTCATTGGGTTGTAGCTCTGCTGCTGTTGGAACGGTTGCTGTGAATCCAATTCCTTTAACAACCGTGAACTCTACTTCTATCTGTCCAACTGGTACCGCTATATTAACTGCTGCTGGTGCAACTACTTATTCTTGGGATACAGGATCAACTGCTAATACATTAAGTGTTACTCCTGCTGCAACAACTTCCTATACAGTAACTGGAACTTCTTTAGGATGTTCTTCAACTGCTGTTGCAACGGTTACTGTTAATGCTACTTTATTAGTGAATGCTGGACTTAATGATACTATTTGTTTTGGTGGCTCTGCCGTTTTAGGAGTTTCACCTAGTGGTGCTGGTTATCTTTATGATTGGACACCAGCTGCTTCTTTAACTGGAGCTACTACAGCTACTCCTACTGCTTCACCTGCTGTAACTACTACTTACTCGGTAACACTTACCGACCCGAGTGGTTGTACTGGAACTTCTACTGTTACTATTTTTGCTGATCCACAAATCACAATGGCCATTGCTGGTATTGATATTACTTGTAATGGTGCATGTAACGGACAAACAATTGTTATTCCATCAGGTGGTACTGCTGCTTACACTTACCTTTGGTCTTCTGGTTGTACTGGTGCTTCTTGTACTTCATTATGTCCTGCAACATATACTGTTACTGTTTCCGATTCTTGGGGTTGTACTGCTACTGCTACGGCTACTGTTATTCAACCTACTTTATTAACTGCATCTATTACAGCTTCTACTTCTACTTCTTGTAATGGAGTTTGTGATGGAACTGCTAATGCAGCGGGTGCTGGTGGCACTATTGGTACAGGATATACTTATTCTTGGAATACGGTTCCTGTTCAAGCTACTGCTACTGCTGCTGGATTGTGTGCTGGAACTTATACTTGTACTATTACTGATGCAAATTCTTGTACCGCTACAATTACTGCTACTATTACTGAACCTACTTTAGTAGTGACTGCACCAATTGCTGCTGCTACTATTTGTTTTGGTGGAACAACTACGCTTACTGCTTCTGCTTCGGGTGGAAATGGTGGAGCATACAATTATGTATGGTCACCTGCTGGTACTGGAAGTACGGCTTCGGTTACCGTTACTCCTGTTGGAACAACAAGTTATACGGTTGATGCAACAGATGTAAATGGTTGTCCTGCTGCTCCTGTAACCGTTACGGTCACAGTGAATCCTGCACTTACTGTGCTTGCTAGTGGTACTGCTTCTATTTGTCCAGGTGCTTCTACTAATATTTCTGCACTTGCTTCTTTTGGTACTGGTGGACCATATACATATACTTGGGCACCTGCTGGGACTCCTGCTGGAACACCTGTTTCGGTATCCCCTGCTGTTACTAATACTTATACAGTTACTGCTACTGATGGTTGTTCACCTGCAGCTACTTCTACTGTTACAATAACTGTTTTACCTTTACCTGTTGTGGCTTTCAGCGCTCCTATTACTGCTGGATGTGCTCCACTTTGTGTAAACTTTACTGACAATTCTACTGTTGCTGGTGGTGCTATTGCTAATTGGCTTTGGGATTTTGGTGATGGAAATTCTTCTACCAGTGCTACACCTACTAATTGTTCTAGCACTCCTGGAAGTTATAATGTTACTTTAACTGTAACTTCTACTATAGGTGGATGTACTTCTACTTCTATTGTAAATAATTATGTTACAGTGCATCCTAATCCGGTTGCTAATTTTACAGCACCTGTTTCTTCTAGTATATTAAATCCTACAGTTTCTTATACTGATAACTCTATTATTTCTAGTGGCACTATCACTAATTGGGATTGGAGTTTTGGGGATGTTTTTTCTTCTGCTACTGACAACACAAGCACATTACAAAATCCTATTCATACTTTTATAGAAGGAGGAAACTATTGTGCAACTCTTACTGTTACAAGTAATTTTGGATGTGTGAGTACAGCTACAGAGTGTATTTTAATTGAACCTGAATTTACTTTCTTTATTCCTAATGCTTTCTCACCTAATGACGATGGCATTAACGATGAATTTTATGGAAAAGGAGATTACATTAAAGAATTTGAACTGATGATTTTTGATCGTTGGGGAAATTTAATTTTCTTTGCGGATGATATTAATAAACATTGGAATGGTAAGGCTAATCATGGAAAAGAAATTGCACAACAAGATGTGTATGTGTATACTGTAAAAATTAATGATGTAAACGGCAAAAAACATAAATATACTGGAACAGTAACTATTGTAAAATAAATAAATAAAATATATTCTTATGAAAAAAGTACTTCTTAGAAAATGCGTTGCATTAAGTTTAACTTTTATGTTCGCTTTTGCCTTTATTAATAAAAGCAGCGCACAGGATAATGTTGGAATTGGAACCAACACGCCTGATGCAAGCGCCATCTTAGAAATATTATCGGCAAATAAAGGGGTATTAGCTCCTAGAATGAATACTGCAGGAATGTTAGCAATCCCGGCTCCGGCTAATTCATTATTAATTTATAACACAGATTCAATGTGTTATTTCTTTTATAGAGTTCCAACTACTGCATGGATTTCATTGTGTACCGCTGCGGGTGCTGGTTCAGCTGGACCAACTGGACCTGCGGGTGCAGCTGGAGCTACTGGTCCTTCGGGAATTGATGGTGTTACTGGTGCTGCAGGTGCAATTGGAGCAACAGGTGCAGCGGGAGCAACAGGTCCTTCTGGGGTTGATGGCGTTACAGGTGCTGTTGGCCCTACGGGAGTTGCAGGGTCAATCGGAGCTACAGGTGCTGCAGGTGCAATTGGAGCTACAGGTGCTGCGGGTGCAATTGGTGCTACTGGTGCTGCAGGTGCAATTGGTGCTACAGGCGCAGTTGGTGCTACAGGCACAGCTGGTGCAGTTGGTGCTACTGGTGCTGCAGGTGCAATTGGTGCTACAGGCGCAGTTGGTGCTACAGGTGCAACAGGTCCGACAGCCAATCCTGTTAGTGTTTCACTTGCTGTTGATTACACTGTAACAGCAGCAGCTTGGGCAAATGTTGCCCCTATGACACTTACATTTACTGCTGTAAAAACTTCAGCTTTGGTTCTTTTTTCGAGCTCAGGATTCGGCTATACGAACTCAATGTCATATATACAATTTCGAGTTAGAAATACGACACTAGCAACTACCATTGGTGGTACAAATGAGAAAATTCAAGATTATGATGATGTTACAGGTACGATAACTCCTTGGAGTTGTAGTTTTACAAAACTAATAACAGGTTTAACGATAGGAACAAATTACACGTTACAAATACAAGCTCAAAGAGGAGGAATCTTAGGAACCTACGATGCGGTAATTCAAGCAGCCACTTCACCTGATAGTCATCACATGACATTATCTGTAATTCCTTAAAACCAAAAAACATGAGAAAAAAATATATCCTTCTTGGATTCTTTAATTTATGTTTTCTAATTTGTTTCTCTCAAGATGGAAACAAAAAAACTGAACTAAAAAACAGTGAGCTCACAACTCCAGGAAACACTAGCAAAACTGGTGAAAAGAAAAAGACAAAACAAGCTAAACTAAATTTAGCGGAAAGCAATTTAGATGAAACTCAAAAATCAGAAATAAAAAAAACAGCTAAAGAACCAGAATTGCTTCAGATGAAAAACAACGACTAATCATAATGTCTCCTCGTAAAAAGCACATTAAAAAAAAGTTTATGTTTTTTACTATTAAACACATACGATATGAAAAGCAAACTACTTAAAATTTCATCATCTGTTATATTAACGATGATTTTATGTTTATTGTTTCCAAAAAACAACATTGCACAAGACAACGTTGGAATTGGAACAAACACTCCTGATGCGAGTGCAATTTTAGAGATGCTTTCTACAAATAAAGGTGTTCTTGCACCTAGAATGAACACTGCTGGTATGTTAGCTATTGCTGCACCTGCAAATTCCTTATTAATATATAACACCGATTCAATGTGTTATTTCTTTTATAGAGTGCCAACTACTTCGTGGATTTCTTTATGTACCATAACTGGTGGAGGATCTGGAGCAACTGGTCCAACTGGCCCTGCAGGAACTGCTGGTACAGCTGGAGCTACTGGTGCTGCTGGAACATCAGGTGCTACTGGAGCTACAGGCACTGCTGGAACAGCGGGAGCTACTGGACCTACGGGCACAGGTGCTACAGGTGCTACTGGTGCTGGTGGTTCAGTTGGAGCAACAGGTGCTACTGGTCCAACAGGGGCTGGTTCTGGAACTCCTGGACCAACAGGACCGACAGGTGCTAATGGAACAGCAGGTGCTACTGGAGCAACGGGTGCTACTGGACCAACATGGACATTAACAACACCAACTCATAATACTGACGGAACAATTACTGTTAATGGAACAGCTGGTTCTGGAGGGCCTGTAACATCATTGGCTGCAGCTTGGTTATGTGGACCATCGGTTGCAACAGTCAACGTAAATGCTGGAACTCGTTTTATAGGGACAACTAGTAACACTCATATGGATTTTGCTTCAAATGGTATAGTCAGAGGACGAATGATGAATACTGGCGAATTAATTTGGGGAAATACAGTCCTTGTTGGTGCATCGGCTCCTTTAGATATTCTTACAGCAAATAAAGTTAATGGTGGTGCATCAAATAATTGGGCTGTAAATGGTATGAACACTACTACTGGTGGTGGCTCAGGTTATTTTGACAATACGTTAACAACTACTGGTTACAACTCTGTTGAAGGTATTTGTAATTATACCGGAGCCGTATCTGCTGTTGCTGGAGTTTTTGGTCTACATATTTCTGGAGCAGGCTATGGAAGAGGGGGTACATTCACTACAAATTCAACCAATGCACAAGCACTTGGATTATATTGTCAAATGCCTGCAGCAAGTGCTGGTTGGGCTTTATATGTTAATGGTGATGCTTTTACTTCAGCAGCTTTATGGTATACATCTGACAGAAAGTTAAAAACAAATATCGAAAATATCGAAAACCCTTTACAAAAACTGCTTCAATTAAATGGTGTGACTTATGATTACAAACCAGAATTGGTTACTAAATATGGTTTGAGTGATAGAAAAAACATTGGTATTCTTGCTGATGACGTAGAAAAAGTATTTCCTGAGCTGATAAAAAATACCATGTTGCAATCTAAACTAAACGGACAAGCTAGATCAACAAATGAAACAGATGCAATGGAAGCTAAAACAGTAAATTACAATGGCCTTATTCCAGTTTTAATTGAAGCTATCAAAGAACAACAAAAACAAATTGAGGAATTAAAAACTCAAATAAAAACATTAGAAAATAAATAATTTTCTTTTCAATAATTTTCTAAAAAACACTCTCGTATATAATCGAGAGTGTTTTTTATTTTACCCTATTTGATTCTTAAAATAAATAGCTTAAATTTGTATTCTGTTTAAAACTCAACAAAAATGAAAAAAACACTACTAAAATCGATTGTAGCATTTGGTTTAATGACCATTTTCTCAATCCCTTCTTCTTTAATTGCACAAGATAACGTGGGCATTGGAACAAACACTCCAGATGCTACTGCAATATTGGAGATGCTTTCTACTAACAAAGGTGTTCTAGTTCCTAGAATGAATACTGCTGGCATGTTAGCTATTGCTACTCCCGCAAACTCATTATTAATTTACAACACAGATTCAATGTGTTATTTCTTTTATAGAGTACCAACAACTACATGGATTTCTTTATGTACACCAACAGGTGGTGGTTCAGGAGCTACTGGTCCTACAGGACCAACTGGTGCTGGAACTGCAGGTGCTACCGGTGCGACAGGTATTGGAGCTACAGGTGTAACAGGTGCTACTGGCTCAACAGGTGCTGTTGGACCAACAGGATTTGGCGCTGGAACACCAGGTGCTACGGGAGCGGCTGGTCCAACAGGACCAACAGGTGCGACTGGAACAGCAGGAGTTGCAGGAGCAACAGGTGGAGTTGGTGCTACAGGAGCAGTTGGTGCAACTGGTGCTGCAGGCGCTACGGGAGCAACTGGAATAGCAGGTGCTACAGGAGTAACTGGAGCAGTAGGTGCTACAGGAGTAACTGGTGCCGCTGGAGCTACAGGTGCAACTGGCGTTGCAGGTGCTACAGGAGTTGCGGGTGCTACAGGAGCTACTGGTCCTAACTGGACAATCACTTCTAACAATTTTAATGCTAACGGAACACAAAATATCGTTACTACAATTCCTTCTACAATTACATCTACAAATGGAGCTTGGCTTACAACAGGTAACTCTACATTAGTTGCTGGAACAAATTATATCGGAACAAATGATGTTGTTGATTTTGTTGTAAAAACTGGTGGCGCTCTTGCTGCTAACGAACGTATGCGTGTGATAGGTGCTGCTACAGGAAACGTTGTTTTAAATAGAGTGACTCCAACGAATATTACTACTGATGTTCTTTCAGCTTATGGATTTGGATATGCAGGGGCTATTAACACAACAGCTACATTAACTTATCCTATTAACGGATATAGTGCTGGTGCTGCTGCTGGTGTTTATGGTGAAAATACTGCAAATGGACAAGGTGTTTATGGTACTTCCGTATTAACAGGTACTGGTGTTTATGGAGATAATATCGCAACTGGAATAGGTGTTGCTGGTATCAGTACTTCTACTGGTAGTGGTGTGGTTGGAACAAATGATAACGGTGGAGTTGCAATGTTCGGATTAATTCCTGCTACAGGATTAGTTACAAGTGGTGTGCTTGACGGTGTTAATCAAGGTTTAGGTGATGGTGGATTTTTCCAAATTGCTAATGCTGCAAATACTCGTACTTCTCTTTGGGGAATTACAAATGGTACAGGACGTTCTTTAGAAATTCAATTAAATAACGTTGCAAGTACAAACGTTGCAATTTTAGCTACACATACTGGTAACGGAAGAACAGCTTCTCTTCAAAGTTCTTTAGTGGCAATGACTAGTCAAGTATTATTCGCTTCTGCATTATCTACTTCTGCAGCAGCAACACATTCAGCTGTTTGGGGACAATCAAACGGTGCCTCTGCAGGAGTGTTCCTTGCTTCATTAGCAAATAATGCAACTGTTGCTTTAAATGGACAATCAATTACTGCTGGTGTTGTAAATTCAGTTGGTGTATTTGGTTTGACAAACGGTACTGGTACTTTTGCTTATGGAGTATTGGGACAAGAACCAGTTGCTATTCAAAATAACCTTGCAACGGGATTCGGAGTTTTTGCAAATGGTGATATGGGTGCTTCTGGATTAAAAGCATTTACAATTGACCATCCTTTAGATCCTGCAAATAAATTATTAAAACATTTTTCTATTGAATCAAACGAAGTATTAAACGTTTACAGAGGAAACATTGTACTTGATGGAAGTGGTGAAGCAACAGTTGTATTGCCAGATTATTTTGATGCAATCAATATTAACTTCAGTTATAACTTAACTGCAATTGGTTCTAAAGCTGATTTATATATAAAATCTGAAATCAGCAACAGACAATTTCAAATTGCTGGTGGTAAACCTGGACAAAAAGTTTCTTGGGTAGTTTATGCTGATCGTAATGATGCTTATGTTCAACAAAATCCTGAAGCAAAAGTAAATGAAGTTGATAAAGGTGATGAAAGAGGAAAATATCTAATTCCTTCATTATACGGTCAGCCTAAGGAAGCAGGCATCTTCTTCAAACACGAACGTCAACCAGTTGAAAATGCTGAAGCACAAACTTTGAAAAACATTCCTCAATTAGACTTAAGTTTAAAAGGAAAAAGAAGATAATCTCAATTAATTGAAAACAAAAAATCCCCACGCGATACGCGTGGGGATTTTTTGTTTTATAAGTTTTGATCTAATTAAACATCAATTTTAGCATACTTCGCATTCTTTTCAATAAATTCTCTACGCGGTGGAACTTCATCACCCATCAACATAGAGAAAATTCTGTCTGCTTCTGCTGCACTATCTATAGTAACTTGACGTAATGTTCTGAATTCAGGATTCATAGTTGTTTGCCATAATTGTTCAGCATTCATCTCTCCTAAACCCTTGTAACGTTGAATTCCAACTGTTCCTTCTTTTCCTTCACCACCAGCTAATTCTTTTACGTGAGCACTTCTTTCTTCTTCTGTCCAACAATATCTTTGCTCTTTACCTTTCTTAACTAAATATAAAGGAGGTGTTGCAATATAAATATATCCATGCTCAACCAACTCTTTCATGTGACGGAAAAAGAATGTTAAAATTAATGTGGTAATGTGACTACCATCTACATCGGCATCACACATGATGACTATTTTGTGATAACGTAATTTTAAAATATTTAATGCGCGTTCATCTTCTGGAGTACCTCGATAAACTCCTAGTGCAGTAAATATATTTTTAATCTCCTCGTTATCATAAATTTTATATTCCATTGCTTTTTCCACATTCAAAATCTTACCTCTCAAAGGTAAAATAGCTTGAAAAGCACGGTTACGACCTTGTTTAGCCGTTCCACCTGCGGAATCTCCCTCGACCAAATACAACTCACACATCGCTGGATCTGTTTCAGAACAATCAGATAATTTACCTGGCAATCCACTACCTGTTAAAACACTTTTACGTTGCACCATTTCACGTGCTTTACGTGCAGCGTGACGAGCAGTTGCAGCCAAAATAACTTTATCTACAATTGTACGAGCTTGTTTTGGATGTTCTTCCAAATAATTTTGAAGCATTTCACTCACCGCTTGATCAACTGCACCCATTACTTCGTTATTTCCTAACTTCGTTTTTGTCTGTCCTTCAAACTGAGGCTCCTGAACCTTTACAGAGATAACAGCAGTTAAACCTTCACGGAAGTCATCACCATTAATTTCAATTTTTACTTTGCTTAATAGTCCAGATTTTTCTGCATATGACTTTAAAGTTCTAGTTAATCCTCTTCTAAATCCGGCAAGGTGAGTTCCGCCTTCATGCGTATTAATATTGTTTACATACGTATGCAAATTTTCAGAATAAGATGTATTATACATCATGGCTACTTCAACAGGAATTTCATTTTTTTCCCCTTCCATGTAAATAACATCTTCAATCAGTTTTTCACGAGTCGCATCTAAATAGCTAACAAATTCTCTTAATCCACCTTCAGAATAAAATTCTTCTGAGCGATCATTTCCATCCTCATCCTTTTCACGAACATCTGTTAATCTAACGCGAATTCCTTTATTTAAAAATGAAAGTTCTCGTAAACGTGCTGCAATTATATCGTAATGATAAAGGATTGTATTAAAAATTGTAGCGTCTGGTTGAAATGTTACAATTGTGCCTCTATAATCTGTTGGTCCAACTTCTTTAACAGGATACAATGGTTTTCCAATATTATACTCTTGGATGAATTCCTTTCCATTTCTATGAACATTCACCGTTAAATGCGTAGAAAGTGCATTTACACAGGAAACCCCTACTCCATGCAAACCTCCAGAAACCTTGTAAGAATCCTTGTCAAATTTTCCTCCTGCATGCAATACGGTCATTACAACCTCTAAAGCCGATTTTTTCTCTTTTGCGTGATAATCCGTTGGGATACCTCTACCATCATCTTTAACCGTAATTGAGTTGTTTTCATTGATTGTAACGAATATATTCTTACAATGACCAGCCAAAGCCTCATCAATTGAATTATCTACCACCTCATAAACCAAATGATGCAATCCTTTTTGACCTGTATCGCCAATATACATGGATGGTCTTTTTCTTACCGCTTCTAACCCTTCTAATACCTGAATACTATCGGCTGAATAATCAGACGATTTTGCTAAATTTTCATTCACTGTTCCTTCCATAATTTAATGCCTTTTTTTATGCTTATTTTAATGCTAACAAATATAGCTTATTCCCTCGTAAATAGTGGTTTTTCGGCAGAATAAAAAAGGCTCGTTTTATTAACATTTAGTTAACAAAAAAAGCCTTAAAAATTTGGTTATTTAAACTATACTTTGCTGAAAAAAATCGTTAAAATGAGTACGATAATCCACCCATAAATCCAATGCGTTGTGTTGGATAATTATTGTAACGATAGTATCTAAAATTTGTAATATTATTAAAAGTTAAAAAGAATCCTAGCTTTTTTGTATAACGATATTCTACACCAACATTCATATCAAAAACACCTTTTAATTCTTGTGCAACAACTTTTTTTCCTGTAGATGATGCTGTATCACTCACAAATGTTTTCGCGAACTGATTATCGATATAATACAAATCCACCTTTGCAACTATCTTGTCGCGCAAATTATAATTTGCTGCAAGTGTAAATTGCATTTGAGGTTTGTACCAAGCTTTTTGCTCCATCGACATTTTATAATTAAAATACTCACCTCTTAATAGTATTCGCAATTTTTCTCTTTGCTGATAAGTTACTTCTCCTTTTATAGCCAACAATTCTGCATCATCATAAATCACATCAAACCGATTTGCCATAAATTCTTTTGAATCATTTACATACAAAGCCATTTGATCGATGCTGGAATAGGCTGCTCGCACATCATAGGCTACGGTTGACGATAATGTGCCTCTTAATCCTCCAAACAATTCGTACTTGTAATTAGAGTTGTTCATGGTTAAATGTGAAAGCACAAATGGGTTTTCATCTGTGAACGATTTATAACTATTCTTCTGCAATTTTCCGCTCGCTCCTGCATACGGAATAATAATATTATCTACAATGTTATAACTCAAATCGATGTTTGGATAAAAATAAAATTTAGACTTTACAAAAACATCCATAACAGCTGTTACGCCAATACTTGCTCTGTATCTTTCGCCTGTTGCAATAAAATTGGGATTAAGTGTGATGATGGTATTGTTGACCGTATCTTTTGTCGTTTTATAATTGTAATAATCCACCGATGCATTTACTTTTAGAACTTCTTTTAAAACTGCAGTTTGAACAAAACCATTTGCCTTAAAATTACTTTCAGAAGTTTTATAAGTATCCTGCAAATTGTAAAAATTCAGTTTCACATCGTGATTGTAACGTTCTGCTTTTGCATAATGACTTTTAAATTCTGCATTGGCTGCGAAAAGATTAAAACGCTGAATAGTCAACTCATCTTCATCAATTAAATCGAATAGCGTGTCGTTATACCCATAAAAATGCACCACATTTCTAGCATAATCAAAGTTTCCTGACAATGTATGCTCTTTCAAAAATTTCTTTCCGTACAAACTCACTTCATTATCACTAAATCCACCAAAGCCATAATCTTCCAATTTACTTTGTGATGACAAATGTTTTAACCTCAATCCGTAGGCATAATCTTTCGAACGCAAATGATTGTACCAAGCTTCGGCATAAGGCGTTTTATAATTTCCAAATCCTACTTTTACTAAGCCATTGTATAATTTAGTTAATGGCTCGCCCACCATCTCTGCTGCTTCAATCGGTGCTACATCGTAACCTGTTGCAACTTTTTTCGAATTGTTAATGTTAAATCCATCCACTTTTAATTTTTTTGTGGAATCCACAATCACTGGCTTGTCTACAATTTTATTTGCATCCACAATTACGGGCTGGTACTGACCAACACTGATGATCAACATCGAATCCAAAACCGTTTGAGCTTTCACCTGTGCGATTGTTGTCGTGCAAAATAAAATCAACAGAATATATTTAATCCTTATCTTATTCATGATTTTCTCCTTCCTTCGCTTCTGGTGCAACTTCTTTTGTTGGTTCTGTAAATAATTTATTTTGATTCGGACTGTTTCCTTCAAACTCTAACTTTATTGGCTCTTCTACCGTTTTCATTTGTTTTATAGATTCTTCTGCTGCATTAATTTTATCCAATCGTTCCTGAGCCAATTTTATTAACTCGGGTGTATCCGATTCATCAATCACAATTTTTAAATAGCCTTTTGCCTGAAAATTATCACCTAAGGAAACATAGTTGTCTGCCAATAAAATCATTCCATTCGTTACCCAATAAGGATAATCTCCATCACCATTGATTAAATCAAACACCGCTTTTTTCGATTGCTTAAACTCGCTTTTCAGATAAAAAATAGTAGCAATGTTGTATTGCGACTCAGCAGCAATTTCAGCCTTTGAACTATTAACAACCGATTGAAATTCTGCCTGCGCATCATCTAACTTCTGCATTGATAAATAGGTTTGTCCCAAATAAAAATGTGCTTCACTACTCAACTGCTCCGTAACATTTTCAATCTTTAAAACTTTGTTCGCATATGCAATTATGTCTTCATTTGATTTTGTATTGTAATACGAGCGCATCAAACCAATAATCGCTGCATTGTTGCTCTTCGTGTTTTCTGCTTGCAATTCTAACAGCTTGTAATATTCAATCGCTTTAGGGTAATCCAACTTCTTAAATGCTATGTCGGATGCTTTGTATAACGATTGCTCCGTAAATTCCGATTTAGGTTTACTAATCACAAACGAATAACCTTTGAAAGCTGCATCTGCATTTCCTAATTTATAATCGCATTCTGCTTTATAAAAATTGGCTTGTGTAATAAATATTCCATCAGGAAATTTTGAAATGTATTTATCAAAATCACTCACCACACTTTTGCAATCTTGTTCCATGTAATGATTTTTCCCGTTGTTATATGTTAACGAATCCAACTCGCCTTGCGGAATGGTTGCGCCTACCGAAGCTAAATATGTTCCTAATCCATCAGGATCGCCTTTTGAGGTGTAAATTACTTTTACTGTATTAATTGCTTCGTTTGCTTCCGGAGATTTTCTATCACGTTTAATTAATTTATCGAAATACGATAAGGCTTTGTCATCTTCTTTCTTTGCATAATAAATCAAACCAATTTTACTTAAACTCACATTGATGTAAGCGCTGTTTGGATATTCATCTACAAAAGCAATGAACTTACTCAAAGCCCTGTCTTGCTGATTGTCCTTATCATAAGCTAAAGCCAATTCAAATTTTGCTTTTTGGATATAAGGTGATTTCGGATACGTAGAAATAAATGTATTCATATCCGTAATTTTTGCACCTTGTTTTTTCTGAACACCATACGCCAATGCTTTTTGGAAAAGAGCATAATCAGCATTCATCAGTTTCATTTTATACGATTGATCGTAATAATCTACAGCATTAGCAAAATCGCGTTGCATAAAGTAACCATCACCAATACGATTGTAAGCATCATTTATTTTCTTAGCATTGGCTTGTGGTTTAAACGTTACAAATTTGCGAAACCACAAATTACTGTTTGTATAATCTTTCAATTTATAATACGAATAACCAATGTTATAATTCGCATCACTCAACTCCATTTTACCAATTGCGCCTGGCTCCGAAGTATAATCCAAATAATATTCAATGGCTTCAGGATATTTATTCAAACGGTAAAACGATTCTGCTTTCCAATAAATAGCGTTTGCACGGATGGCTTTGTCGAACAAATACGTATTCGACTTATCAAACAATTTAATCGCTTCTGCATATTCCATGTTGTTGAACAAATCGATACCGCGGTAATAAGCTACTTTTTGATGCGCTTGTTTTAATTCGGGTGTCAATACTTTTATACTTTCAATGGCTTCCAATGCTTCCTTATAACTCTTAGTTGTTATAAATACGTTTGCTAAATAAGCATAAGCTTCATCAATGTGCGTTGCATTCGGGAAAAGCATGATGTATTTCTGAAAAGCTTTGATGGCTTCATTATATGGATTAAAGGCTAACTCGTACGACAGCTTAGCATAATTGTAAAGAGCATCTTCCTGAACTCCTTTATCGAAATCCAATTTAGAAGCAAAACCAAATGCATTGAGTGCGTTTTGTTTGCTATCCGTTTTGATATAACAATCTGCAATATGGTAGTAAGCATTTTGTGCTAGTGAATCATCAATATTTCCTGTTCTGATAAAATAACTGATTGCTTCTTCATAGTCTTTGAGCGTATAATGAACAAAACCCATTTGATAATTATCTTTACGGGTAAGCGATTTATTTGCCTTCTCATATTTTTTCAAATATGGAAGCGCTTCTTTGTACTTAGAAGTACGGTAATACGATTCGCCTAATACTTTTGCTATTTCAGGAGCGCGTTTGGTAACAGCCGAATCCAGCAATGCTGGAGCATAGCCAATAACCTTTTCATATTTTCCTTGCAAAAAATAAATTTGAGCGATGTAATAAGGAACAATGGAACCAAACGTTTCGTTAGTCTGTAATTTTTCGAAATCCGTCAGAGCGGTTTCGTAATTTTTTTCGCCATAAGAAATATGAGCATAATAATATTTTGCTGCTGCTGCATATTTATTGTCCACATCTTTTATTTCATAGAAATCTTTTTTAGCCTCCGTTAATTTTTTGGATTCGAAAAAACAATAACCGCGTTTAAAATAAAACTCAGCAAGCTCTTCTGTTGTTAAGTCATAGATATCAACCTTTTCAAACCATTCAATTGCTTCACGCCATTTCTTTTTGCGATAATTGTATTTTCCTAAATAAAAATAAGCTGTTTTTACTTTCGGACTTTCAGGATGATTGGCAATAAATTGTTTGAGGTATAGCTCGCCATCTTTGTTGAATAATTCAATAGCACAAATAGCATTGTAATATTCAGCATCAATACGAACAAGTGAATGTGGATCGTTATTGGATTCTATTACTTTGGCAAAACTTTTTTGGGCAGCCCCATACTTCTCTTTTTGAAAAAGTTCAATCGCTTGTTTATATTCCGAATCCTCATGTAAAACATGAACCGTTTTTTGAGCAAAAACAGAAACCGAAAAAAGTATCCCAACTAAAAGTGCAACCCCGTTTATATTCTTCATTGAATAGGTTAATAGATAATGGTAAAATTAGTAAGGATAGTCCCATGAAGTTTTAAGGTGGTTGGAAGTTATTAACGCACAAATGTTGAAAGTATTGCGAATAAATGACCCTTGTCCATACTGCTTATGACTAATTTTCGGGAATATATTTTAGCAGACAATGGCGCTCGATACAATTATCAGCTTAAACAACGTTTCTATTTTCCAAAAGTACAATTTGGTGCTTGCCAATGTAAACATAAGCATTGACAAGGGTGAATTCGTTTATCTGATCGGGAAAACAGGAAGCGGAAAAAGCAGTTTGCTAAAAACATTGTATGCCGACTTAGACCTTACAGAAGGAAGCGGAACCGTTGCCGGATTTGATTTAGCCACCATCAAACGAAAAGAAATTCCATTCCTGAGAAGAAAACTAGGCATTGTATTCCAGGATTTTCAATTGTTGACCGACAGAAGCGTAAACGATAATTTAATGTTTGTTTTAAAAGCTACAGGCTGGAAAGACAAACTAGCTATGCAAAAACGCATTCAAGAAGTTTTGGAAAAAGTACACTTAAATACAAAAGGTTTCAAAATGCCGCACGAACTTTCAGGTGGTGAACAACAACGTATTTCCATAGCAAGAGCATTATTAAACGACCCCGAACTAATATTAGCTGATGAACCAACAGGAAACCTAGATCCTGAAACATCCGAAGGCATCATGAATTTATTAGTGGAAATAAGCAAAAACGGAAGAGCCGTGCTAATTGCAACTCACGACATTCTGATGTTTGATAAATTTCCTTCCAGAACTATTAAGTGTGAAATGGGGAAGGTGATTGATTCCAAAGTAAATTAAGTAAACCTTCGGTGTACCGAAGTTTTGGTTTCAGGATGACCGGAAGCGTAAGATGATATGTTGGAAAATAAGTTTTTTTAGATTTTGTATCGGTAGCGCCCTAAATTAGGTATGCCAACCATAAAAATTACCCTAAATTGGGCATAATCCCTTTCTCCATATAATTATAATTAATTGGTTATTAGTCAATTAATATTATTTCTCATTTCGCGATATGCGAAATGAGAAATAATATCTATATTTGCATTATGAGAAAGCACAATGGTATGCGCCCCCAAGATATAGCTATCCTATTGAAAGTATTGGCAATGGGTAACAAGCCTGTGCAATTGCTTGGACTTGCAAACGCATTACACATAAGTCTATCAGAAATCTCTGAATCCTTGAACAGAAGCCAGATTGCAGGGTTAATTGATTTTAGTAAGAAAAGAATTAATCGTTTAAATTTATTTGAGTTTTTGAAATATGGAGTACGCTACGTTTTTCCAAAACAGCCAGGTGCAATGGTAAGAGGAGTTCCAACTGCTCATTCGCACCCATGCATGAAGAAACACATAGTGAGTGAAATGAATTACGTTTGGCCAGCTTATAATGGTGAAGTGATTGGTTTAATGATTGAACCATTTTATCCGAAACAAGTAGAATCAATTCACGATGATGAAGTGTATTATAAATTGTTAGCGTTGGTAGATGTTATTCGTGTAGGAAAAGTAAGAGAAGTTAAACTTGCATTAAATGAATTAGAGAAATATTTTAAATGAGTCACCACATAAACATAATAAGAATTAAAGCTGTTGCAAACGCGTTAGATACACTAAGAGAAAAAGTAGTCTTTGTAGGTGGCGCAACAATATCATTATATCCGGATAAAGCTGTTTTAGAATCAAGGCCAACTGATGATGTAGATGTTATTGTAGAAATACTGAACTACAAAAACAGAGTAGAGTTGGAAGAAAAATTACGAGCAATTGGTTTTTCAAATGATATTGAATCAGGGGTAGTTTGTAGATATAAAATACAAGGAATTGTCGTGGACATTATGCCAACCAATGACCCTTCTATTGGTTTTGGTAACAAATGGTATCCTGAAGGATTTACTGCAGCAGTTGAATATGTTGTTGATGAAAGATGTACGGTAAAAATATTAAGTGCTCCCTATTTTATAGCAACAAAATTGGAAGCCTTCAAAGGAAGAGGTAAAAACGATGGAAGAACAAGCTCAGATTTTGAAGACATCATTTTTGTGCTGGAAACGAGAAAAAAAGTATGGGAAGAAATGAATGAAGCTAAAAAAAATCTAAAAGCATATCTGCAAAGCGAATTCAAAAATTTATTAAAACATCCAAATATTGCTGACTGGATTGATTGCCATCTAGATCGAGGCCCAAATCGTAACCCTTCTAATATTATTGAAGAGCTCAAAAAATTTACCTCATAATTTTCTAAACAAACAGATATTTATCCCTACCAAAACAGATTTTTATCAATCCTCTTTCCGCAGTACTAATCAAAACTATAAAACCAATAAATAGTGATGCACCGTTTTTATTATAAACGCTCAGCATTTTTTGATACTTGTCCTTTTTCTCCTAGCAACACCAACCTATAACTTTTAGTTCAGGATTATAGGAAAAGGGGAACTAAATCAAGCAAATAAGCTTTTTCACATTATTCTCATTTGAGAAGTTTTCAATGAGTATTGCTTCTCTTTTTTGCTTTTCCTGCATATCAAATTGCAATTCAAACAAACGAGATATTTCTTTAGTCATAGATTCGGGAGAATCTTGAATGGAACATAATTTTTCTAACCCGGTATTTGCAGCCATTAGAGAATTTACAATACAATGTCTGCCCGTAAAAAGTGCAACTAATAATTTTAATTTAATTCCCGTTGCTTGGAATGTTGGCAGCACATTTATTTGTGCTGTTTTAATAAGTTCATCAATATCTTGTGTATTGATATTTGCTTTTATACTGATGTGTGAATAATTAGAGACAGCAGAAACTAATTCTTTAGAGGGTTTTCTTCCAGCAATAATCAAAGGAGTTTTTATTTTTGAAAATACTTGATTCACCAAATACAAGGCTGCTTCATTGTTTTCTCCCACTTCTAAATTTCCGTGGTACAAACAAAATTTACCAATACCTTCTTTAATTTTTACTGCTTCATTTGGATGAAAGGCAGTAATGTGATGCACATTTTTATAACGTGTGGAAAGCGCCATTGCATCAGCAGGAGAAATAGCCGCAACATAATCAGCCTTTTTAAAAATTTTCTCAAAACGCTCCAGTTTTTTACCTTCTGTCTTAAAATAGATTTTTTTGAAGAATCTTTTTTCTACTATCTGAAGATTCTTATAATAATCGTGTTCGATATTATGCGTTCTCACAATTTTAATTCTTCCCATTAAACGGTCATCATTCAAATGAAAACAAGAATGTAAGCCTTCAAATAAAATAGGATAAGTATCGCGTAATAAATTTTCCATTAACTTTTCTGAAGAACGAGTTACCACAACAAAAGGCAATGTATTCAGCAATAAAGACTTGCTCATATTACGTTTATAGTAGTATACCTTTTCGCAAATACTTTCCAAACTCAATGCTTCTGCTCTACCATATTCGAAACAATGCAAATGAACTTTTACTCCATGAGCATGCAATGCCTTTATTTTATAAAAAACATCAATCACCCCGCCATAGTTGGCTGGATAAGGAACATCAAAAGAGATGATATGTAGGTGTTTTTCAGTCATTTCGTTTTTAATGAGCATTCGCATCAATCCCCCTAGCACCTTTTTCAAAGGGAATGCGTTCTAAAGAAATTTAGAGTATACATTAATCAACGCCCTTTCTTCTAACTCCCAATTTAATTTTTCGGATGCAATTTTAGTGTTTTTTTTCCACAACTGCAGTTTATTTTCGTCCAACAAAATAACATTGATTTTTTCAGCAATGTGCTTAGGATCGTGCGAGGTAATACAATCGCCAATAGCGTATTCATCAATTATTTTTTTGATCTCAATCAAACTGGAAGACAACACTGGAACACCTGCATGGATATAGTCAAACAACTTATTTGGTAAACTGTATTTATAATTGATATTTGTGTCTTTGTCCAATGTTAAACCCAAATCCGCATGACGGGTATATTGAACCAACTTTTGAAAAGGAACTTTCCCTATGAATTTTACTTTATCATGCAATTTAAATTTCTCAACCATTTTTCTCAAAACATCCATCACATCACCACTTCCAATAATTAACAAAACAGCATTTTCAACATGCTGCATTGCTTCTACTGCTTCCTCTCCTCCTCTATCAATGTTGATTCCTGCTCCTTGCAAAACAATTATTTTTTTATTGGTTGGAATTCCTAATTGTTCTTTACTTACATTTTCAATTTTAATTTGATTCGAAAGCAGTGGAATATTTCTCACAACTTTTATATCAACTTTATATTCTTCTGAATAAATTTTTGCAATGGAATCGTTCACCGTAAAAACATATTTCAAATTAGGAAATATTTTGCGCTCGATATTTTTCCAGATATTTTTTTTCTTAGGGTTATTTTGCAACTCAGGAACTTCACAAAACAATTCGTGAGTATCATAAACCAAATGAGCTGATTTTAGTTTCGAAATCTTATAATTTGGCCAAAGAGTATCCAAATCGTTTGAAACCAAAACATCGGCTTTATGAAATAAGAGATATGTGTAAAGTCGGAATTGAAACTCAGCGTAAAAAAGCGGTCCTTTTTCGAACAGCAGAAACATGCGTTTTGTCTTATACGTTCTTTCTACCAAAGGCAAACTAGATTTTTGCTTACGGCCCACCAACGTAACATCATATCCCAGCTTTTCCAAAGTAGTACATACCTTATGAACGCGCTGATCGGTGCTTAAATCGTTTATGACGGAGACGATGGCTTTTTTCACTATACGAAGATAGAAATTTTGGCTGAACTAAGCCTTTAGTGTCTAATGGAAAACACTTCGATTTGTCTGTTAGTATTGATACTCAATCTTCTGACGTCATTGCGAGTCCCGCATTTTCGAGGGATGTGGCAATCTCTCTCCGTTTCGTGAGAGATTGCTTCTCCGCCTGGGCGGATGGCAATGACGATCCTAAAAAGCAATAAAATTTACGATTTGCTGCATTTGGCATTTAATTATTAATTTTGAGTATGAAAATCCTGGAATACCAGTCTTTAAAAAAACTCAACACTTTTGGTATTGATATTACTGCAAAATACTTTGTCGAATTTTCAAGCATCGAAGACATTCAAGATATTTTATCCAATCCAAAATTTTTAAATACTAAGAAATTAATTCTAGGTGGAGGAAGCAATTTATTGTTTACTCAAAATTTTGACGGACTCGTTTTAAAAAACAATCTCAAAGGAATTAAACTCATAAAAGAAGATACTGATTTCTATTATGTTAAATCTGCAGCAGGAGAAGTTTGGCATGACTTTGTGATGCATTGCATTAAAAATAATTATGCTGGATTAGAAAACTTATCGCTTATACCAGGAAACGTTGGGGCAAGTCCAATGCAAAATATTGGTGCTTACGGAGTAGAAATCAAAGATGTGTTTTACGAATTGGAAGCATTTAGTATGGCAGATAAAACCGTTCGTACTTTTTCAAAAGCAGAATGCAAATTTGGTTACCGCGAAAGTGTTTTTAAGCACAAATTAAAAAATCAATTCATTATTACTTCTGTTACATTTAAACTTCTCAAAAATCCACAATTTAATACAAGTTATGGAGCGATTGAGACAGAGTTGGCTGCAATGGGAATTATTGACAAAAGTATTAGAACAATAAGTAAAGCGGTTTGCAATATTAGAAACAGTAAACTTCCCAATCCTGCTGAAATAGGAAATGCGGGTAGCTTTTTTAAAAATCCAGAAGTTGTTAAAGGCAAATACGAATTCCTTAAAATCAAATATCCGAATATTGTTGGTTACGAATTGGAAAACGGAAATGTAAAATTAGCTGCAGGCTGGCTCATTGAACAAACTGGTTGGAAAGGTAAAATAGTTGGAGATGCAGGAGTTCACAAACTGCAAGCATTGGTTTTGGTAAATTATGGAAGTGCAAAAGGAACTGAAATTTTCGATCTATCAACTAAAGTTTTAGAATCGGTAAAAGAAAAATTTGGAATTGAATTGGAGCGTGAAGTAAATATTATCTGATTACTCTATCAAATATTTCTCCTTAATCACACCCATATGATGAGTTGCATGTCCTGCAATCATATATA
>CAMCUO010000002.1 GCA_945879015.1 Chitinophaga pinensis | reverse complement strand
CTATCGACAGCATATACACTATCAGGAGTTAATGTGATTGGTTCAACATAAGTATATCCTAACAAAGCACTGACTCCAAATTTTTTATTTTTTTCGTCTGAAGAAACTACCATCGACATATCTACTCCTCGTACTTGTGAATTTCCTGTGTTCACAAATTTAAAACCTAAGAGTGCGATAGAAGGTTGCCATTGTCCAAATAAATATTCAATGGTGTTTTCATAGCGTTGATAAAATCCAGCTACATCTAAATAACCCATAATTCCAGCAACCTTAAATCCTTGTTTTAATCCAATTTCAAAATTAGTACTTGTCTCAGGTTTTAAATCAGGATTTGGAAATACACCAAATAAGCCAGCTTTTGTAGAAATGTATCGCTCCGTAATAGTAGGATATCTAAAACCTTGTCCGTAAGAAGCTCTTACATACGTTGCTTTTAACACTTGCAAACTCGCTCCAGCACGGTAGATTGGCGCAACTACACTATTAAAATCATTCATTTTAAAATATTCATACCTGAAACCACCAGAAATATTTAAGATGTTCCAGAATTTTTTATCTATCTGCGCATATCCACTTGCGTTTACAATTTTATTATCTGGCGAACCGCTAGAAATATATAATTGCGCATGAGAATTAGAAAGACTTCCCACAACTCCACCTGTAAAAGTAAAATCTAAGTTTTTAAAAATTCTTTGCAATTGGTATTCTCCGTAATAAAGTGTTCCAGAGTTCGATTGATTATTAGTAATAACATTATCCGAATGAAAAACACGAGATACTAAACTATGACTAATTCCATTTCCTTTATTGAACTTTATGAATGGGTCCAAATTAAATATTTTTTGATCTTGCAAAAATACTGCGCCAGGATATCCTTGATATAAGCCCAATGAATCATCGCTCCAAGCCAAAACCATATTCGTTTTGTTCAACATTCCATTACCATTAATTCCATAACTCAATCCAGGAAATTTTTTGGAACGATAACGCAAATTAAAATTTAATCTGCCTCTCACTTCCTGCATATCCTTATTTGAATATGTAGGAATTTCTCCTACAACACTCTGTGCGAATAAGGGAACAGGTTCTTGTGGCGGTGGTGGACCAATATATCCTTGATCCATATTAAAATTTCCTCCAATCACAAAATCTAAATTCTTTTTTATGATACGCGAATGCAAAAAATTAAGATTTGTAAAACCTGGGATAGATTCATTATACCAATTAATTGCTGGAGGTTTTGGATAACTATAATTTCCAACTGAATAATTAATAACTGTTTTAGGAGTACTTCTTGGATAAGCAGAACGAACATTAATAACACCGCTCAATGCAGATGAACCATACAAAACGGATGATGCACCTTTGATGATTTCAATTTGCTCAATATTTTCTACAGGGATATAACTCCATTCTGGTCGACCAGCATCACCACTTAACAAAGGAATTCCGTCTACTACAATTGCCACTCTACTTCCTACTCCAAACGTAAAACCACTTCCCCCTCTAATTTGCGGATCATTATCAATAATTGTTAATCCTGGAACTTGTTCCAAAACTGTTTCAACACTTGTCGTATTTCTATTGTTGATTAAACTGGGTTTGATGACTTCCATAGAAACGGTCATCTCTTCTAATTTCTGGTCAAACTTTCCAGAAGATACTACTATTGTTTGTAAGAATTTTGCTTCAGAAAATAAATTGATATTTCTTTCGGTAATTACATTTGTATGAATCTGAACAGAAAAAGTATCGTTCACCGAACCAATAAATACACAAAAAAGTTGATGATAACCCGTATCCAATACCATGGAATAATTTCCATCGATATCCGAAACAGTACCTTTAGAAAGATTATTCACCAAGCGGATAGTCGCCCCTGGCAAATATTCCTTTGAGTTAGCATCCGTTACTCTTCCTTTCAAAACTCCTGTTTCCTGAGAATACAATGCATTTTCAGAAAGAAAGAATGAAATAAATATTAATAGACAATTACGTAAAAACATATTTTCAAAAAATAAAAAAACCTTGACAAATATTTGCCAAGGTTTTATAAAATATTATCTCAATTACTTAATAAATAATTTACCAGATTTTTGAATTTCTGTTCCACTCAATTGATACATATACAAACCTGAATTAAATTCAGAAACGTTAATTGAATTTAATTGTGAATTAGAAATAACTTTGGTCGCAACTAATTTACCCGTTAAATCATAAACAGTGAGAGTAGATTGTTTCTGCAATCCTTTGATAAAATCTACATAAATTGTTTTATCATAAGCATATACATTAGCATTGTTTTGATTGAAAGAAATCTCAGTAACACTAGCAGTACTATAAACAACAGCTAAATCATCCAACCATAATTTACTTCCTGCTGTTGAAGTAAGTTGATCGTTTGAAGAAGTTGTGTTTATCATAATATAAGCAGGATTACTTCCAGATGTATAGCTAAAAGCAACTGCAAAACGAGTCCATGAAGCAACATTTGCTGCCGGTGTTAAAAACAATGCATCTCCAATTTTATTTGCTGATGAATCAGGATGATAAGAAGTTGCAGCTTCAGGGTCATAAAAATTTCCTGTGTGCAAAATCGCTTTTACTTTTCCAATCTCAGACGAACCCCCTTGTGTGTATTTGTACCAACCTATTAAACTATCTGGTCTTCCCACAAACGACATTCTTCTAATATCTGATAAATCAGTATTTTTAATTGTACCAATATAGCCATCAGCCTTGTTAGTTGTTGGCGCATTTACAATTCCAGTTGTTACAGATCCATTTACAACTGCAACAATAAATGTTTTAGTTTCCATTCTTACAGAATAAGCACCACCATGAAAAGTAGTTGCATCTCTGTAACAAGTTTGTGGTCCGCTAGTAGCCCAATCAGTACCTGTTCTGTTTGAATTAAAAAACGTTGGTTCTTCAGTTGCTGCTCCAACATTTTCCCATAATTCAAAATCTCCGTTTTGAATCGTAGTTTGAGCAAATAAACTAGCGCTAAGCGCAATTGATAGTAGAGTAAGTGTTTTCTTCATTGGGAATTTTTTTTAGTTTCTATAACAAATATAAACCTTTTTTGACAATCTATATACTCTCCTTTTCAACCCAATCGCCATGCTTTTTAATCAATTCTATCAATGCATCCACAGCTTTTTCAGAGTTCACATTTCGCTCTACCACTTCTCTTCCTTTATATAGAGTAATCTTATCTATTCCCGTTCCAACATATCCGTAATCTGCGTCTGCCATTTCACCTGGACCATTCACGATACAGCCCATAATTCCAATTTTTATTCCTTTTAAATGATCGGTACGATTACGAATTTTTGCGGTTGTTTCTTGTAAGTCAAATAATGTTCTTCCGCATGAAGGACAAGAAATATATTCTGTTTTTGAAATACGTGTTCGTGTTGCTTGCAATATTCCGAAATCAGTTGCATTTACATTTTTAGGTGATGTACAATTAGTTTGATTTATCCAAATACCATCTCCGAAACCATCTAAAAATAATGCTCCTAAATCTGTTGATGCGTGTAATTGAAATTTTTCTTCTGAAAGATTTGAATAGTTTCTTTTGATAATAACAGGAATCGAATTTTTATTTTGTTGTAATTCAACAAACATTCTGCGCTGTTCTGCCATTCCATGTTCATTAGATGATTCAAAAACTAGAATACAATTTGAAAAATTTTCAATTTGGAAATTTGGAAATTGAAGAACATTATTAATTGCCAATGAAATAAAGTTTAAAACATCTGATTTTTTTGGTGCAGAATTAAATTCTTCAAATGAAAACAATGGATAACTTCTAGTTTTATCTTCCAAGTCATTCCACTTACTTGCATTGTATATTAATCCTAGCGTTCCGGGGATTTGAAAATCTACCGTATTATCCCCTACAAAAACATAATCACATGCTTGGTCTGTTAAATTCCATTTATCAAGTGGCACAGAATAATTATATCCTACAGCAAATAAAGATGCAGCAGTAATTTTTTGTTTTTGAGAAAAATCGGCAACGACTCTAGGAACATTATGTCCACCAATATTTACAACTTCTTTTGAAACTCTTTTTGAAAAGTCGTAAGGCGAATAAGGAAGATTATAAATTTCAGGAATTGATTTATGAGAAGTTCTATTCGAATACCGTTCAACTAAATTTTTCGCGACAGGAATTTCAAATTCAGGATCTTCGGTTAAAGAAACACGAACGGTATCACCAATTCCATCTTCCAACAATGTTCCGATTCCTACCGCTGATTTTATTCTGCCATCTTCTCCTTCACCTGCTTCAGTTACCCCTAAATGCAAAGGATAATTCATATTCAATTCATGCATTTTCTGAATCAACAAACGGTAGGCTTGCACCATCACTTGCGGATTACTTGCTTTCATCGACAAAACAATGTTGTAATAATTATGGTCTTCACAAATTCTTAAAAACTCCAATGCACTTTCTACCATCCCCAATGGGGTATCACCATAACGACTTAATATACGATCACTCAAAGAACCATGATTTGTTCCGATTCGCATAGCTGTTCCGTATTCTTTACAAATTTTCACAAGTGGCGTGAAACGATTTCTGATACGATCCAATTCTGCTACATACGTTGCATCAGTATAGTCTATGTTTTCAAATTTCTTTTTATCGGCATAATTTCCAGGATTCACTCTCACCTTTTCAACTATGCGTGCAGCTAATTCAGCCGCATTGGGAGTAAAATGAATATCAGCAATTAAAGGAGTTCTGTAACCTCGTTTCTTTAATTCTTTTTTTATTTCTTCTAAATTTTGAGCTTCTGTTATACTTGGTGCAGTTATACGAACATATTCACAACCTGCATCAATCATTCGAATACTTTGTTCAACTGTTGCAATTGTATTCATCGTATCGGTAGTTGTCATCGATTGAATACGAATAGGATTATCGCCACCCAAAGGAATATCACCAACGTTTACAACACGTGTTTTGTATCTTGAGTAATGCGTAAGACTATTACAATAAAGTTTAGTATTCATAAGCTTTTGACTGAGTGATTCCGAAGGAATCCCTTCGGGACAAATTTACGAGAAAAGCCTAAACTAATTCAGAAAATTCGTACTTTTGATATGGATAAAAACTACTAATACAATGAAAAAATATTACTCGTTTATAGCTATTGCTATTCTATTCGTTTGTTTTACAAAACCCGCTAAATCAGCTTGTACAGCCAACTTTACCTACAGCAACGTTGCAAATGTGTTTAATTTTACCGATGCCTCAACTTCTAGCTCTGGTAGCATTATTACTTGGATATGGAATTTTGGTGACCTTTCCGCGCCAAGTTCGTTACAAAATCCGACTCATACGTATGATGTCTGCGGAGTTTATAATGTTTCCTTAACTATTGGAACTAGCCTGTTTTGCTCAAACACTTATTCAACTACAATTACAGTGAATAGTGGAATGACTGGCTCATTCACTTCCATGGTGGATACAACAACAGGAGTTGCCGCTTTCACAGGAAGCCCATTAGGGTTGAATATAAATTACGCATGGACATTTGGAGATGGGAATACAGGAACTGGAGCTGCAGCAACCAATACATACGCAGCATCTGGAACTTATTATGTTTGTTTAACCATTTCTGATACTGCTGGAATTTGTACGGATGTTTATTGTGACAGTGTAGTAGTTTATATATCTACACCAAGCTGTAGTTCTACTTTTACTTATACTGATAACGGTTCAGGAAACCTTACTTTTCAAGTTGCACCAATAGTTATTACCGATACTTACGCTTGGGATTATGGTGATGGCACGACAGGAACTCTGCCAGTTTCATTACATACTTATGCAACTGCAGGAACATATTACGTTTGTTTAACCACAAATGATCCACTCACTTCTTGCACAAGTATATATTGTGATAGTGTTGTCGCAGCTGGAACAGGAGGAATTTGTTCAGTTACTTATACTTATATTGATGTGAATGGAATAGTTGCTTTTACTGTTATTCCGCCTTCATTGACTAGTAACTATTCATGGACTTTTGGTGATGGCAATACTGGAACAGGAGCTGTTACAACTAATACTTATGCAGTAGCAGGAAATTATTATGTATGTGTTACAATGGTGGATGCATTTAATTCTTGTACAGATACTTTTTGCGATTCTATTGTAACTAACATTACTGGTATAGGAATATTGGAAAATGATGCCGCTGATTTTGATTTATCAGTTTATCCGAATCCAGTAACTAATAATGTTACCGTTTCATTTGAGTTATTAATTTCATCAACAGTAAACATTGAACTATTTGATATCATTGGAAATAAAATTTCTTCGAATTCTATTTGTCAGACTTCCGGAAAACACCAAACAATTATAAATACAGAAACATTAAGTCAAGGTACGTATTTGATAAAACTGAGCTCTGAAACGGGAAATTCTAGCAAATTAATTATCAAAAAGTAACTAATTTTATATCTTGTATAAGGACAATTATTTAAAAATAATTTTCATTTCTTATTGACTAATCTGTAATTTTTTTCGATTTGGATGCGTAAGATTTTTAGATTTTTATTTTAGTTACTAAACATTGTGTTGCACTTTTGTATCAGAAATTAAAATACAAAAAAAATTAAATCTATACACCATGAAAACAATTACAAAAATTCAAAAAAACATGTTATCAAAACTCACAAGAGTTTTAATATTTGGAGCTATCATTTGTTTTGGTTTTAAAGCAGGTGCACAATGTACTGCCGGATATACATATACAGTTGACACGGCAAACGATGGTGATGTGACATTCACAAACACTTCTACAGCAACAGGATTATATTATTTCTGGAATTTTGGAGATGGTTCTTCAAGTACTTCAATGAATCCTGGAACACATACTTATGCTGGGACTGGCACTTATACAGCATGCTTGACTATATATGATTCAATAGGAATGTTTGATACTCTTTTAGGTTGTTACAATTCATACTGTACCACAATTTCAGTTGTTAATAGTATAGGAACTTGCAATGCAAATTTTTATATCTATTACGACACATTAGGCACTGTTTACATTAACAATATCTCATCGGGAAGTATTACAAGTTACTTTTGGGATTTTGGAGATGGAACAACGAGTACTTCGGCAAATCCAGGAACACACTCATATCCTAGCGGTGGGGCATATTTAATATGCTTAACAACTTTCAACCCATCTACTTTATGTAACTCTACCTATTGTGATAGCGTTTTTGTTTCGAGCTGCAATGCGAGTTTCACATACACTCCAGATGCCACAGGAAATGGTTGTAGCTTCTTCGGTTCAAGCACAGGCACAGGCAGTAATTATTTTTGGGATTTTGGTGATGGAACAACTTCAATGTTGCAAAATCCCTATCACATTTTTCTAGCAAATGGATCCTACTACGTTTGTGTAACGGCAACAAATTTTCTTGACACTACTTGCAACAGCACAACTTGTCAATATGTATATATGGCTGGCGTATGTCATTCTTATTTTGTTGTTCAACAAGATTCATCAAATTTATATAATTACTTTGTATACAATTACTCGACTTCTCCAGGAACATTAACTTACTTATGGGATTTTGGAGATGGCTCAACTTCAACTGCAATGTACCCAACTCATACATATGCAACTACTGCTCCAGTATTTTTATGTTTAACAATTTCTGATGGTTCTTGCACAGATACGTATTGCGATTCAATCTTTCCAGGCATGATGATGTCAAGTGTATTTACAATCAATGTAGTTCCATTAGGTGTAACTGAAAATGTTTCTTCAATAACTTCTTTTGAAAATTACCCAAATCCATTTAGCGATAATACCATTATCAATTATGTAATTAACAAAGATGCCAACGTATCGATCTCCATTGTTGATTTTTTGGGCAATACAATTGCTGAATTGGAAAATGGAACTAAATCAAGTGGTGAATATTCTACCACTTGGAATGCTGAAAATGTTTCCGAAGGAATGTATTTACTTCAATTGAAAGTAAATAATACTATTTCTACTAAAAAAATAATAGTTAATAGATAAGTTAATAGCACCTGTCGCGAGGTTACACTCGCGATGCCGAGCATGCCTCGCCACTTATTTTGTTTAGAGGGAAAACCTGTCCGGAGTGTTAGACAGGTTTTTTTATTCTTTATCCTTTTTCAGATATTGCTTTAACAATCCATTACCAAAAATGGTAGCTAAAATAATTAAGGTTCCTAAGTAGAATCCGGGGGTCATTGCTTCGTCTTGTTTCCAAAGTATATAGGCAATAATAATCCCGTAAACAACTTCTAAATTTACTGTTAGAGTTACAGTATAGGGACTAATTTTTTTCATCAAGTTAACGCTAGAGATGAACGGAAATGCTGTTCCTAAAATAGATAATACTCCCAACCATCCCCAAGCTGCAGGAGTTATATTAAAAAATTCAGAAGTAAATTCTCCTGTAAATAACAAGTAAACCGTTAGAGCAAGAAAACCTCCTGTTAATTCATAAATAGCAATCACAGGTGAAGGAATTCTTCTTACTAACAAACCATTAAAAACAGTAAAAAAAGAAGAAGTAAGTGCCGCTAACATTCCAAAAATAATTCCCAAAGTGTATTGAGTCTCAACTTGAAAAATCATCGCAATAGCTCCGATAATAACCATTCCGAAAGCTATTTCATAGCGGATGATTTTACGTTTATAGAAAATCGGTTCGATGATAGAAGTAAACAATGTTCCCGTTGCAAAAGCTACAAGAGTTACAGAAACGTTAGAAACATTTATTGCATTATAAAAACAAAACCAGTGGAAAGCAATAATAGCTCCAATTCCTACGAGCTGGCAAATATCTTTTGTAGCAAGTTTAATGTTTTGTTTTGTTAGAAAAATATATGAAGCAACTGTAACAACAGTAATCAACATTCGAAACCAAACCAATTGGTATGCAATTACACCTTCAATATTGATTAGCTTACCAAGAATTGGCGACCAACCCCAGATGAGAACTATGAAATGTAAAAGAAGAAGATTTTTATTTTTGAAAAGCACAGAACTGATTATTCAAATCGTTTTGAAATTTTAGCTTCAATGTAATCACGTAAAGCGTCAATTTTAATTGTATCAACCACTTCAGAAGCAAATGCGTGCATAAGTAGTTTTTTTGCACTTGCTTCACTCAAACCTCGAGCACGAAGATAGAATATTTTATCTTCATCCAACTTACCAGTTGAAGTACCATGTGAACATTTTACATCATCGGCATAAATTTCTAATTGCGGTTTTGTGTTGATGGTTCCATCGTCACTTAATAAAATATTTTTATTCGACTGAAAGGCATTTGTTTTTTGAGCATCCTTTCTTACGTAAATTTTTCCGTTGAAAGTTGCAGAAGACTTCTCTTCAATAATTCCTTTATAAAGCTCATTGCTGTTGCAGTTTGGCTTACGATGATCTACCAAGGTGTGATTATCCACAACCTGATTCCCATTCGTTAAATACAATCCATTTAAATGCGATTCAATAAACTCACCATCCAAAACCATGTTCAGATTATTACGAACCAACAATCCACTTAATGTAAATGTATGAGTTGTAAAAACACTTTTCATTTTTTGAATTGCTTGTGTTGTACTTACAATCTGACCAAAATCTTTTTCGTCTTGAATTTTATAATGGTCCATAATCGCATTAGCCTCAATTATAATTTCCGTTAATGTATTATTAAACGATTTAGCAGCAGAATCAACAATTTCATAGGATTCAACAATTGTAGCTTGTGCATTTTCTTCTACAACAATTAAATTTCTAGAATTTAAAATGGTGTTTTCAGAAACAGAAGTAATATGAATTATGTGAATTGGTTTTTCTATTATAGCACTTTTTTCAACATGAATAAAAACTCCACCTGTTGCCAAACTTGTATTCAAAGCAATAAATGGATCTGAATTTATATCTGCGTATTTTGAGTAATACTTTTTGAATGCATCATTAGAAACTGCATCCGAAATGTTTAGTATTTCTAATCCTTTGGGCAGTGAACTTGTTTTTGAATGTTCAGTGTTAAATTTTCCGTTTTCAACAACAATCACAATTGCCTCTTTTAAAAACTGAGTGCTTTCAATTTGTTTAGCTGAAAGTTTTATCGAGCTTGAAAATAAAAACTCACCTTTCAAAGCCAATTCCATATTCACATACTTGTACTCTTCACTTTTTCTATTAGGAATTCCTTGTTTAGAAAAGGCTTCCAAGGCTTGCTCACGAATAGACAAATCACCAAACAATGAACCTTTTGATGATTCAAATTCAGCAATCAATTTATCTTTTATAGTATTTACTTTAGTAATCGTTTCCATTATAATTTCTGCCTTCAATAATATATGCTTCGACTACGCTCAGCATGACGTCCTAATTTATATTAAAATCTGCGAAAGTCCGCGAGATCTGCGAGCAAATTTAAGCTCCAACTTCTTCTTTAATAAAATCATATCCTTTTTCTTCCAACTCCAATGCTAATTCTTTCGGACCAGATTTTACAATTTTTCCTTTATATAGAATATGAACAACATCTGGAACAATATAATCTAACAACCTTTGGTAGTGTGTAATCACAATTGTTGCATTGTCTTTCGACTTTAATTTATTTACTCCACCAGCAACAATTCTCAAAGCATCAATATCCAACCCGCTATCAGTTTCATCCAATATTGCCAACTTCGGTTCTAACATTGCCATTTGAAAAATTTCATTTCTTTTTTTCTCTCCACCACTGAAACCTTCATTCACCGAACGATTTGCAAGCTTTCCATCCAACTCCACTAATTTTTGTTTTTCTTTTACCAATGCTAAAAAATCTTTTGCTTCCATAGGAGTTTGTCCTTTGTAAGCACGAATTTCATTAATAGCTGTTTTCAAAAAATTAATATTACTAACTCCTGGGATTTCCACTGGATATTGAAAAGCCAAAAACACACCTTCTCTCGCTCTGTCTTCCGGAGAAAGTTCTAATAAATCTTTTCCATTGAAAGTTACGGAGCCTTCTGTAATTTCATAGTCTGCTTTTCCAGCAAGGACTGCAGATAATGTACTTTTTCCAGAACCGTTAGGCCCCATAATAGCATGAATTTCTCCAGCTTTAACCTCAAGGTTTATGCCTCGTAATATTTCCTTCCCATCTATGGAAGCGTGTAAATTTTTTATAACTAACATCTCGCTTATTTTACCACTAAGGCAATAGGGCACTTAGTTTAGTTTTTTATTTCTACTTTTTTCTTAGTCTTAGTGATTCTCTTTTTTCTTAGTGACTTAGTGGTGAACCTACCCAACGGATCCCTCAAGTGAAACCGCAAGCAACTTCTGCGCCTCTACCGCAAATTCCATTGGTAATTTATTTAAAACTTCTTTGCAATATCCGTTTACAATTAAACCTATTGCTTTTTCATTATCTATTCCTCGTGATTTGCAATAGAACAATTGATCTTCACCAATTTTTGAAGTGGTTGCTTCGTGTTCTACTATTGCTGATTTATCTTTTATTTCTATGTAAGGAAAAGTATGAGCTCCGCATTTATCACCCATCAATAAACTATCGCACTGAGAAAAATTTCTTGCATTGCTTGCACCTTTTGCTATTCTTACCAAACCTCTGTAACTATTGTTACTAAAGCCTGCTGAAATTCCTTTTGAAATAATTGTGCTTCTGGTGTTTTTTCCAAGATGCATCATTTTTGTTCCTGTATCTGCCTGCTGATAATTATTTGTAACTGCTACCGAATAAAATTCGCCAACCGAATTATCTCCTTTTAAAATTACAGAAGGATATTTCCAGGTAACTGCAGATCCTGTTTCTACTTGTGTCCAAGAAATTTTTGAATTGTCTTCCAAACAAATTCCACGCTTTGTAACAAAATTGAAAATTCCACCTTTCCCGTTTTTATCTCCCGGATACCAATTCTGAACAGTTGAATATTTTACTTCTGCATTTTTATGTGTGACAATTTCTACAACAGCTGCATGCAATTGATTTTCGTCACGCATCGGAGCGGTACATCCTTCGAGGTAACTCACATACGCATCTTCATCTGCAATAATTAAAGTACGTTCGAACTGACCAGTGCCTGAAGCATTGATTCTAAAATATGTGGAAAGCTCCATCGGACAACGAACTCCTTTTGGAATGTAACAGAATGAACCATCGGTGAAAACAGCTGAATTTAAAGCTGCATAAAAATTGTCGGTATAAGGAACAACAGAACCCATATATTTTTTTACCAACTCCGGATGTTCCTGAACAGCTTCTCCGAAGGAACAAAAAATAATTCCTTTTTCAGAAAGTGTTTCTTTGAAAGTTGTTTTTACAGAAACGCTGTCCATAACAATGTCGACTGCAATTCTGCTTTCAACTCCGCTCAATCGTTTTTGTTCTTCAATAGAAATTCCAAGTTTCTCAAAAGTTTTTAATAATTCTGGATCTACTTCATCCAAACTATTCAATTGCACTTTTGGTTTTGGTGCAGAGTAATAAATAATGTCTTGAAAATTTGGTTTGGTATAAGAAACGTGAGCCCAATGTGGCTCTTCCAATGTTTGCCAATATTTGAATGCTTTTAATCTATATTCCAACATCCATTCTGGTTCGTTTTTCTTTTTAGAAATAAAGCGAATGATATCTTCATTTAAACCTTTCGGAGCATTATCAGCCTCAATATCCGTAACAAAACCGTACTTATATTCCCCGCTAATCTGCTCTGCTAAAATCTCGTTTGCCATCTTTTTTTTTACCACTTAGGCACTAAGTTCACTAAGACTCAGTGGCCTTAGTGGTCTTAGTGGTGAAATTTTTATACGCTGAAACTTTCTCCGCAACCACAAGTTCTACTTGCATTTGGATTAATAAATACAAATCCTTTTCCGTTCAAACCACCTGTATAATCCAACTCGGTTCCAATCAAATAAAGGAAGCTTTTTTTGTCGACCGCGATTTTGATTCCCTTGTCTTCAAATACTTGATCGCCTTCTTTCATTAGGCTGTCAAACTCCAATTTGTATGAAAGTCCTGAACATCCGCCACCATCAACACCTACACGAATGAAAGTCCCTTCTGGGTGATTTTCTCGTTTTATTAGGTCTAAGGCATGCTGCTTTGCGTTTTCTGATACTGTTATCATTTTATATAGTATTGATAATCAATTAGTTGTTCCTTATTCTTATTTAGATTTAATCTAATCAGAGTACAAAAATACCTAATTTTAGGTACTCCGACAAGTATTTTAGACTAAATTTTTATGCATTAATAAAGGACAATGTGCTGATTAGTTTTTCTATTTTTGGGAGATAATTTTATCCATCTAACTCAGCACAATGTTTTATTATAAAAAGTGGGCAATTGTAATTCCGATGGCAAATGAAGAGCAGGATTTCAAACCGTTTATTGAAATGCTCAACTTTGTGATTGATGAATTAAATCCAGGAAGTGTATATTTTATAATTGATAAAGCATCTACTGATAGAACGTTAGAACTTTCTCAGGCATTGTCAGCAAAAGATTCTAGATATGTTACCGTTTGGGCACCCGAAAATAGAAATGTTGTAGATGCATACGTGAAAGGATTAAGAGTTGCATACGAAGCTGGTCACGATATAATTATTGAAATGGATGCTGGACTTTCTCACGATCCTCGTGCCATTCCAATGTTTTTGCGAGTTTTGAATGAAGGAAACGAATGCGCTTTCGGAAGTCGTTTCATCAATGGTGGCTCCATGGGCGATTCTCCTTTTAAAAGAAGAATGCTTTCAAAAACTGGAACCGTTTTGGCAAACATGTTATTGGGAACAAAATTACGCGACATGACTTCTGGATTTCAAGGTTTTCATCGTGATGTAGTTGGAAAAATTATTAATCATGAATTTAAATCTAAAGCACATTTTTATCAAACTGAATTGCGTTATTTATTGAGAAAGCATAGAACCGTTGAAGTTCCTATCCATTATCAAGCTCCTTCTCCTCGCGTTTCTAAAAATGCCATTAAGAATGCTTATCAAACTCTTTTCTATTATTTCTTTCAACGATTAACATCCAAACCAAAGGAATTATAATTGAAATGCAAAAACGAGTTGTTGTAACTGGGGCATCCGGACATATTGGTTATCATGTGGCTTTGCAATTACTTGAATTGGGTTTTGATACTACTCTTTTAATACGAAAAGAAAATCAGAATATTTTTGATTTAAAAAATAAAGGAGCGAAAATTCAATTCGCAAATTTACTTTCTCCAAATTCATACGAATCAATTCTTGAAAATTGTGATGCTCTTTTTCATATTGCTTCAGAAAACACAACTGATACAAGTGATGAAAAAAGAGTCATTCAAAACACATTTGAACTTTCTAAAATTGTTATAGATACTGCAATAGAGAAAAATGTAAAAACAATTATTTATACCAGCTCAGTTGTAGTTCTTGGAAGATCGTCCAATCAGAACATTCTTATTAACGAAAATAATAAAACAACAATATTAGAAAGTCCTTATGTAAAAGGGAAGTTTTTAGCAGAAGAATATTGCGACAAACTTATTTCAGAAAACAGAGCAGACATCCGAAGACTCTATCCATCTTGGGTTGTAGGAGATAACGATTTAAAATTAACTCCTCCTCACAAAATCATTAAAGACTATTTTCAAAAAGGACAAAAATTTTATTTCTCGGGAGGAATATCGGTTGCTTCTGTTCATGAAGTGGCAAAAGCTCATATCGATTCGTGGTTAATTGGAAAACCAAACGAAAAGTATGTTGTTGCTGGAAACAATATTTCATTTAAAGACTTTTACACACTACTTTCAAAATATTGTGGACATAAATCTTCACTTATATTTTTACCGAAAGGATTTATTTATTTAGGCGCCATTGCCGCTAAAATTATTCTTGGTAAAAAAAGTCCTGTTGACCCAAAATATATTAAAACAGTAATAGGAAATTTCAGTTGGTACGATTCACAAAAAGCGAAAAAAGAATTAAACTACTCAATTCCAGCCATCGAAAAAATACTTTCGGAAGCAGTAATTGATACTCAAAAAAAAGTAGCAGGTGTAAATAAACTCTTTCAAAAAGAGAACCCAGAACTTACTAGATTAGACTACGACATAGACGATGTTCTTTTGATAACAGGCTTCCCGGGCTGGTTAGGAAATAGAATGGTTGACATTTTAATGAACGGAGATCGATTTGGAAACAATGCTGTTAATAGAAAAGTCAGATTGTTGGTTCAACCAAAATTTAAAAATTTTTTTTCTCTTCCATCAAATTTTGAAATTGTTTATGGTGATATTTCAGACAAAGAGAGTTTAAAAAATGCATTACAAAATGTTAAAACTGTTTACCATTTAGCTGGAGTTATTTATCCAAAATCAATCGAAACTTATTATAAAATAAATTTTGAAGGCACAAAAAATCTTGTTGATGTGTGTATAGAAAAAGGAATAAGAAGAATCCTTTTTATGGGAACAGATAGTATTTGTGGATATGGAAGAGAAAAAAGAATATTTGATGAAAACACTCAAGCAAATCCATATAAGAATTACGGAAAATCAAAACACAAGGCAGAAAAATACATTTTAGATAAAACTTCAGAAGGATTAATAGATGGAACTTCATTGCGCGGATTCTGGTTCTTTGGTCCGTTTATGCCCGACAGAAACAAAGATTTTTTCAAAATGTTTTACTGGAAAAGACAAATTGTTTTCGGAAATGGGAAAAATTTCAGAAGTATTTCGCATGTAGATAACATTATTCAAGCTTTCCTTAAAGCAGAAAAAAATAAAAAAACTTTTGGAAAATGGTATTGGATTGGTGACAAAAAAGCAAATCACACAGTAGATGATATATATCAAATGATTGCTGATGGATTAGGAGTAAAATATAACCCATTCTATATCCCAAGATGGATGTGCGAATTATTTTGTATACTTGATAGCTTTTTAGGTATTTTTGGAAAACTAAATGCAACAGTTCATGCTGCTGGAAAATTTCACAAAGACATAGCTGGAGAAATAACTGCCGCTGCAAAAGATTTTAATTATAAACCTGATGCTGGTTTTGAAGAAATAAAGAAAGAACTGAACGAATTTATGAACTAAAATGGCGACTAAGAAAACACTCATCATTACTTCTATTGCTGATGATAAACATCCTATCCTAAAACAATTTGCTAAAGAATGTAAAGAGCGCAATTTCGATTATATCGTAATTGGAGACACAAAATCTCCAGCTGATTTTAAGTTAGAAGGTTGTGATTATTGGAGTGTTGATCGTCAATTAACATTGCCTTTTGAATTGGCTAAAATTACGCCTACTCGCCACTATTCACGTAAAAATTTAGGTTACTTAGTAGCCATTAAAAATGGTTCTACCGAATTAGTTGAAACAGACGATGATAATATTCCAAGAGCTGAATTTTGGACAGAAAAAAACCGTGAAGTTAAAAGTCATGTATTTGAAAATGCTGGCTGGGTAAACGTGTATCATTACTTTACAAAAAATATGATTTGGCCTAGAGGATTTCCTTTAGAAGAATTACAAAACAAACAAATTGAACTTTCTACATTAAAGAATACCTCAATCAATTGTCCAATTCAACAAGGATTAGCAGATGAAAATCCGGATGTGGATGCTGTTTATCGTTTGACTTATCCTTTGCCAATGAATTTTGAAATCAAAAACAGATTAGCGCTAGGTAAAAATGCATGGAGTCCCTTTAACAGTCAAAACACTTATTGGTTTAAAGAAGCATTTCCTTTAATGTATCTTCCATCCTTTTGTAGTTTCAGAATGACCGACATATGGAGAAGTTATGTTGCACAGCGGATTGCATGGGAATGTGGTTGGAGTGTTTTATATCACGAACCAACCGTTTGGCAAGAAAGAAACGCTCACAATTTGATGAAAGATTTTGAAGATGAAATTCCTGGATACTCAAACAACTTTAATATCTGTAAAGAATTACAAGCACTTACTTTAAAACCTGGACAAGAAAATATTTGCGATAATTTAATTACTTGCTACCAAAAATTAATTGATATCAATGTAATTGGAAAAGAAGAAATGGAATTGTTGAAAGTGTGGATAAGTGATATTAGTACGTTGTTGAAATAGAGAATGGCGAGGCCTTGCTCGCCATAGCGAGTGAAACCTCGCGACTAATAAACTATCTCATACAACTCACACTTCTCTTTTGTCCCAATAGATTTTACCAAACGAATTTTTTGAGGATACGCTTTGTAAACTGGACCAATCATGCGATGAATTGTATTTATCACTCTTCCATTATTTTTTGCAGGGTTCATTCGCAAATTACCTAAAATAACATATTGCACTTTTTGCTTTTGCCAACTCATCAAAACGGTATCCGCGTTCATCGATGTTGTCACAAACTGTCCAATAAATTTTTTGCCACCGCTGTATAAAAATGACATAGATGGCTTGCGCGATAAAACTTGAGCACTATCAGGTAAGCTATCTGCGCAGTATTTACTCATTTCTAAAAAGTTTTGCCAATCAGGTGTGTATGCTGAAGTTTTTGCATTTTCCTTTACTTTATTGAGTGAACAATATATATTCCATACTAACATTCCACTTACAAAAAGAATGAAAAATGTTTGCATCCATGTATATCGTTTTGCTAACATGTACATCCAATAAAATAGGAGTAAAAAAATAAAAGGCATTACAATTATAATTAGTCGATCCTGCATGTTTTGTGCTTGAATACCAAAAAATATTCCTCCGCAAAGTGTCACCAAATAAATACTTGTAAAAAACATAAATCTATTTTTCTTGAAACTCAAAAGAGTACAAACAAGAATATACATGGATGTAAGGAATGCGAAAAAAGGAACGAAACTAGTTATATCATATTTATCTGGTCGCAAATGCAAAATACGATAGACATGCAAAGAAAAATAAGTATTACAATTATCAAAAAACCGATTAAACATACCACCGAAATTTTCATACCCTAATTCTGGTTTATATAACTGCTTTCGTAAAATCATTTCAAATTGATCAGAAGTAGAAGCACCATACATTGAAGTTGTAATGTATGTATATATTAAACGAATAATTATAAATGACGCAAGTGCAATTACAATTTGTTTATAGTTTTTATTGAATACGAAATAAACAACTACTGCAACAATAGCAACAACAGCAACACTTTTAGAGATACTCAACAAAACAAATAAAAGCCCGAACAAGATCCATTTCCAATAATTTTCTTTAAAGCTAGATAGTAAATTTTGCTCCGTTTTTATGCTATCAATAATTTTAAAAAAGATATAAAAACTTATAGACTGAATAAAAAGGAAAAACGTTTCAGTAAATGTTTGACTGGAATAATACTGAATGAAGGAATTAACAGAAATAAAAGAAATTAATGCAAATAATACGGTATAAGGAATTCGTTTTACAAAAGCTTTATAAGTAAACCAAACAAATCCAAAGTGGCAAAACACCGAAAACATTTTTAAAGCAATGACATTTAAACCAAACATCTTTACTACAATCGATAAAAAAATGGGATAACCAGGTCCTTGGAAATAAGGAAATTTATTTTCGTACAACAAAGACCAAGCTCTTTCAATATAAGAAGAATCATCTCCACCATCCGACACTTTAGCATCGAACAATATGTATGAAAATAACGTAGAAAGAACGAGCATAAAATAAAAAACTTTTTTATTATGCTTTTCAAACCAAACATCTGTTTTCTCAAAAAGGTCGGATTTGATACCAACATTTGATAATGCACTTTTAGTCGATGCTTGTGACTTGCCTTGTTGCTTTTCTTTTTTAGACATAATATTGTAGCCTTTTAACAAGATAAAATTAATTAAAAAACGGATATATCAAAATAATAGACTGATTGCCATGCTACCGCTATAATTATGGCTAATTCCATTAAATTAATAAATATTTTGCAACCACTTCGACTCCGCTCAGTGTGACGCCTCACTTGTCAGTCTGAGCATTATGCGTTGAAGCAGACACTATCGAAGACTTTATATAGCCTTACAAACTTTTGTGTTGTCTCCTTCGCAGATAAGCCTTACTTTTACTCTATAATTATACATTTATGTTAGAAAATACAGGCCGAACCGAATTAAGCAGTTTAGGTGAGTTTGGGTTAATCAAACACCTTACTCAATTCATCGAAATTAAAAACGAAAGCACTATAAAAGGCATTGGTGATGATGCCGCAGTTATAGATTATAAAAACAAACAAACAGTTGTTTCCACAGATATGCTTGTGGAAGGCGTACATTTTGATTTGGCCTATATGCCACTTAAACATTTAGGATTTAAATCGGTTTCCGTAAATCTATCGGATATCTATGCGATGAATGCAACTCCAAAACAAATCACCATTTCATTAGCCATATCAAACCGTTTTTCAGTAGAAGCATTGGAAGAATTGTATGCCGGATTTATGATGGCTTGCAAAAAGCACAATGTCGATATTGTTGGTGGCGACACAACTACTTCTAAATCGGGATTAGTGATTAGCATTACTGCAATAGGCGAAGCTGAAAGCGATGAAATTGTTTATCGTAACACAGCAAAAGAAGGAGATTTACTTTGTGTAACGGGCGATTTGGGTGCAGCTTATGTTGGTCTTCAATTGCTAGAGCGAGAAAAGAAAATCTTTATGGAATCTCCAGGTGTTCAACCTGATTTAGAAGGCAACGATTACATTTTGGAGCGTCAACTTAAACCAGAAGCAAGAAAAGATATTCCTGTATTATTAAAAAAATTAGAATTGAAACCCACTGCAATGATTGACATTTCGGATGGTTTAGCTTCAGAAATATTACACATAACCACTCAATCCGATTTGGGTTGTAATTTATTTGAAGAAAAAATTCCGATCGATCCTTCTACTTATAATATGGCTCGAGAATTTAATTTAGATCCAACAATGTGTGCTTTAAGTGGTGGTGAAGACTATGAATTACTCTTTACAATTGATCAAGCAGATTTTCCTAAAGTAAAAGCCAATCCAGATATTACTGTTATTGGTCATTTAACAAATAGCAAAGAAGGAGTAAACTTAATTTCAAAAGCTGGAACGTCAATTCCATTAACCGCACAAGGTTGGGATTCGTTTCTTAATAAATAAGAATTTTATTTTTGATGAAAGTAAAACATTTATTTATATACTTTTTTCTCTTACTCACTTTAACTAGTGTGGCACAATCTACTTTTTTTCGAAATTACTCCGTTGAAGATGGATTACCATTTATTAATGTTTCCACAATTTTTCAAGACAGCAAAGGAAATTTATGGAGCGGAGGATACGGAGGTTTAAGTAAATTTGATGGAATTTCATTTACGAATTTCACTACAAAAGACGGATTGCTAAACCATTTTGTAACTTCTATTTCTGAAGACAATGAAGGAAACTTATGGATTGGAACTATAAGTGGAATCAACAAGTTCGATAGAAAATCTTTTACTGGTTATACTACAAAAAACGGACTAATCAACAATACAGTTACTTCATCAATAAAAGATTCAAAAGGAAATATTTGGTTTGGAACAGAAAAAGGAATCAGCAAGCTAACAGAAGGTACATTCATTAATTTTTCTAAACAAGATGGATTAGTTGGCGATTTCGTTAAATGCATATTTCAAGATAGAGAAGGAAAAATTTGGATTGGAACAACAGAAGGGATAAGCATTTTTAATGGAAAAACATTTACTCCAATTACAACTGCTAACGGATTACTTTCAAATTCTGTTACTTCCATTACACAAGACAAAGACAATAATTTTTGGATTGGAACTTCCAATGGTATTTGTAAAATAAGTAACAACAACACCTTTACTTCATATACGGATGAGCAAGGAATGATTGACAACAATGTTTCATCTATTTTATGTGATTACAAGAATACACTTTGGATTGGATCAGGGAAAGGCTTGATGAAATTTAAAGATGGAAAATTCACTAAATACTCAATTAAAAGGGACCAAAACAGCAATTTAGTTAGTTATTTATACGAAGATTTTGAGCGCAATTTATGGATAGGAACTTATTCTGGCTTATTTAAATATCGAGGCAACCCTTTTACCAGCTATGGAATACATGATGGACTTACAAGTAATTTTATTTTTGGAATAACCCGCGACTCAAAAAATAATCTTTGGGTTGGTTCTCAAGATGGAGGTTTATTCTTATATGAAGATGGATACTTTACTCAGCTTAATAATGAAAATGGCCTCGATGCGAATATGGTCAATATGATTTATGAATATAGTCCTGGAGTATTATGGCTTGCAACAGATAAAGGATTGAACATTTATGATGCCCGCCTGCCGGACGGGCAGGGGAAAAAGTTTACAAAGAAAAATGATACATCTGCTGTATGGAAAGAAATAATCTATAGTATATACAAGGACTCCAAAAATAATATTTGGTTAGGCAGCAATGGAAAAATTTTTAAGTATGACGGAGAAAAATTTATTTATTATTCTTTAGTTGGATTATCAGACAAATGTGATGTTTGGACCTTCGTAGAAGATAAAAATGGAACAATATGGTCTGGAAGTTATTTAGGTGGATTGTTTAAATTAGATGGAAATACGTTTGTTGAATGTAGCAAAAAAATAGGTTTAAAAAATGACACGTATTTAACATCGCTAATAGATCAAGAAGGAAATTTATATTTCGGTGCTCTGGATGGATTGTGGATGCTAAATCCAAATCAACTAGACAAACGACCAGTGAACTTTAGTGAAAAAGATGGAATGAGTTCCGACCTTGTGTATTCACTTACGTTTGGCTTATCTCAAAATGAAATTTGGGTAGGAACAAATCAAGGAATAAACAAACTTGATATTGGAGAATACAAAAAAAGTGGAATAAAAAATATTATTCAATTTGGAAAACAAGAAGGTTTTTCAGGGGTAGAATGTAATAGCAATGGAACCTTTGTTGACAAAGATGGCGCTATTTGGTTTGGTACTGTTTACGGTGTAGTTAAATACGACCCTAATGAATATATTCCAAATCCATTTGAATCAAGAATAAGTATTTCGAAATATCGTTTGTTTTACAAGGATACAGTTTTCAACAACAACATGCATTTGCATTATGATGATAACAGTATCACTTTTAATTTTTCTGGAATTTGTTTGACAAACCCATCCAAAGTAAAATATTCTCACATTCTTGAAGGATTTGAAAAAAACTGGTCTCCAGCTTCGAAGGAAAGATTTACAACTTATTCAAATTTGCCTCCAGGCACTTATACTTTTAAAGTAATTAGCTCAAACAACGAAGGAATTTGGAATAAAATTCCAGCAACTTTTACCTTTACTATCGATCGTCCCTTTTGGAAAACTTGGGCTTTTATTATTTTCACTTCCTCCTTTTTTATTCTAGCTTTAATTTTATCTATTCGCATTAGAATCCGAAGAATTAAAAATCGTGAAAAACGAAAAACCGAACTCAATAAAAAAATTGCTAACATCGAATCACAAGCATTGCGTGCTCAAATGAATCCGCATTTTATTTTTAACACATTAAGTTCTATTCAACATTATATTTCCAATAATGATACAGATGCAGCTTTAAAGTACTTATCGAAATTTGCTAAGTTGATGCGAAAGATTATGGATAACTCCAAACAGCAAATGATTTCGGTAGCAGAAGAATTAAATGCATTAGAATTATATCTTGAGTTAGAAACAATGCGTTTCGATAAAAAATTTATGTATACTATTACTATCGACAAAGAAATAGATCAGGCATACGATAGGATTCCATCCATGCTAATTCAACCTTATGTAGAAAATGCTATTATTCATGGTTTGCTTCCGATGCAAGGGAATGGAAAAATTACCCTCACGTTAGAAAAACAAAATGATACAATTTTATGTACAATCGAAGACAATGGAATTGGCAGAGAAAAATCAATGGAGTTTAAAAAGAACAGAGTTCAACAACATAAATCGATGGGAATGAGTATTACCAAAGAACGATTGGATATTTTGAACTCTAGTTTAAATAGTAATATTAATACTGAAATTATTGACATATTTGAAAACGGGAAAGCTTCTGGTACAAAAGTTAGGTTGATTATTCCTCTGGATTCAAATGAATAATTAAAAGCGTTTGATAGATAAATAGTACATTAGTATTCGTAATTATAATTAATTGTCACCCTGAGTATTCTGCGTTGAAGCAGACTTATCGAAGGGCGGAAAAATTCCCGCCCGAATGACCGAAACGGGGATAAAAAATAAAATAGTCAGCCATCCGGTCGGGCGGGCGCAATTCTTAGTAGTATATGATAAAAGCTATAATAGTAGATGATGAATTAGGCGCACGCGAATCATTGTCTAAAATGATTGAAAAAAATTGCAAACAAATTGAAGTGGTTGCAAAAGTAGATTCAATGTTAAGTGCATTTGAAGCAATTACAAACAAAGAACCTGATTTGGTTTTTTTAGACATTGAAATGCCTAATGGAAATGCATTTGACTTATTAGAAAAATTTAAAAATATAAATTTCAATATTATTTTTACTACAGCATACGACCATTATGCTATTAAAGCAATTAAATTTAGTGCCATCGATTATATTTTAAAACCAATCGATCCAGAAGAGCTTATAGGTGCGGTAAAACGTTTTGAAGAGTATCGTGGACAAAAAACTACACTCGACAAACAATTTAAAACCCTTTTATCGAATGTTAGACCCGAAAACAAACTTAAAAAAGTAGGGATTCCTGACGGAGATGGATTAATTTTCATTAACCTTTCTGATATTATCCGCTGCGATTCAGATGGGAATTACACCTTTTTTATCCTTACTAACGGTAAAAAAATCATTGCCTCTCGTACCTTGGGAGAATATGAGCAAATGTTTACCGATGACAACTTTTTCCGCGTCCACCGCTCCCACTTAATCAACCTCGAGCACGTAAAAAAGTACATAAAAGGAGAAGGCGGATACGTTGTAATGATCGACAACTCGCAGGTTGAGGTCTCTAGACGTAATAAAACCGATTTCCTTGAAAAACTATCCCATTTATAGAAAACCACTTAAATTCTAATTCCTACCATTAAATAAGTGAACCTGCCATTTACTCATTGTGGGTGTACTTATGCCTTTTTGTGTCGTAATATTGGTCAGAAGTTCATTCAAATATTGATTACATAACAAGAGCAGGTGTTGGGAGGTTTGTAACAAAATTAATTGGCACATGGGGATGTTGTTTTATTAATTGGCAAACCGACCACACCTTACTTAAAAAAAAATATCCTGAAACCTGCCGGCAGGCAGGCAGGGGGAAACGATATAAATAAGAAATTAAAAACTTTAATAAGATGGCAACAGCACTGCTCGATTTTAACAATTTAAATTCAAAAGCCATGAACAGGAAAACATCAAATCGACACGGACATACATACCACCAGGATGGTATAGGAACCGTAACCATTTTTTTAGCGATTGCTACAGTATCAATTATATTCTTGAGCATCTATAACGCATTCTAGAATTTCATTTTTGTTTGTTTAGTTTAGACCCCGAGAGCGGTACCTTTGAGAGCAGGTATCGCTCTTACTTTTTAATACAGTCACACCTTATTTCATCCCCGTGGTTTCTTCTACAATTACCCTAAATGGTACACGTTGTATTTTACTTTCCGCCCAAGAAATAAAATCAAAATATTCAAAAGCTGCACGTTCAAACGAATCGGCTTTTAAATCGAACAAGGCATTTTTTAATTCTTTATAGTACTTGTTTTGCTCTTCACGTTTGGTAGTCTTTAAAATTTTACCAATAAACTCCATTATAACTGTCTCGAATTTGTAAACCTTATTTCGAGAACTTAAATAACGGTGAACACTCTTAAATGCATGTGGAACAAAATCATCGTGCTTTAACTCGATATGAATAATCAAACTCATGATTTGCGCAAAACAATAAATATTTTCACTCTCTTCAAAATTCGGACTGTTCAGTAATTTATTAATCCACTTTAATGCATGTGTATATTTTTCGGCACCAAAAAACATGGCCGACATGTTAAAATAGAAATACGCCTCTCTCAATTTTGTAAACTTTCCTGGATACTTTGCTAACTTCTCCTCTATTTTCGGAGCTAACTCCAAGCCTTTTTCAAATTCCCCAGTTTGCATATAAATCGACAACTCAATACTTGTTGCACTGGAAAATAGCTTCACTTCTAAATCTTCATTCTTACCATTTTCAAACTGCACCAAAGAAGAACGCAATTTTTTTAAACTAGCATATACTTCTTTGTATTTCTTCAGCTGACTACCAACATAAATCTCATTAGTTAAAACCGAAAAATAAATATTGGGCTCTTCTTTAAAAATATCAGGATGTTCTTCAATAAGCTGAACGTTCTTCACCAAATTTTCATGGCTCTTTTTATAATCTCCTATTCCAAAATAATACGCACTATAAATATGAAAGAAAAGGTAGCGCGTTTCGGTAGACAATGCCTTGTGTTCACCTTTTAATAAGGTATTATCAATAATCTTTTTGAACTTCAATAACTCTTCATCATTCCGCACTTTTCCTTGCTTATTTAATATAGAAAAGAAGCGACTTTTAATATTCCAGTATTCGTTAAAGTTTTTAATCTTTTCACCAATCAAATCATCTGCTTCTAACATCAACAAGATATCAGCATCCTTTTTACCAGCATAATTCTCTGTCTCCATCAATTTTTTCTCCCACAAACTAATTTCTAGCAAGGAAGAATGTCGTTCGAAACGCGTAGCGACTTTTTTTGTACTTGAAAGCATTTTAGTACACTGTTCATACAAGGTTTTTTTATATAAAATTTCAGCGCAATGTAAATCGCGTTTTAATTGAGCGTCAATTGAACTAGCAGAATGAAAAGCGGTTAAACTATTTAGAACAACATTGTACAATCTTGCTTTAGTAATGGAAAATTTATTGATGAAGGCTTCTTTTTTAAATTGCTTAAGTAAGGCATCTTCATCATACTCTATTTGCTTGTCGATTGCCTCAAACAAAATCGCATAATTGTTCTTTTCTCCGAGTGTATGACGAGAAGCATACAAACTAAAATAGCGTTTCTCCGATTTATTCAGTGATTTTATCAATTTAAACAAATGATCAGAAGCGGTGTTTGACATGTATATTTTTGGGATAATTTGTTTTATTCCTTATGCTAGTAAAGTATCAATATATAGCTGTAATATTTCGTGTATTATCGTAAAGACTTTCTCATTTGTCTTTATATACAATACTTACAAAGATAAATAACACACGACAAGTATCTAAATTACTTATTATTTATTAGATATCATAGTCATTTTAGGATTATTTACTCAATTAATTATGATTTAGACATGTATAAATATACGAAAAGATGAAAAAAGGCTTCACATGTATAATTATAAGTATATAAATTAAACAATATCAATACTTACAAGGAATAGTACTCGTTTTTGACATGTATATAATAGACTTAATATGCTAAATGAAGGGCGTTTTTATGAAGTAGGTTTGTATCAGTTAAATGCTTTGGCTCGGCTTGTTGCATGAAACATGGGGATGTTGTTCGGCAACAAGCTAAGCTAGGGCACATTTAAAAAGACAAAAATCAACCATTAACAAATCAAATTCAACCGCTTAATAGATAAAGATAAAATAGCACAACATTAAAATTTAAATTCACGTAACACGCAAATAGAATCATCCCTCCATTTTACAAAAATCATTCTAATGAAAAAATTTACGCTGATCATCCTACTACTGATTGCAAGTTTTTCTTTAAAAGCACAATCGTATGTAACTATTCCTGATTCAAATTTCGTGAACTGGCTAACTATAAACATTCCTTCGGCTATGGTTGGAAATCAAATGGACACGACAGATATAAATGTTACATCATTAACGTCTATGAATGTTTCGAATGATACTATCTATAAGTTAACAGGAATTAAATATTTCACTTCCTTACAAAGTTTAGATTGTTCTTACAATCGTTTAGACACACTCGAAAATTTACCCAGCACACTCCAAACTCTATTGTGCAATGTCAATTATTTAGTTTGGATTGATTCATTTCCAACAGCAATAACAAATTTGAATTGCAATCAAAATTCGCTTCCCTCAATTCCAACATTACCAACTACTCTGACAACATTAAATTGTGAAAACAACCAACTAGTTAGTTTGCCAACACTACCTATCTCTTTAACAGAATTACGTTGTGCTGGAAACTTATTAACTATATTGCCTATACTTCCATCATCCATTACAACAATAATGTGTGGAAATAATGAATTGGATAGCCTACCTACACTTCCAACTTCATTAACTACATTAAATTGTGTAGTCAATAACTTAGATTCATTACCATCATTACCTAGCTCGCTAACTGACTTAACATGTAGCAATAACAATATTTCTGCTCTACCAGCATTGCCTTCATCACTTCAAAGTTTAATTTGTGATTTTAATGTTTTGACAACACTCCCAACTTTACCTACCTCATTAACAAATTTGGTTTGCAGCAATAATTTAATTACAATTCTCCCAACATTACCTGGTGCACTATCGATATTAAAATGTAACAGCAATCAATTACCTGTTTTACCTAGCTTGCCCTTTTCACTAAACTATTTGGATTGCAACACCAATTTGTTGCCAAACTTACCTACCCTTCCGGGAGTATTGACATATTTAAATTGTAGCTACAACCCACTTCCTAGTTTGCCTACTTTACCTAGTTCATTAACAGAACTTATTTGCACACATAATTCTTCGCCTGCCTTACCAACATTACCTCCTTCATTAACTTATCTAGACTGCTCATATAATTTGATGAATTCGCTTCCAACACTTCCTAGTTCATTAAATACTTTATATTGTTCATCGAATCCTTTGGATAGTCTACCATCGTTAGCTTCATTGTCTAACTTATGGTGCGAAAACTGCACACTTGATAGTCTGCCGACTTTACCAGCATCCTTATCTTTTTTAAAATGCGGGGCAAATTCACTTACAATTTTACCTTCTCTCCCAACTTCATTACAAATGCTATACTGTTATAATAATAATTTAACCGACTTGCCTTCTCTTCCTGATGGATTGGTTTATTTTAATTCTTCGAACAATATGATTAATTGTTTTCCAATTTTTCCAAATTCAATTATTTCTTTTGACATTTCATCAAATCCATTTACCTGTTTACCAAACTATATTCCAGCCATGGATTCACTAATGCTAGAAATGTATTTGTGCGTTACTGGAGATTTTGTAAATAATCCATACAATTGTACTGGATCAGTTGGAGTAGTAGGATTCACTTATATCGATAATAATTCCGATTGTTTAAAAGATAGTCTGGACTTCAGATTAAAAAATCTTCCTATAAAATTATATGATAGCTTAGGAACGTTGTTGAGCCAAACATATACAGCAATCAATGGAATTTATGATTTCCCAAAACCTGCTGGAACATACACAGTAATTGTTGATACAGCTGGATTCCCGTATACACCACAATGCTTAAATCCTGGTGTAGACTCCACAGTTTCAACATATACAAATCCTTTAACAACTGATGTAAATTTTAATTTCAATTGTAAACCTGGATTTGATTTGGGAGTACAATCCGTTACAAAATATGGATGGGCATTTCCTGGAGAACAACATCATCTGAGAATAAAAGCAGGAGACTTAAGTCACATTTATAATTTAAATTGTGCTGCGGGAATGAGCGGGCAAGTAAATATTGAAGTTACAGGTCCAGTTACATTTAATGGTCCTTCTGCTGGTTCACTAACTCCTACAATTTCAGGCACGGTATATTCTTATACTATTTCTGATTTTGCTACAATAAATAATAATACGGCATTTGGAATGTTGTTTACAACTGATACAAATGCAACAGCTGGAGCAATTATTTGTGTTTATGTTGATGTGACTCCTGTTGGTGGCGACAATTACCCAACAAACAATAGTTATGATTTATGTTATGAAGTGGTGAATTCTCACGATCCAAATTTAAAAGAAACATATCCTGAATTAGTTCCAATGGATTATTCAGATTATTTCACTTACACAGTTCATTTTCAAAATACAGGAACAGCACCTGCAATTAATATTCATATTGAAGATACATTGGATTCGAATTTAGACTTAACTACATTTCAGTTTATGGATGCAAGTCACGAAATAAACACTGTTTCTTTAAATGGGAATATTTTAACTGTTCGTTTTCCAAATATTATGTTAGTAGATAGTACAGTAAATGTAGATAGCTCACAAGGGTATATTCAATATCGTATAAAACCAAAAACTGGCTTAGGAGTTTTGACACAAATTTACAATACTGCTTATATCTATTTTGATTATAACGAAGCTGTAATAACAAACACAACAATTAATGCATTCAGACCTTATACAACAGAAATAGTTGATGATTCAGGAATTGAAGATGGTGTAAATATTTATCCTAACCCTGCTTCTGAATTTGTAAATATCAAATTCAACTCTGCATCAAAAAATAATTCTATAAAAATTTATGATGCTACCGGAAGATTGGTAAAAAATATAGAGAATGCAAAATCGGGAGAAAACACAATTAATGTTTCTGAATTAGAAAATGGGTTGTATTTAATTAATGTGAATGATGGAAAATCATCTGTTACAAAAAGATTTGTTAAACAATAAAATCATCCTCTGATTTAAAAATAAAATATTATGAAAAAAGTATTACTACTAGTTGCAACAATTATAAGTTTTGTTTCAACAAATGCGCAAACAATTTCAGGGAATTATTTAGATCTTAATAATGTAAAAGCATGGATTGGTGCTGATGGAATGCTTTTCTATAACGCACTTGGACTACAAGTTCCAAAAGGTTCTGGAAATAATATTCCAGCGGTAAATAGCTTGTGGATTGGTGGAGTTGATGCGGGAAACTCGTTGCATTTAGCAGCTCAAACATACCGACAAACTGGAAATGATTTTTGGCCAGGTCCCGTTATGAATCCAGGAAGCTATTCTACTACAACTGATGCACAATGGAATCGAGTATGGAAAATTTATAAAACAACGATTGATAGTTTTATTGTTTTTTCAACTACTGGCTTGCCTGTTGGTTATACTATTCCGCAAATAATTTTAGACTGGCCTGGAAACGGAAATGTTTCTTTAGGGCAATCTCCAATACTAGCACCTTTTGTAGATGTAAATAGTGATGGGCTGTATAACCCAACACTTAATGGAGATTATCCATTGATTAAAGGGAATCAAACAGTTCTTTTTATTTTTAATGATGACAGAAATGTGCATACAGAAACGGGTGGTGCAAAATTAGGACTTGAAATTATTGGGCAAGCCTATTCTTTTTATTGTTATGATTCTGCAATGTACAACACCATTTTTGTTCATTACGATATCATAAATAAAAGTTCAATTGCAATTAATTCTGTAACAATTTCAAATTGGATCGATATTGATTTAGGTGCTGGAGATTACTTTGGTACAGATGTAACAAGAGGAGCATATTATTTTTATAAAGGAGACACATTAGGAACAGGAAGTTATGGAGTAAATGCTCCAGCAGAGGGAGTAGTTTTTTTACGAGGACCACTTTCTGATCCGACAGGATTAGATGAACCAGCCAATTCAACTCCAAATGGAATGGGATATGGTGATGGAATAGTTGATAATGAACGTTTGGGAATGAACAAGACTTTAAGTTTTGTAAATACTGCAAGCTCACAAAATGGTAATCCAACAGTTCCTTCAGAATATTATAATTATATGAATGGTATTTGGAAAGACGGAGTTCCTTTATCTTATGGTGGAAATGGTTATCTAACAGGTGTCAATTCTGATTATATTTTTCCATGGAATTCAGATCCACTAGGATTTGGAACAAGTGGTATACCTCAATCGCCTTGGGACCAAAGTATTTTAGGAACCACTTCAAGTGACATAAGAGGAATTGGTTCATACGGATCATTCACAATGCAACCCGGTTCTGTAACAGAAATAGATTTTGCTTATGTTTTTGGTAGAGATTATGTAAATCCTGGAAATTTACCTGGTGTAGCCGTTCTAAAAACAAGAATAGATAGTATTAAAAGTTATTTCAATAATAATATTACGCCTTGTGGACAACCATTGTTTGCAAGTATTCAAAATTCTGCAAATATTAGTTCGCCTGATTTATTTATTTACCCAAACCCTGCATCAAATAATATCACCATCAATTTCACTTCTACATCAAAAAATATTTCTATAAAATTATTTGATGCAACTGGAAGATTGGTTAAAAATATCACAAATGCAAAATCAGGTGAAAACAATATTAGTATTTCTGAATTGGAAAATGGTTTGTATTTAATTAATGTGAATGATGGAAAGTCATCTGTTACAAAAAGATTTGTTAAACAATAAATATTTTAGTCATGAAAAAAATAATTTTTCTATTAATATTATTTGTTACGATAGTTTCAAATATTAAAAGTCAAACAGGAGTAACAACTTACCCTATGCCCCCGGGTTCATTCAGATATGACCTAAAAGTTGATGGATTAGGAAATAAATGGGTTGCATTCCGAACAACAGGATTGGCAAAATTTAATGGTTCAACATGGACTGTTTATGACACCTTAACTTCAAATATTCCTTCCAATCAAGTTAATGGAATTGCATTTGACATTTCTAATAATGTTTGGGTTGCAACTATAAAAGGGTTAGCAAAATTTGATGGAAGTATCTGGACAACATACGATGTAATGAATTCAGGATTACCTGATGATTCTGTTTCATGTTTGTATGTCGACAATACTGACATTTGGATTGGTACCAGAAGTGGATTAGCAAAATTTGATGGCAGTACATGGACAATTTATAATACTTCTACTTCCGGATTAACTACTAACCGAATTCAATGTGTTGCAGTTGAATCAGGAGGAGATGTTTGGGTTGGAACGAAAGCTGGACTTTTCAAAAAATCGGGAAGCACATGGAGTAATTATAATTCTACGAATCCTTATTTAGTAAATACATTTAATATTAATGCAATTTATATAGATTCAAGCAATGAGAAATGGTTTGCTATTACTGGAACGCTTGGAAACGGAGCATATAAACTTGTTGGAAATAATCTTACACCAATAACAACTCTTTTTCCTCTCTATCTAAATATAGGTGCCACGGGCAGTATTTACTCAATATCAAAAGGGCCAATGGGTGGAGTAATGTATATAGGTTATTTGGGATTAATAGAAATCGTAGGCAATCAAATTTATAAATATTTGAGTATTGGAGGTTCTTATAATGTATATGATAGCTCCAGTGGATTAGTTTGGTACATTAACAGAATGGGCTCTGGACCATTATCATCATTTAATTATTTGAGCTACACGGGATCTGCTTTACTCAGCCCCATTAGTCAATCTGGATATAATATCCTAGACATTAACATGGTAAAAGCCGGAATATTAGACAGAGGCGACTTGCTTTGGACACTTACAAATTCAAGCTATGAAGTTCCAAAAGGTTCTGGACGAAATGCAATATTTGCTTCTTCACTTTGGATTGGAGCACTTGATAACTCAAACGTTTTACATCAAGGAGCAATGACCTATCGTCAAACTGGAAATGATTTTTGGCCTGGACCACTAGATACAATTAGTGGAGCAACAGATTCAATTACTTCTTATAGTTATGATAAAATATGGAAAGTAGACCGAGAAAATATTAATGAATTTAAATATATGTTTGCGGTTGGATTAGTAGGAAGCGGAAGTTATACTGTTTCAGATGATATCATCACTTGGCCAACCACTGGCACAGGAAATTATTCTAGAAAACTTGCGCCTTTTATTGATGTAAATGGTGATGGTTTATACAACCCTTTAACTGATGGAGATTATCCAGATATTAAAGGAGATCAAATGTGTTTTTGGATTTATAATGACAATCTTCCTCATGGTGAAACAGGAGGTCTACCATTAAAAGTAGAAATTCATGGCTCCGCATATGCATATGTTTGCGCAGGAATTACTGATAGTTTGAAAGCATTGAATTACACTACATTTTACAATTATAAAATTTTTAATAGAAGTTCAGAAAATTATCACAATGCCTTTTTAGGAATCTGGCAAGATGTAGACTTGGGTTCTGCTAGTGATGATTATGTTGGCTGCACTCCCTCATTAAATTATGGTTCTGTATTCAATGGTGATGCTGTTGATGACAATGCGCCAACTGGACAGGTGACCTATGGATTAAAACCGCCAATGATTAGTAGTGTTATTTTAAATGGTCCTCTTGCAGAACCAAATGATAGCATTGACAATAATAACAATGGTAGTGTAGATGAAGTAGGGGAAAAAAACCTAATGACTAATTTTATGTATTATAACAATGATAATTCTGCAACTGGCAACCCATCTGGTGCAAATGAATTTTATAATTATATGAACAGTATCTGGGGAGATTCAACTCATGTTACTTATGGTGGAACTGGTTATGGTGGAACGATCCCATATAATTTTATGTTTGATGGATTTCCTGGAGATCCATTGGGTTGGTCAGAAGAAAGCAGTATGAACGTTCCCGCTGATAGAAGATTTTTAATGGGTTGCGGTCCGTTTAATTTAAATGCAGGAGCAAAAACAGAATTTGAATATGCTATTGTCTATACAAGAGATACAATTTCAACATATACAATTGCAAATCTATATCAAAAAAACAAGGAAGATGTAATGAGAATACAAAACTGGTTTGCTATAGATAGCTTTCCTTCTTGTGCGTTCACAGTAGGAATAAATAATGTTCCTCAAAACGAAAATTTATTATCCATCTACCCCAATCCATCATCAAATAATATCAACTTCACCTCCACATCAAAAAATATTTCCATTAAAATATTTGATGCAACTGGAAGATTGGTAAAGAATTTAGAGAACTTGAAATCAGGAGAAAACAACATTAGTATTTCTGAATTAGAAAATGGCCTATACCTATTAAATTTACAAGACGGAAGCGATTCTATTACTAAGCGCTTTATCAAACAATAACCTTTATGAAATAGATAGGCGGTTTGGTAGCTAAAAACAACAAATTCGTCTAAACTTTGGAACAAATCACTTGTATCTGCTGTATAATTAAGTCTATAAAAATAGCTACATTGGACATGATTTCATCTGTAAACAACACTACTCTGGAACTTAATTATCAGTGTAAAACTGAACAAGTGACTTTTTCAATTGCCGATTTTGGTGGAAATGTGATGAAACGTGGCAATTATAATTGCATTGAAAATAATAAACTAATTATTGATGAATTACCGAAGGGCTCTTATACACTTTGTATAATTGATGGTGATCAACTTTCGAAAAAGCGATTCGAAAAAAATTAGAATTTATTTCTATATGTTCTGATAGCAAACAATTCCAATTCTTTTAAAGTTTCTTTAGGAGCTTCATAAAAACTCATGTGCCCCGAATTTTCCAACATTAATACAGATGGATATTTACACAATGCCATTTGAGGATACATTGTTTCAAAATTAATTACTCCATCTTTTTTTCCGATAATAAATAAAATAGGAAATTCTGCAAATTTTAAAATCAAATCTCGGCTCTTGCGCTCCTTCATTCCTTCCAGACTATTTATAATCGATTGCTGAGAAATTTTCACTGCAATCTTTTTTACCTTCTCTACTTCGTTTGGAATTTTTGCTAAATTTTCCTCTGCAAATAAAGAAGTTACCACCTCAGCAACATAATGCTTGTGTTCTTTTTTAACTAACCGAATTACTTTGTCGCGTTCCTTTTTCTTTTCCTCCGAATCGGCATAAGATGTAGAATTAAATAAACAAACACCACTTACATTTTCGGTATACAATTCTGCAAAAGTTAATGCAACATATCCACCCATGGAATGTCCTGTGATAATGTATCGCCTCACTCCTACTTTATCCAACACCGCTTTTACACTTTGCGCCAACAATTCCATGCTATGGTAATAACCAATGGATGGCGTTTGACCATGTCCAGGCAGATCAACAGTAATAACACGAAATTTTTTGGAAAGTTTTTTTACGAATTCGCTCCACACTTCATGAGAACCCAAAAAGCCATGTATCAATACCAGCACTCGGCCTTTGCCAGTATCTGTATAGTGTATCTTGGATTTTTTAAACTCAGCAAACATTATTGGATGTGCTAATTATACTTTTGTGCGAATAACATAACATTTTCAAATTGACACATTTTCAAATTTTCAAATTATTTTGCCATCAATGATTCAATGTCATCCGCTTCCAAAGGAATATTTTTCATTAAATCATCTGGGCCGTTTGCAGTAACTAAAATGTCATTTTCTAAACGGATTCCTAAATTTTCTTCAGGGATATAAATTCCTGGTTCACATGTAAACACCATTCCAGCTTCTAACTTACGATTGAAATCTCCCACATCGTGCACATCTAACCCTAAAAAGTGAGAAGTTCCATGCATGAAATATTTTTTGTAGGCTGGCCATTCTGGATTTTGTTTTTTGATATCGTCCATCGTAATCAAACCTAAATCCACTAATTCTTTTTCCATTAAAGCACCAACTGCTTTGTGATATTCAGGAATTAGATTTCCAACAGTCAACATAGCAGTTGCACCTTTCATAACATTTAATACTGCATTGTAAACTTGTTTTTGTCGAGCAGTAAATTTTCCGCTCACAGGCAAACAACGTGTTAAGTCACTTGCATAATTTCCGTATTCAGCAGCAACATCTAATAAAATGACATCTCCTGCTTTACATTCTTTGTTGTTTTCTACATAATGTAATACACAAGCATTTGCACCTGATGCTATAATTGGTCCGTATGCAAATCCACGTGAACGGTTTGAAATAAATTCGTGAACCAACTCTGCTTCTATTTGGTATTCCATCACTCCAGGTTTTACAAAACCTAATAATCTACGCAATCCTTTTTCTGTGATATTACAAGCTTGCTGAATCAACTCCACTTCATACTTCGATTTAATTGCACGCAACTTATGCATAATGGGTGCAGAACGCTCAACTTTATGCAATGGAAATTTCGAAGTGATTTTTTTATTGAAACGCATTTCCAATGTTTCTGTATCAATATGTCTACGCGTATGTTCGTTGCTATTTAAATAAATATGTTCTGCTTGAAAAATAACGGATTGCAAAAACATATCAAAGTCTTTGTTCCACATCACATTTTTTATTCCAGATGTTTCGGTTGCTTGTTGTTTGTTTAATTTCGCACCTTCCCAAATAGCAATCAACTCACTCGTTTCTTTTACAAATAAAACTTCTTTGTGTGCTCCGTTAACAGCATCTGGATAAATCAACAAAAGAGTTTCTTCTTGATCAACTCCACTTAAATAAAGCAAATCAGAATTCTGCACAAATCCCATCGAGCCATCGGCATTGGTTGGCATAATATCATTGCTAGTAAACAAAGCAATGGAGTTGGGTTTTAAACTCGCAGCAAAACGTTTACGATTTTCAATAAATAAATTGTTATTGATGGCTGAATACTTCATAGGAATTACTGATTAATTATTTTTGTAAATATACTCATTCCTAACAAAAAGAAAAAAATCTTACTTCTAACAAAAAGCCCAGAGTGATTAACTCTGGGCTAAAAAATAAATTTCGGATGAAATTAATATCGCTTTTGGAATAAATATGGATTTGCTGAGTTAAAACGCAACATGATTTCCGGACCACCTCTTAAAGTACTTACTTTACTTAAGTTAGAAGTATTGATGTCATAACTAAAACCAATTGAATATTGACCCATTTCAATAAGAATGTTTGCAATAACGGCATCTTTAGCGCGATAATAAACTCCTAATCCAATTGAAGATCGTTTGATATACCCTGTATATTTTGAATCGTCTTTTAAATAATATTTTACCATTAATCCACCAATGAGTTCTTTTGTAGGACCTTGAACCTGATAAATAATACTTGGTGCTAATCCAACATTTGAATGAGGAATTCCCATCAATAATTTTCCATGAACAACATATTTAGAAAACAATCTTTCATTTGTTCCAACTAAGAATTTTTGTTTCGGTCTATTAATGTGAAAAACTGCAGCTCCAAAATCAGCTTTTATTTGATTGTTTTCGCCAATTGATGATTCTTCACGAGCATAATTCCACAGCAATCCACCTGCGAAATCAGCATAAACAAAGTCTTTTGAACCGTATTGTTCGCCACTATTAATTGTTTGATCATATCCTGTTGAACCATTGTATTGGTTAGAAAAAACCAATTTAGAATAGTCAATCGTTTTTTGAACAACTCCACCTTGTAATCCTAAAGAAAATGAAGAATGGTCTCCAGCTTTAATAAATGTAGCAAGTGAGAGATTAACCAAATTGGTTCCCATGTTACCATCTCCAGCTTTATCACTATAGAAAGCTAAGCCTCCAGATAATCTGTTGAAGGATCTTTTAAACGTTCTTGTTTTAAATTGATCTACTTTATCCCAACTACTAGCTTTGAACTTCATATCGAAGGATGCTCCGAATGTTTTATAGGGAACAGTAACACTTCGCCACTGGTCTTTATAAATTACAGATGCCCTCATTACATAGTTAGAACCTGTAAGAGCTGGATTAAGTAAAGAAGGATTTTCGTTGTATTGAGAAAAATGCAAATCTTGTGAAAATGCACTTCCTTCCAAAACGAAAACCCCTCCAATAATTAAAATTATTTTTTTCATATTTAAATTCCTTCCCTTTTATCTAACAAGCGAAATATTTCCCGTTCTATTTGCATCAACTACACCTTTTGCACTAGTAGGAAGTGCTCCTGCTGTTTCATAAGATGCTTTAATGAAGTAAACAAATACTGCTGGGTCTAAAGGCTTTCCTTTATAAACACCATCCCAACAGAAATCAGGATTTTTTGATTCATAAACTTTTTCTCCCCAACGGTCAAAGATAACTACTTCAAATTTTGAAATACAATCACCCCAACCATCTAAACAAAATGCATCGTTAACACCATCATTGTTTGGGCTAAATGCATTTGGAACACCTAAGTTTCTATTGCTTGGACAAGGGATTTCAACATTTACTTTAACACAAGCGCTGTCAATACAACCATCAGAAGAAGTAACAGTAACACAATATTCTGTGGTTTCTGGTGGATTAGCTACTGTGCTATCACATGTAGGACAACTTAAATATTGACTTGGGCTCCATGAATATGTAACACCACCTATTGCATAAATCCAAGCTCCGTCACCAACCCAAACAGTTGGTGCAGGACCAGTTAATATCGTTGGCAATGGATTAATTGTAATTGTTCCTGTTCCACTTCCTGAAGCAGTACATAAAACTGCTGAACCTGCTACCGAATAAGTAACTGTATAAGTTCCAGGAGTACTATTATTTACATCAACAACACCAGTAATAGGGTCTATTACTAAACCAGAAGGTGAAGCAGTATAAATTCCACCTATTGTGAAACCGGCAGATGGCACTGGTGAAACATCAGCTGTATCTGTAGCACAAGCTGAAGGATATGAGAATGTGAGCACTGGAATAATTAATGGATTAATTACCAAAGTAGTAGTACTTGAACCTGCAGGGCCACAACCTGTAGCTGCATAGAAATAAGTAACAGTATATGTTCCAGCAGAGCTTGATGCCAAGTTTACAGCTCCAGAAGAAGAATTAATTGATAATCCAGCAGGGATTGCAGAATAAACTCCACCTGTTGTAAATCCTGCTACCGTAGTTAATGTAGGATTTGGTCCTGCAATACAAACAGGAGTATTATAAGAGAAGCCCGTAGTCGGAGGCACAGTTGGATTAACAACAACGAGTTGCGTATCCACAGCAGTGCAAGTTCCAGCAATTGAATAAGTCACCGTAAATGTTCCCGCAGTTGATGGGTTAAACGATCCGGTTGATGAATTAATACAAGAACCGCAAGTTGCTGACCATGTTCCACCACCTGAAGCGGCAGTCATAGTAAATAGTGCCGAACCAGCACAAACAGGGACAGGAGCTGCAATTGTAGGATTTGTACCATTTACAACCACATTCATTGTATCAGTTGAATTACATGTATTGGTAGTTGTATAAGTAATTAAATACGTTCCTGCTCCAGCTAAAGAAGGATCGAATACTCCAGTAGTTGAATTCAAACATCCGCCACAACTTGGAGTAACTGACCACATTCCACCAGTTGAGTCAACCGCAAATGTGACCGGAGGGTCAGAGACGCACATTGGAGGGACGGCTGTAATAACAGGGTTATTACCTCCACCTGGTGTAACCATTACAACAAATGTTAATGTAACTGGATTTACGCAAGAATTAAGAGGAGTTCCAGTCGCAGTATACGTTGTTGTAACTGAAGGGTTTGCCACAACAGATGGACCAGTTGTTGGCGTTAATCCAGCAGTTGGTGACCAAGTCCAATTAAAATCGCCAACAATTGGGCCATTAATAGTAATAGGGACAGGTCCACCGCAAGTCATAACAGTGTCTACATAAGGTGTACATACAGAAGGAGGTGCACCAGAAGATCCAGGATAAGTAAAATATAATGAGTTATTAATCGCATTGTTTGCCGATGCAGCATTCAAAATAATTAAGAATTTAAACGTTTCAGTTGCTCCTGGAGCAAGGTTCGTAATTTTATATGCTAATGAAATTCCTTCATCTGCAGTATTTGTTGCGCCTACTGTTTGAGTAAAACCCACAGCGTTCCATAAATCAGATGCATCGCGATTAGAGAAACCACCATAACACGCTCTCCAATTAGGGCCAATAGCGGCTAATCCGAGATAACTTGCCCATGGAATAGTTTGAGTTGCCGCTACGTGTGCAAGATTACACAAAGACGAAGGAGGATTATCTACAATTTGTTGGTTAGTAGTAAAACCTGCACCAACTTCTTGATTATTATCTGGATCTAAATTTCTGTAATAATACATTTCAGGAATCATAGCTGCTGTATTGTTAGTTATAGATACAGTAGTTGTATAAAACAAATCACCAGCTTGTAAAAAATAATTTATTTTAAAGTGAAGATTTGTTCCGGAAGTTGCATCGCCTTCCCAATCAGCTTCGTAACAACTAAAAATAGTATTGGTACCTGTCATAGCACCATTAATTTGTTGTAAGTAAGCACAGTTATTACCTCCAATTGTTCCTGCTGCCACAGTTCCTGCTGTTCCTATTTCATAACCCCATCCATTTTCTGGACTACCTGGAGTAAAAAAATCGCCATCAAATGCTGAACCTAACCAACCATTTACTTGGGGATTTGCAACGAAACCAAAAAGATTGTTTGCTGAACGCAAGTGCATTCCAGCCGGAACAGGAGATGTTAAAGCATCAATACCTTCAAATCCACCTAAGCCATCAATTCCAAATTCTACGAGAGTTCCTTGAATATAAACATCAGGTCCAACAGGCCAAACTTGAGCAGTCGCATTTGTTTTGAATAAAGAGAAAGCTAGGAGTAACGAACAACTTAGAAGTAATTTACTTTTTACCATTTTGTTTTATATTATAATTTAATTTCGACAATTACATACTTTTAAAAGATGAACGGGCGTATACTTACTAATAGATGTCGAAATATCATATTTAGTTGCACGAATTTAAAATATTATTTTCAAATAAAAATATTTTTCTTCAAAATTCTGATTTTAAGCAATTTATGTTGTGCTTTTCATCGCAAATAGTCCCTTTTTAAAGCCAAATATCCTTAAAAAAATCATGTTAGTAAAAAACCTGCTAAAAATTTCAATTTTCAGCAAAATAAATCGGCTAAAAAAACAAATTCTTTCCCTTTAATAAAATCATTTCAAAAAAATTAAAAGAGCATTAATTACAATTTTTATTACTGATTTTTTTGTGTACGTTTGTTGACGAAAAACTGAAAATAATTTTTATTCTTATGAGTAATTCTTCCGCAAATTTTATTCAATCATCACTTGGAAAAAAATTATTAATGGGCTTAACGGGTCTGTTTTTAATTACGTTTCTAGTTGTACATGCCACACTCAACTCATTTATTTTTGCAAGAGATGGAGGCGAATTGTTTAACCAAGGAGCTCTCTTCATGGCAACAAATCCATTAATCCGAATAATGGAAATTGTTTTATTTATTGGAATCATTTTACATATCGTTCAAGCTCTTGTATTAACACTCAAAAATCAAAAAGCTCGTCCAGTAAAATATGCTGTAACCGATGGAAAAGCAAATAGTAAATGGTATGCTCGTTCGATGGGAATTTTAGGCTCACTATTATTAATGTTTTTAGTTATTCATTTATCCCATTTTTGGGTTGGAACAAAAGTATCACAATGGAATGGAACAATTGAAGAGCACAATACTTATATAGAAATTATAGAAGTGTTTCACAACCCACTTAATGTATTAATTTATTTATTAGGAGTAATTTCATTAGGTTATCACTTAGCACATGGATTTCAGTCTGCATTTCAAACATTGGGATTAAATCATCCTAAATATACACCATTAATAAAAACTTTAGGATTGTGGTTTTCAATTCTCATCACTATAGTTTTTGCCGCAATGCCTTTAGCAGTATTTTTTGGGATTGTTAAATAAAAATGTATCGTTAAATGGCTTTACTGTTTAATTGTTAAAATTGAATCGAGAAAATATCTAAAATTAAACGATATAGAATGCTATAAAATATCCTTTCATTTAAGTAACCATGTTTGGAAAGTAGTTTTAAATTGGAGTCATTTAGGGCAAAATACTGTTGGAGAACAATTTGTTGACGCAATGGATTCTGTTTCTGCTAATATTGCAGAAGGGTTTGGTAGATATGGAAAGAAAGATAAAATCAGATTTTACAGAATAGCATACGGCTCTATGACGGAATGTTTAGATTTGAATGAAAAAGCAAAAGTGAGAAAACTAATTACAAAAGAAGAATATGATTATATTTTTAATGAGCTCCAAAAGTTACCAAAATCAATAAACTCATTGATAAAATACACAAACGAAAAATTAACAATTTAACCATATAACAATTCAACAGTTAAATGAAATTAGATAGTAAAATTCCTGAAGGAGCATTAGAACAAAAATGGGAGAAATATAAATCTTCCGTTGCTCTTGTTAATCCTTCAAACAAAAGAAGTTTAGAAGTAATAGTAGTTGGTTCCGGATTAGCTGGAGCTTCTGCTGCATCTTCTCTTGCAGAAATGGGTTACAAAGTAAAAGTATTTTGTTTTCAAGATTCTGCACGAAGAGCGCACTCAATTGCTGCACAAGGTGGAATCAATGCTGCAAAAAATTATCAAAACGATGGTGATAGTACTTACCGTTTATTTTACGATACTATTAAAGGTGGAGATTATCGTGCAAGAGAAGCAAACGTTTACCGTTTAGCAGCTGTGAGCACAAACATTATCGATCAATGTGTTGCGATGGGTGTTCCGTTGGCCCGTGAATATGGTGGAATGTTAAGTAACCGTTCATTCGGTGGAACTCAAGTTCAACGCACTTTTTATGCTGCGGGACAAACTGGTCAACAATTATTATTAGGTGCATATAGCGGACTACTTCGTCAAGTTGGTTTAGGAACAGTTGAAATGTTTGCTCGCCACGAAATGATGGACGTAGTAAATATCGAAGGAAAATGTAGAGGAATTATTGCACGCGATTTAATTTCTGGAAAACTAGAACGTCATTTCGGTCACGCAGTTTTATTGTGTTCAGGCGGATACGGAAACGTATTTTATCTTTCTACCAATGCAATGGGAAGCAATGTTACTGCAGCTTGGAAAGCAAATAAAAAAGGAGCATTTTTTGGAAATCCTTGCTTCACACAAATTCATCCAACATGTATTCCTGTTTCTGGTGATCATCAATCAAAATTAACTTTGATGAGTGAATCACTTCGTAACGATGGAAGAATTTGGGTTCCTAAAAAAGAAGGCGATACTCGTAAAGCAAATGAAATTCCAGAAGAAGAAAGAGATTATTATTTAGAAAGAAGATATCCTGCATTCGGAAATTTAGTTCCGCGTGACGTAGCATCACGTGCTGCGAAAGAACGTTGTGATGCTGGATTCGGAGTAGGAAATTCTAAAATGGCTGTTTACTTAGATTACAAAGCAGCGATTGATCGTTACGGAAAAACACAAGCAAAAAAATTAAACATCACTAATCCAACTGCCGAACAACTTCGTGTTTTTGGGAAACAAGTTGTAGAAGAAAAATACGGAAACCTGTTTGCGATGTACGAACAAATTACTGGAGAAAATCCATATGAAGTTCCGATGAGAATTTATCCAGCAGTGCATTATACAATGGGTGGACTTTGGGTGGATTATAATTTGATGACAACTGTACCAGGATTGTATGCATTGGGTGAAGCAAATTTTTCTGACCATGGGGCTAATCGCCTTGGAGCATCAGCATTGATGCAAGGTTTAGCGGATGGTTATTTTGTTATTCCATATACAATTGGAGCATACTTATCAAAAGAAATTGCAACAAAAGCAATTTCAACTGATCATGAAGCTTTTGTAAATGCAGAAAAAGATGCACAAGGAATTATCGATAAATTATTTGCTATAAAAGGAACAAAATCGGTAGACCATTTTCACAAACGTTTAGGAAAAATTATGTGGGATAAATGTGGAATGGCTCGTAGCGAAAAAGGATTAAAAGAAGCGATTTCTGAAATTCGCACTTTACGTGAAGAGTTTTGGAAAGATGTGCGAGTTCCTGGATCAGCAAATGACTTTAATCCAGAATTAGAAAAAGCAGGCAGAGTAGCTGATTTTATTGAGCTTGGAGAATTGATGTGTATGGATGCATTAAATCGTACTGAATCTTGTGGTGGTCACTTCCGTGAAGAATCACAAACAGAAGAAGGTGAAGCATTGCGTAAAGATGAAGAGTTTGCATATGTTGCTGCTTGGGAAAACAAAGGCAATCATACTTACGAATTGCACAAAGAAGAATTGAAATTTGAAGCAATTAAGATTGCAGCTAGAAGTTATAAGTAAAAAGGGAATAGCGCATAGTTAATAGGGAATAGGGGAATACCCCTAATGTCTATTCGCTTGTAACTAATAACTAATTAAGAAATGGAGAATAGACTAAAGTCATATAAAGATTTAATTGTCGGGCAAAAAGCAATTGAGCTTGTTACCGAAATTTACTCTGTTTCAAAAACATTTCCTAATGAAGAAAAATTTGGAATAGTTAATCAGTTGAACAGAGCTGTTGTTTCTATTCCTGCAAATATTGCTGAAGGCTGGGGAAGAGAATCATCTAAAAACTATTTGCAATTTTTAAGAATTTCTAGAGGCTCTTTGATGGAAGTAGAAACATTGATTCTTATTTCTAAAAACCTAAAATATGTTGATGAAGAAAAATTTAATTTGATTTCAAATAAAATTGAAGAAGTAGGAAAAATTCGTCAAGGGTTAATTAAAAGCATACAACAAAGAATTACTATAATGAATAACTAAAATAGAGAATAGCCATTAGGGAATAGTAAATAGCACTCCCCCTAATTCCTATTCGCTTATTACTAATAACTACACTATGAGTGGAAACATGAACTTGACGTTAAAAATTTGGCGTCAGAAAAACGACAAAGAAACTGGAAAATTAGTTACGTATCCTGTGAAAGATATTTCTCCTGATATGTCTTTTCTAGAAATGTTTGACGTTTTAAACGAAGAGCTAATTACAAAAGGTGAAGAGCCAATTGCATTCGATCACGATTGCAGAGAAGGAATTTGCGGAATGTGTAGTATGTTTATTAATGGTCGCCCACACGGACCAAAGCGAGGAGTTACTACTTGTCAGTTGCACATGCGTTCGTTTAAAAATGGAGATACAATTGTTGTAGAACCATGGAGAGCAGCAGCTTTTCCAGTTATAAAAGATTTAACCGTTGATCGTTCTGCATTTGATAGAATTATTGCAAAAGGTGGATTTATTTCTGTGAATACGGGTAACGCGCAAGAGGCAAATAATATTCCTATTCCAAAATCAGATGCGGATGCTTCGTTTGAAGCGGCTGCTTGTATTGGTTGTGGTGCTTGTGTGGCAACTTGCAAAAACTCATCGGCTATGTTGTTTGTTTCTGCAAAAATTTCTCAATTGGCTTTATTGCCGCAAGGGAGAGTGGAAGCAACAACGCGTGTTAAAAGTATGGTTGCACAAATGGATGAAGAAGGATTTGGGAATTGTACAAATACTGGTGCTTGCGAAATCGAATGTCCAAAAGGGATTTCTTTAGAAAGCATCGCTCGCATGAATCGTGAATATTTTGTAGCAAATATTAAATCGTAAAAAGATTTTAGATTTTTAGAAAAACCAATTCTTCATGAAAGAATTGGTTTTTTAATTTATAGTGTATTTACAATATGAAATTTATCATTCGGTTTTTTATTCTGATTTGTGTTTTTTCCCTAAGCGCATGTTTCAGCCACTATAAAGAAAAACCAAGACTTCCGAAAGCCGTTGATTATACTGTTATTTCAAGAACTCCTGTATTTAATAAAAAGAACACAACACTTACAATAGATTCTTTAAATAATTTATTGATTATCAAACTTGCTTTAAATTCGATGAGAGATTTGCCATTTCCTATAAATCTAAAAGATAAGGATACACTCAATTACACTGCTTTCAATTTTGATTTTTATGCAAATGGTAAAATCATTTTATCAGATTACAAAAAAAACAAAAACAGCTTTCGCTGGCAAACAGATAGCTCCGAAACTATTAACCAGCTTGCCTTTGTATCAGACACACTTTATATGCCTGTGTTAAATGAAATCGTTTATGAAATCCCTTTTCATGTTTTTCACAATTTAAAACAAGGAAATCAAACTATAGAATTGCGAATCTGGCAAAACACGTTTAAAGGAACAGGGCATGAAGTTGTAACAAAATACAATAAATACAACTACTGTAATTATGCGACAAAATGTATACTCGATGCAAGAGTGAAATTTGATATTACTATTCCAACTATTTATAAAAGCACCATTTACGGATTTGGTTTACAATTAAAAAACGATTCCACCTTTTCTCCTGCTGGAATGGACAATACGCTTTGGAACAGTAGCTACCCGGATATTTATTGGACACTTTATTATCCAACTGATAAATTTTATGCTCAAACGGATTATCAAAAATCCACTGACGCCTATAAGGATTCTGATACATTTGAACTATATCATTACTATTTAAACGATAGTTTAGGAATTGGAGTGTTCGATCACGATGATCTTTCGAGGGATGATGGATTAGGTTATTGGACAGGTCCGATAGACTTTTTAAGAAGAGAACCTAGAAGAAGATTTGGATTCGGAAATATTGCTTGGTTCGATATAAATATTGAGAAAGCGAAGGTTGTAAATTAACATTCCGCTCTTACCCTTCGACTAAGCTCAGTGTGACGTTAAATAAAACGCTCAATATGACGTGGCCGTAAGTCTGAGCGTAGTCGAAGTGTTTAGCATTAAGATTTGTAAGTCTACTTCTTTTCTACAGGAAATCCTTTTTGCAACCACTCAGATAAACCTTTTTCAAGAGTGTATACTCTTTTGAAACCATTTTTCTCCATATATGTGGCAGCTTCTGAACTTCTTCCACCTCCTGCACAATAGATGTAATAGGTTTTGTTTTTATCCAATTTATCAATTTGTTTTTCCGAATCTTTCGCTAAATAATCTAACTGAATAGCTCCTTTGATATAACCTTTTTTCTCCAACTCTTCCGTTGTTCTCAAGTCGATAATTGTTCCGCCTTTATCATTTGCGATAATTGCTTTAAATCTTTCTGAAGAAAGATTGGTCACTACTGCATCTTTCGATTGTGCATTGCTCACATTTATTGAAATAAGTGCAACCAATACTAAAATTAATTTTTTCATTTTCTATTTGTTTTAAAAGATTAGTTTAAATTTCTCCAACCACCAGCATTATAGGCTTCTATTCCATTTTGCTTTAGTTGATTTGTTGCTTGTGCACTTCTCATCCCAGAAGCACAACAAAGTACAATTGGTTTTTTATAGTTTTTAATTTTATCAATATTTGATGAAATTTTATCTAAGGGAATATTCACAGCTCCAATTGCATGACCACCAGAAAATTCTGCAACTGTTCTAACATCAATAATTTTTGCACCATTATTAACTAAGACTTTTAAATCTACCTTCTCAGATGAAATTCCAAATAATTTTTTTAAAAAACTCATATTCTTTTTAATTTATACAACCTCAGGCAGAACAAGTTTTATGCCAGTTGCTTTTATTTTTCCCATTCCACCCAACACATTCGTAACTTTATTAAATCCTTTTTGTTTCATAATGGAAGCTGCCATCATAGAACGATAACCGCCAGCACAATGAATGGTGTAATGTTTATTTTTATCCAATGTATCCAATTTGCTTTGTAATTCCGACAAACAAATGTGATTTGCATTTTCTATCATTCCACTTTCTACTTCACCTGGTTTTCTAACATCTAAAATAGTATCAGATGAATCTAAGTGTGCTACAAAATCTTCTGCAGAAACACTGTGAACAGCTTCGGTTGCTTTTCCAGCATCTTTCCAAGTATTCATTCCACCATTCAAATATCCTTTTACATTTTCGTATCCAACTCGTGCTAAACGTAAAACAGCTTCTGCTTCTTTGCCTTCATCTGTTACTAAAATCAATGTTGCTTTAGGATCAATCAAGGCTCCAACCCATGGTGCATACTGTCCGTTTAATCCAATATTAATTGCGTTTGGAACAAGTCCTTTTTCAAAATCATCAGGTGAACGAACATCTAAAACCAATGCTCCTTTTGAAATTTCAGTTTCAACTTCTTCTACTGAAAGTGCTTTTGTGTTTTTTTGCAAAACATCATCAATACTTGCATATCCTTCTTTGTTTAATTTAGCATCCCAAGCAAAATAATTTGGTGCTGCAGCTAATCCTTCCGTAACTGCTTTTACAAATTCTGCTTTACTCATTGGTTGCAAAGCATAATTCATTTGCTTTTGTGTTCCAATAGTAGAAAAAGTTTCTTTCCCAATATTTTTTCCGCAAGATGAACCTGCTCCGTGAGCTGGATAAACAATTACATCATCAGCTAGAGGTTTGATTTTTGAATTCAAAGAATCGTACATCATTCCAGCTAAATCATCAATTGTTAAATCGCTTTTTATTGCTAAATCGGGGCGACCAACATCTCCTACAAATAAAGTATCTCCTGTAAACAATGCATGATTTTTTCCATTTTCATCTATCAATAAATAACAAGATGATTCCAATGTATGTCCTGGAGTATGTAGTACTTTTAATTTTATTTTTCCAATAGAAAATACTTCTTCGTCTTTCGCAACAATGGTATCGTAACCAGTTTTTGCAGTTGGTCCGAATACAATAGAAGAATTAGTTTTACGTGCTAAGTCAACGTGACCTGAAACAAAATCTGCATGAAAATGCGTTTCAAAAACATATTTAATTTTTGCGTTTCGTTTTTTTGCTAATTCGATATATGGTTCTGTTTCGCGCAATGGGTCAATAATTGCTACTTCCCCATCCGATTCGATGTAATATGCTGCTTCAGCTAAACATCCAGTATAAAGTTGTTCGATGTACATGATTTTTGAGTTTTTTCCCCGAAGGGATTCTATCCAACAAAGGTACTAAATATTGTTCGCTTGTTTTTTTACATATGTTAAAAAAAGAGCTCTTTGCTTATAATATAAACTCCCATCACTAAAATAAACCATCCGAATCCGGGCTTTAGCTTTGCACCACTTATATATTTTGAAAGATAACTTCCTAAAATGATACCTGTGATGGCAAAAGCCGAGAAAATTAATATGAATTTCCAATCAAAATCATGTGTACCAAAATCGCTCAAAAACCCTATCGATGAGTTAAACGCAATGATTGCCAAAGAAGTTCCAACGGCCTTTTTCATTGGCAACTTTGCTAAAACAACCAATGCCGGAATAATTAAAAATCCTCCTCCTGCTCCAACTAAACCTACTAATGTTCCTACAATAACTCCTTGCTGAAAAATTAAAAAATAACGGTATTGCTCGTTGTTGTGCTTGTGCATATCCGCGAGGACTGATGATGGTTTGCGAATCATTGTATACGAAGCAGCAATCATCAATACCGCCAAAAGAATCATCAATGCTGCACTCTTGGTTATATCTAAAGTGCCAATAGAAATCAGATGATCGGGGATTTTGTGCAGTAAATATTTTCTGGTAAAAAAAATGCTTATCACCGATGGTATTCCGAATACCAGCATTGTTCTCCAGCAAATCAGACTGTTTTTCATATAGCGCAATCCGCCAATGAAAGCAGACACACCAACAATAAATAAAGAATAAGAAGTAGCATGCACGGGTTCAATGCCAATCAAATAAACCAAAACAGGAATCGTAAGAATGGAACCTCCTGCACCAATCAATCCCAATAAAACTCCAATTAAAATAGCCGCTATATATCCTAAATACTCCATTCCACTAAAGTGTGAATTTTTACTAAAAATACCTGCTATTTTTCCATATTACTTATTAACTCTTTTCCACTATTAGTAATTGAAAGGGGTATTAAAAAGAGAAAACCCAGTAAATTCTACCTGGGTTTTCCTAATTATTTTATATGTAAATATTCATATAGCTCTGAAAGCAATCGAATACGCTATGTGTGACGATATAGTCGTGAAAATGATCATAGTGCGCAACCCTGAGCGGAGTCGAATGGGCAAGCAAATTAATTACTATTCAAATGCACTAATTCCTGTTACATCCATTCCTGTAATCAATAAATGAATATCATGTGTTCCTTCATAAGTAATAACAGATTCCAAATTCATCATGTGACGCATAATCGGATATTCGCCTGTAATACCCATTCCACCATGGATTTGTCGTGCTTCACGTGCAATTTGTAAAGCCATATTCACGTTGTTACGCTTTGCCATTGAGATTTGAGCGGGTGTTGCGCGGTTTTCGTTTTTCAAAACACCTAATCTCCAAGTCAATAATTGAGCTTTTGTAATCTCAGTAATCATTTCAGCCAATTTCTTTTGAGTCAACTGAAAACCAGCGATTGGACGGCCGAACTGGATACGCTCCTTGGAATAACGTAAAGCAGAATCGTAACAATCCATTGCTGCCCCAATTGCACCCCAAGCGATTCCGTAACGTGCTGAATTTAAGCATCCTAATGGTCCTTTTAAGCCTTTTATAGTAGGGAAAATATTCTCTTTTGGAACTTTTACATTGTGAAATACCAATTCGCCTGTTGCACTTGCACGTAGACTCCATTTTCCATGTGTTTCTGGAGTTGTAAAGCCTTCCATTCCTCTTTCTACAACCATTCCACGAATATCACCTGCTTCATCTTTCGCCCAAACCACTGCTATATCAGCAAAAGGAGAGTTTGAAATCCACATCTTAGCTCCGTTAAGTAAATAGTGGTCGCCTTTATCTTTAATATTAGTAAGCATCCCAGAAGGATTTGAACCATGATCCGGCTCCGTAAGTCCGAAACAGCCCATCATTTCGCCTGTTGCCAACTTTGGAAGGTATTTCATTCTTTGCTCTTCTGTTCCATAAGTATAAATCGGATACATTACCAATGAGCTTTGTACCGATGCTGTTGAGCGCAAGCCACTATCACCACGCTCTAATTCTTGCATTATTAATCCGTAAGAAATTTGATCCAAGCCTGCACCACCATATTTTGTAGGGATGTACGGACCGAATGCTCCAACTTCCGCTAAACCTTTAATCCATTGTTTTGGAAATTTTGTTGTTTGACATGCTTCTTCTACAATTGGTGAAACCTCTTTCTTTACCCACGCACGCGCTGTTTCACGAATCAATTTATGTTCATCTGTCAATAACTCATCCATTAAATAATAATCGTGAGCTTCAAATCTATCTGTTGCCATTGTAAATAATTTTAAATTTTTTGCGAAACAAAAGTAAGTAAATAATCTACGAATTACGAATAAATACGAATTTACAAACCTGCCTACGGCAGGCAGGTCTGTTGATCATTTTGAAAACGAGAATCAATTCCCCCTTAAAAAGGGGGCGAGGGGGATTATTGCGAAATCACAAATAAAAACTAAGTACATTCATCAGGTACAAATGCATGTTAGTCGTGAATCCCATAAAAACGCAACATCTCAGAGCCAATCTCGTTATAACATATATAATTGTTGAAAACCTTTGTTAAAAAGTTTGCAAGTCCCATGTTTCATAGGTACTTTAGAAAAGTATTTTTATGAAAATTAAATCTCTCTTATTTTGAACAGACAAAAGAACATATCTTCCCTTCTCTCAATTGCACTATTTATAACTGTTTTGTTCTCCTGCATTTCTGCGAAAGCTCAAAAAGGAATAAGCAGTGTTCCCGTTGTAGAAAAATATGTGGTTGGTTATAATGATGTAACCAAAATGAAATTTATTGACGATGCTACTCTTTATAATGAAGGTTGGCAAAACTTAGCACAACCGAAATTTTGGCAGCAGATCATGAATCTTCCTCCCGACTCCGCAATGATAAGCGTTGCTGGAACCAGACAAATGCTTACGAAAGTTTCTACCAAAGAATGGAACAAACAAACAGATCTAGAAAAAAACATTTACAGAGATAGCATCCGTAAAGCAAATACTATTGCTGATAGCATTAGCATATTAGTAACGATCGGGAAAAAGGATTTTTATGAATTTAAAAAAGTAATGCCGACAATCAACCGTTCCATTGATGTGTTCAAACAAAATGGTGTTGACCCTTGGTATGCACAAGCAATTTTGTTGATTGAGAGTCCGGGTAAAATGAATACTAAATCAACTGTTGGTGCCAACGGTCCGTTTCAACTTATGCCAGCTGTTGCGCGTAAACAAGGTTTGATTGTAAATAAAACAATTGACGAAAGAACAGACATAGAAAAATCTGCATTGGGTGCTTCACGTTTGTTGAGTAGAATTTGTATTCCATATACAAAAGCAATGTTGGACAGTGCACATGTTACTTATAACGAAACCGATTTGTGGTTCCGACTTTTAGTATTGCATTCTTATCATGCTGGAGCAGGAAATGTTGCGGGTGTTATCCGAAAAATAAATCCTACTGAAGGCGGAATGCAATTGATACAAACCGTTTGGCAAACTTCTTATGGAGGATTTAAAAATGCATCTCAGAATTATTCTCAATTAGCATTGGCTGCATTTTGCAATTTCGATATGATGATAATGCAAAATAAAGATTCTGTTTATTTAATTGATGGAGATAGAATGTATAGTTCGTATATGGCTTGTAAATGTAGTCCTTCCGGACAAACAGGTGTGCCCGACCAATGCAGCTACCTTGGAAATTGTATCAGCAAATACGAAAATGATTTTATTGACGGAATAATTCCTTTCGATTATTTTATTACAAAAGTAAAAGCAGTGGAAACAGAATTAAGCGGATTAACTCCGTATAAATATCCTTCTTCTGATGAACACATAAACGACATAGGATTCAAATTATTAAAAGCACGCAAAACCGAAGAAGCACATAAACTATTTAAACATACCGAAACACAGTATCCAGACTCGTGGGCAGTTTATCATGGATTAGGCGAAACGTACAGACAAATGGGAGAAAAAGAATTGGCGCTGAGCAATTATAAAAAATCGTTAAAAATCAATCCCAATAACGAAGATAGCCAACGTGCTATGGCTAAATTAATGGCCAAACCAGCCAAAAAATAGTCTCTCTTTCTTAAGCATTTTTTTCGTAAATTAGCAATCCGTTTTCTATGGGCATCCCGAAAGGTTGCACGCAGATTTCGCAGATTTTCGCGGATAAAAAAGGGAAAAGAAAAAAATATTAATCGAAACACTATAAAACAATTTTTTTGCGTCAGCGAAACGGATATCACCAGAAAAAAATCTGCGAAAATCCGCGAAATCTGCGAGCAAAAACTTACGGAGGAAAATCACCATTATACACAAAGAAGACATAGATAAAATTTTTGAAGCTGCTCGTGTAGAGGAAGTAGTTGCTGATTATGTTTCGCTAAAAAAGCGCGGAGCTAATTTAATTGGTTGCTGTCCTTTTCACAATGAGAAAACTCCTTCCTTTTATGTTTCTCCTGCAAAAGGAATTTACAAATGTTTTGGTTGCGGAAAAGGTGGAAATGCCATCAACTTCATCATGGAGCATGATAAGCTGACTTATCCGGATGCTCTTCGTTTCCTTGCAAAAAAATACAACATCGAAATTGTTGAGGAAGAACAAACTCCTGAACAGATTCAGCACAACAATGACAGAGAAAGTTTATTGGTTGTTTCTTCTTACGCACAAAAACATTTTTCCGAAAATTTATACAATACCGATGAAGGAAAATCCATCGGTTTAGGATATTTTAAAGAACGTGGATTGAGAGAAGACATCATCCAGAAATTTCAATTGGGTTATAGCATCAACCAAAGAAATGCGTTTACAGAAATTGCTGTTGCTACTGGTTATAAGATGGAATATCTTGTTAAATCAGGTCTAACCATTGAATACAATAATGAAGCGGAAGTAAATTCGGAGACGGGTGAAATTATAAAAGCTGCTGATACAAAACATGCAGATCGTTTTTGGGGAAGAGTAATGTTTCCGATTCACAACCAAAGCGGAAGAGTGATTGCATTTGGCGGAAGAACTTTACGGACAGATATAAAAACTTCGAAATACGTTAACTCTCCCGAAACAGAAATTTATCACAAGAGTGATGTTTTGTATGGATTGTATCATTCGAAGAATGCCATCGTAAAAGAAAAATTTTGCTTCCTGGTTGAAGGTTATATGGATGTGATTGCGATGCATCAAGCGGGTGTTGAGAATGTGGTGGCAAGTAGCGGAACAGCTTTAACCGCAGGACAAATAAAATTAATCCAACGTTTCACAAACGATATTATTATTTCTTACGATGGTGACCAAGCCGGAATAAATGCAGCATTAAAAGGAATTGATTTGTTGTTGGAAGAAGGAATGAATGTAAAAGTTCTTCTCTTCCCTGACGGTGATGACCCGGATTCTTATTCTAAAAAAGTAAGCACACAAGACTTAAAAGATTTTATCGTTAACAAGGCACAAAATTTTATTTCTTACAAAGCCAACATCTTAACCAAAGGAACAAACAACGATCCTTTGAAAAAAGCGGAGGCTATCAAAAAAATTGTAGAAAGCATTGCTCTTATTCCTGATGCGATTTATCGCTCTGTATATGTAAAAGAATGTGCCCGCATTATGGATGTGGATGAACAAATTTTGTTGAGTGAGTTAAATAAAATTCGAAATAAAAATTTTAACGACAAACGCAATAATCCTCAGCAGCAAAATCAAAATACGAATGTTGAAGAACTTGTTCTGGAAGAAAAAAAGGAACACACGATTGCCGATGCCGAACATCAGGAAAGAGATATAATTCGTTTGCTAATTAATTTCGGAGCACAAACAGTTAAAGTTGAAAGCCAGGATGAAGCAGGTGAAGATATTATTGTGGATGCAACTATTTCACAATTTTTAATTCAAGAATTACAAAACGATAATATTGTCATCAACAATTTATTATACAACTCTGTGTTCAATGAATTTGTTCAACACCTAGAAAAAGATAGCGTTCCTGATACAAATTATTTTATTGGTCACGAAAATTCTGCCATCTGTTCTTTAACCATTGATTTGATAAGCAGTCCGTACACCCTAGCCAACTGGGAACAGCACGGCATTTATCCAACAGAAGAGAAAACTGTTTTAAAGCGTTCTGTTGATAATGCTATATATGCATTAAAAAGCCGTAAAATAGAAATGATGATTTACGACATTCAAAAACGTTTAAAAGAAAATCCACCTGAAGAAGAAATGATGACTTTGATGCAAACACAACAATCTTTATTGGAAGCGAAAAAAGCTTTTAATAGTATGTTGGGCAGGATTGTGGTGAAGTAGGATGCGGGTGACGCTGACTCAAAGGATTAAAACGGATTTTATTACGCTTTTAAAAATCTATTAATACAATAATGTTGCGATAATAACGTTTGCATCTATGATGAAAAAACTACTCTATTTTTCAATTTTCATTTTTTGCTTTTCTTGTGCCAAATCTCAAACCACTTTCCAAAAAGTAATGGTTGGGAGTGATTCTGAATGGGCTAATTCAATTCAACAAACCCAACTGTTTATCATGATAGGTAGATGCAAAACAACAACCATAGCGCTTCTAAATTCCAAAGCTAAGTTTCAAATGACCTCCAAGTCCTTCACGAATAATTCTCATAAGCGTGGAAAGTCTAATATCAGAAGCGTCATTTTCAATTCGTGAAATATATGTTTTAGTCGTTCCACATTTCTCTGCGAGTTGTGATTGAGTCATTCCTTGGTCTTTACGAAGTTCTTGTAACATCACACCCAGTTTGAAAGCTTCAAATCCTTCTTCAAATTTTTCTCTTTTTTTTGTTCCTCGTTTTCCATATTCTTTATCCAAATGGTTATCGAATGATGTTAAATTTTTATTTGCGATTTTCTTTTTCATTGAAGTATTCTTTTTTGAGTTTCTCTGCTAATTCTATTTCGTTCTTTGGCGTTTTCTGAGTTTTCTTTTGAAAACCATTCATTACAATTACAAGTTGGTCTTTGTCAAAAAAACTAAATGCTCTATAAATATCTGAACCCACTTCAACACGAATTTCATAAATTCCTGTTGAACCTTCCACGTGTTTAAAATATTTAACTGGAATTCTATCGAGAACGGCAATTAACTTTAAAGTCCAATTAAACTTCTTTTTTACTTCTGGTTTTAGTTTCTCATAAAATTCCAGGTAATAATGCTTGTAATAAAATATCTTTCTGATTGTTTTTTCTTCTACCATACAAAGTTAGCTAATTAGGTAACAATTACCAAATTTAAATAAGAGAATTTTCGGGGTAATTATATAGAGTGGTTGCTGGGGACAAGTCAAGCGTCCATCTTCATATCCTTCACATTCATCTGTAAGGAAATTTTTCCATTAAATTCATTCTCCTCAATGGCATAACAACCACTGAATGTTTTTTTCCGAAGGATTGCATCAAAATGCTGTGCTTGTGAAAAAGCAATGGCTGAAAATGTTTCTTTTTGTTTTTCGGCAGACTGAAGATCCATTTTCAAATGGTTGTTTCCTACAATGCGCACATAACCTTTGTCCATAAGGTTCTTGCTCATGAATACAGGCGACATGTTGCCTGGACCAAAAGGTTCGAACTGTTTTAGGATTCTGAAAAACTTAGGTGTGATGTCGGATAATTTTAATTCAGCATCAATGGATATTTCAGGAATAAGCATATGATCTTTAATAGTTGCAGAAACTACTTCTTCAAATTTTTTCTGGAAGGCTGCAAGATTTTCTAATTTCATAGATAAGCCTGCTGCATATTTATGTCCGCCAAATTGTTCCAACAAATCCGAACACGCTTCAATGGCATCGTATACATCAAAATCTTTTACAGACCGCGCAGAACCTGTCGCCATTCCATTCGACTCCGTAAGAACGATGGTCGGGCGATAATATCTTTCTATTAAACGAGAAGCCACAATTCCAATCACTCCTTTATGCCAATCGGGATGAAACAAAACGGTTGATTTACGATTTATTAATTCTTCACTTTCATCAATCATACTGAATGCATGTTGTGTGATGGTAACATCCAACGCTCTGCGTTCGGTATTCGAAGTATTGATATTTATTCCTGATGTTTTTGCATCGGCATGATTATCAGAAACCAAAAGTGCAACCGCATTTCTTCCTGTCTCAATTCTTCCAGCTGCATTTATTCGCGGACCAACAGTGAACACCAATTCGTTCATCGTTACTTCTTTTTTGATATTCGCTAAATCCAAAATCGCTTTTATTCCTTTTCGCGGATTTTTATTGATTTGTTCCAATCCAAAATAACACAAAGCACGGTTTTCTCCAACAATAGGAACCAAATCCGAAGCAATGGAAATAGCAGTTAAATCAAGATATTGAGTAAGTTGTGAAAACGGAATATTATTTTTTTGAGCATAGGCTTGCACCAATTTAAATCCCACTCCGCAGCCACATAATTCATCAAAAGGATAATTGCAGTCGTTACGCTTAGGATCTAAAATCGCAATTGCTTTCGGAAGTGTGTCGCCCGGACGATGGTGATCGCAAATAATAAAATCGATGTTTCGTTCATTTGCATAATCTACTTTATCGTTTGCTTTTATTCCACAATCGAGTGCAATAATTAAAGAGAAATTATTTTCTTTCGCGAAATCAATTCCCATAAAAGAGATTCCATAACCTTCGGCATATCTATCCGGAATATAGTAATCCACAAGTCCTTCCGAGGCAGGCAAACTTTTCAAAAAAGAATAAACTAATGAAACAGCGGTTGTTCCATCCACATCATAATCACCAAATACAAGGATTTTTTCTTTGTTGGAAATTGCTTTTTCTAAACGAGCAATAGCAATGTCCATATCCTTCATTAAAAAAGGATCATGTAAATCATCTAAAGAAGGTCGGAAAAATTTTTTCGCATCGTCATACGTTTTAATATCACGTTGTACTAACAAACTCGCCAACACTTTATCAATCTTCAATTCCTCAGCCAGTTGATTTACAACTTTCTCTTCTGCACTTGAATTTATACTCCACCGTTTTTCCATAATATATTTACCGTTCAATTCATGACTTTTTACCGCTGAGGTCGCTGAGTTTTTTCGCAGAGAACGCAGAGATTTTTCTCAAGGGTAAGGAGGTTTATGTTTTCTCGTTTTTATATAAAACTCTGTGGCCCTCATTTTTCTCCTTTATCTCGGCGGTAAAAATTTCATCAAAATTACTCAATTCACCCTCGCATCGACACATCTTGCCAATTTGTAAATTTAATCTTACTTTAATGTAAAATTATGTAAATGCTAAAGATTAGCCTGCTAACAATTTTAGTTTTTAAGAATGAAATGCAAGTATTTGTTAATATAGGTGCAGCAAGGCCTCATTTTGTTGAAAAAGCTGACAAAAATGGACTAAAATACCATATTATAGGTATTGAGTTCCCAGCTTTATTTACCCAATTTTGTAGGGTAAATGAATACAGCGCCTAACATACATTTTATTCAAAAAGCCATAACAGAAGAAATGGCTTGTAGCTTATGGAGCCCTGCCTGCCGGCAAGCAGGTTTCTATCCTGAACCGATGGAATGCAAAAAGCTGAAGAAGAAGTGTTGTAAAAGTTATAAAAAGCAAAAGCGTTGTAAGCGTTGTCCAGCACATTCCTAGATTCTTCTTCTCATCATTTTCCTGCAATATCTAAACCACTTGTATTTAGCTTCGTAAATAAAAAGCTTAAACACATAGTTAAAAAAGGTGCTGTGTGTTAGTGGATAGAAAAATAAATTTTTTCCACAGAAAGATCTCTCTGTGCATGAAGCTTGCTTCATCTATCTTATTTTAGGAGCAACAAAGAGGGACAAGTTGTTGAGATATAGTTCTGAATAAAAGAAAAAACCAACACATTACGACAACTAAAAAAACTATGTGTCTATGTGTTAAAAAATTGTGCGACATAAGAATCAACTAGAGCTACTTCTTCAACTCCCCGTTCTTAAACTTTTCTGTTTTAATTACTTTCCCGTTTTCATCCAACTCTTTCCAATCGCCTTCTTTTTTTCCATGGATATATTTTCCCGTAATTTTTGGTTTCCCGTTTTCAAAATATTCTTTGTATTCTCCTTCTTCTAAATTATTAATAAATTTCTGTTCTGAATTTACATTTCCATTTTTATAAAATGATTTTTGAATTCCTTCCAACGAGCCATTAACATAATGGTATTCAATGCTTACTTGTCCATCTGGATAAAACCATTTAGCTACTCCATCTCGAACATTTTTTTTATAAAAACCTTCTTCCTGAATTTTTCCATCTGAATAGTAAATTTTTTTTATTCCATTAATGAGCCCCATTTTATAATCAATTTCAGTTCTTAATTTAGCACTAAGAAAAAATGTAGCGCTTTTCCCATCCAGTGTATCGTTTTTGTATGATTCTTTGGAATAACACGAACCCGATTTATCAATTATAATATAAACTCCATTCAACATCCCATTTTTATAATTTCCCATATTACTAACCATGCCATTGATATGATAACAAACCCATTGTCCCTCCTTTTTTCCATTTTCATAATTGCCATAGCATTCGCTTTGACCAGCATTTTCTTTCCACAAACCAACTTTTTTACCAGCATTGTTTGTTTTGTTGGTATCGCCAATAGAAAATGAATTTGCATTCACTGGAAACGTGAAACAGAGAATTGAAATAAATAATAGAATTGTTTTCATATGATTAGGATTACTCTAATTTGTTTTTGACTTAAAAAGTTTCTCGACTCCGCTAAAAATGCATTGGGCGATGTCATTTGGAGCATTCTGCGTTGAAGCAGATACATCGAGAAAGCGCATAAGCTTTAGAAACTACAACCATTTTTTTCTTTTAAAATACACCACCATTGAAATCATCATAGCGAGCATGATAACCCATGCAAATGCATAGCCCCAGACATGTCCCCACTTACTATGAATCTCTGGCATGAACTCAAAATTCATTCCATATACACCGGCAATAAAAGTTACAGGAACAAAAATTGTAGTAATGATGGTTAACACTTTCATAACTTCGTTCATTTTATTACTTACACTCGACAAATAAATATCCATCATCCCCGAAAGTAAATCGCGATAGGTTTCAACTGTGTCAATAACTCGAATAGTATGATCATGCACATCTCGTAAATAAATATCAGTCGTAGGTTTAATTAATTCAGTTTCGCTTCTTTCCATGTTGTTAATCAACTCTCGCATTGGCCAGACTGCTTTTCTTAAAAAAATCATTTCCCGTTTCATATTGTGCAACTGGCGCATTGTTTCTTTTGTTGGTTCTTCTATTAAATCTTCCTCTAAAATTTCTATTCTGTCTCCGATTTTTTCCAAAATTCCAAAATAACAATCTACTACCGCATCAATTAGTGCATACGCTAAATAATCGGCTCCCATTCTTCGTACGCGTCCTTTTCCTAAACGTATTCTGTTTCTAATAAGATCAAACGCATCTCCACCATGTGCTTCCTGAAACGAAACAACCATTCCATCAAACAACACTACACTTAATTGTTCCGACTGCAATTCATTATCGAAGTATAACATTTTCATTATGGCAACTACATAATTATCATAATCCTCAAACTTAGGTCGTTGATTTGTATTTACAATGTCTTCCAAAGTAAGCGAATGAATGCCAAAACGCTTTCCTATGGCTTCGATAAGTTCCACATTGTGGATTCCATCTACATTTATCCATCTCACCATTTTAGTATCAACATGGTCAAGGCATTCCGATAAATCATAAAATTCTTTCTCAATGAAGTCAGTTTCGTTGAATTCAATTAATGAAAGTTTTACTCTATCGGTTTGCTTGTCTCCGAAATAAACCAAGGTTCCCGGAGGTGCGCCTGTTTTGTTTGTTTTATCTACCATTGAACGATGTGTTTTTATTCTTCTTCTTCTTCGTGTTTACTTTTCTTCTCTTTGCTTTTCTTCCCTTCTACTACAATTACAATTTCTCCTTTTACTGTTTTTGTTTTAAAATAATCTGCTAATTCTTTTAACGTTCCGCGTTTATTTTCTTCAAACATTTTTGACAACTCACGTGAAACAGAAGCATTTCTATCCGCACCAAAAAATTCGATGAATTGCTCCAATGCTTTAACTAAGCGGTGTGGCGATTCATAAAAAACTATTGTGCGAGATTCATTCACCAATGCTTTTATTTTTGTCTGACGTCCTTTTTTTGTTGGTAAAAATCCTTCAAAACAAAAAGTATCAGTAGGCAAACCTGAGTTTACTAGTGCAGGGACAAATGCTGTTGCGCCTGGCAAACATTCCACTCCAATTCCTTTTGCAATACACTCACGAATCAATAAAAATCCAGGATCCGAAATTCCAGGAGTTCCTGCATCTGTTATCAAAGCAATTTTTTCTCCATTCGCAATCCGCTCTGAAATCATCTCCACGGTTTTATGTTCATTGTGCATATGATGAGCAAACATTTTTTTATCAATGTTCAAATGCTTCAAAAGTATTCCCGACTTACGAGTATCTTCAGCCAAAATCAAATCCACTTCCTTCAAAATGCGTATAGCCCGAAGTGTGATGTCTTCGAGGTTGCCGATGGGGGTGGGGATGATGTATAGTTTCATTTTTTTATTCGCATTATGTGGAGACAATTATATTTTGAATCTCCTAACAAAATTTTAATCGAGTCTATTCCCCCTTAAAAATGGGGCTAGGGGGATTATTTGTTTCATACTCCTCAATCCAAATCACAATCGCCCTCAACACATTATTCATATATCTTTTGACTTCCAAATCCGTAAATCGTAAAAACTTCAATCCTAATTCTTCTAACTTTCTTTGTCGATACAAATCTTGTTCATATTTGTAATCATGACTCTTCCCGTCTATTTCAATTATCAAATTTAATCCTTTACAATAAAAATCTACAATATAATTTCCAAGTGGCTTCTGTCTGTTAAACTTATATCCCATCATACTTCCCGCTCTAAGCTTTTGCCACAATAAGACTTCTGATAAGGTTGAGTCGTTTCTAAGGTCTCTGGATTTTGATTTTAGTTGTAAATTGTATTCTATAAATGCTTTCTTCATTTTTTAATCCTGCTTTCAATTTTCATTCTTTTTAAAATGGTGATTTGCGTTCCTAATTATGAAGGAATCCCCCTAGCCCAATTTTTAAGGGGGAATTGCTTCTCTTACGAATTTACTTTTCGCAACTAATTAAATTATTCGTCACTACATTAATTCTGCAAATAATCACCAAACTTCGTTATCAATTTAAACATATTCTCAAATTCATTCAAAGGTAATGTTTCTGGTTTATCATAAATATCGTGATATGCTTTTATTCCACCCATCGAATATATAAAAAAAGCCTTTACTCCTTTTTCAGAAAAAAAGTAATGATCGCTGTTGGCTGATTTCCCTCTTATTTTAAGATCTTTAATAAAATTATTCTGTGTATTGATTTCTTTTAATTTATCAAACTCATTTTTAAAAACAGTTCCATTTACCACGGTTATTCCATCTTCTCCGGTTCCCATGATATCCATATTGAAAACAAACTTTATATTCTTCAATGGAAACAATGGATTTTCTGTATAATATTTCGAACCCAGTAAACCCACTTCCTCTCCGCAGAATGCCATGAATGCAATGGAATATTTTGGTTTGTTTTCAGGCCTTGAATAATAGTGTACAAGATTTAAAAGCATAGCACAGCCGCTGGCATTGTCGTTGGCTCCAGGAAACATTACGGAGCCCATTCTTCCCAAATGATCGTAGTGTGCTGAATAAACAATAAATGAATCAGGATAAACAGAACCTGAAATGTAGCCGATTACGTTTTGGGATTGGTGGTTGGAGATGAATTTATTTTTAGAAGAAAAACTTATGAAACATTTCTCTTTCTTATTGATTTTTGGTCTTTCTGAATCTGTAATCAACAAATCAACAGAGGGATATTTATTTACCTTTTGTGAGCACGTCCAAGTTAATTTAGTATTAATCACAATTAAACCGTATGCTTCATAAGGATTAGTTTTCATAAAGTCGAATAACTTCAACTTGTCTTTATCTGTTACACCATGCGAATCAATAATAATCCATTTTTTATTGAATTTTTTCTTTGTGAATTTTTTCATCAAGTCCAAAGAATAAACAGTAGAACTATCAAACCAAACAGCCAAATGGTTTTCTTTAGTATAAATGCTCGGACAACCAGAAGAAACTATAAAATTTTCGCCTGCGAGGCAATCTTCTTTGACTCTTCCTAGAAATAAAAAAGGGCTCTTCTCAGGAAAAGTATTAATCCCAAAGCTCATCCTCTGATAATAATCACTACCAAACGATTTTAATCCGATTCTAGAAAATTCATTTTTCAGATAATTCGCTGCGATACTATCTCCTCCATTCACATAACCTCTTCCATGCATGCTTTCGGAAGCCATTGTATCAACAATCTTACGAGCGTAAGAGTATACTTCTCCTCCTGCCAGTCCGGCACGCAGGTTTTTTATTTCCTGAGAAAAGAGTGATAAGGTGATAAAGTGAAAAAGTAATAAAGGAGTTAGTAGTTTAGAACTCATATTTTTTTGTTATCGAAATCTGCCCTCTCCTTTTTCAAGGAGAGGGCTGGAGTGAGGTCTAGCTATATCGTCTATCTACCAAATCAATCAATTGTTTTACCGTTTCCTTTTCCATATCCCATTCATACAATTGTTGCAGATTGCTAAAATAATCCATTGCCGATTCTAAACTTCCAGCTCCGTTTAATTGGTGAATCGCAATACTATATTCCTGCATATTGCCTTCAAACAAATCGTTCGCCAAAACAAATTTATCGTTCAAACCAATTGCTTTTGTTAAATCTTGAATAGCTGGTTTTTGAATTTTATTTGGAACTGAAACTTTTTCTTCTTTCCAACCTATTCGGTCGGCAGGCTTCTCAACTTTTTTCTCTTGTTTTGGTTTTTCTGTTACGGGTGGAATTTCGCTTCCAAATAAATCAATCGGCTTTTCTGTAATAATTGGTTTAGCAATTTCTTGTTTTACCTCAAATTTGGATGTTTCAGTAACCGGCTTTCCCTGAAAAGTATTTAAATGATTAAGAACAATGGATTTTTGATACAATTTTTCGATTTTATGAAGAATCAACTCCAATTCCAACTGAGGAATATGCTTATTGTCACCAATATTGTCGGAATGTTCCTTAATACTATTAATCAACGCGGCTATCTCTTTTCTGATGGTGGACTTGTCCATGACATTATTTTACTTGGTTAAAAAACAAAACGCTTTTTTGACTAAATTTGTTGCATACTAAAACAAGGATTTTTTGTAAAAAAATCTGTAGTTTTAGATGCCCCGGACTAGATCCGGGGTCTCATTTTCTGAATAAATATACATTAATATTACGTATCTTCATAGAAGATTTTTTAACAAAAAACCCATGTTCCTCGAAAATACCATTCATCTGCACAAACGGAAAGGGTCCATTGAAGTCATCTGTGGCTCAATGTTTTCGGGAAAGACAGAGGAACTTATCCGCAGAATGAAACGTGCTCAATATGCTAAACAAAAGGTGGAAATTTTTAAACCTGAAATTGATACTCGCTATGATGCTATTAAGGTTGTTTCGCATGAAGGAAACTCCATTCACTCTACTCCCGTTCCAGCTTCCTCACATATTTTACTATTAGCTAGCGATGTAGAGGTTGTTGGAATTGATGAAGCACAATTTTTTGATGCCGGACTCCCGGATGTTTGTACTCAGCTTGCTGATAATGGAGTAAGAGTTATTGTTGCCGGATTAGATATGGATTATCTTGGAAAACCATTCGGACCAATTCCAGCTCTATTGGCCATTGCGGAGCATGTTACAAAAGTTCATGCGATTTGTATGCGATGCGGAAACATTGCAAATCATTCGCACCGTATCACTGAGGAAGAAGCGCTTGTATTACTAGGTGAAACCAATAATTATGAACCCCTCTGCAGAGATTGTTTTGTTGTGGCTAAAAAATAAATATGAACTACTCCATCACAGCAATATCTTCAATCGTTAATGGCAACATTAGTGGAAATAATACTTCTACTGCTTCTATTAAAAATTTACTAATTGACAGCCGTAAACTTTCTAATGCAGAAACTTCTTTGTTTTTTGCAATCAAAGGCGAACGACATGATGGCCACGCATACTTAATAGAACTCTACGAAAAAGGAGTTCGTCATTTTGTTGTTTCTACTTTACCCAATACTAGTTTCGTTTTTGATGGTGCAAGTTTCATATTCGTGAACGACACGCTTCTTGCCCTTCAACAACTTTGTGCATATCATCGACAACAATTTAAAATTCCAGTTGTTGGAATAACGGGAAGTAACGGAAAAACTATTGTAAAAGAATGGTTGTATCAATTGATGCGCGAAGACAAAAATATTGTACGCAGTCCGAAAAGTTTTAATTCACAAGTTGGTGTTCCTCTTTCTGTTTGGCAAATTTCCGAAGAACATGATTTAGCAATTTTTGAAGCTGGTATTTCTAAACCAAAAGAAATGCGTTTGCTCGAAAACATTATTCAGCCAACAATTGGCGTAATTACTAACATTGGCCAAGCGCACGATGAAAATTTTGAAAATCAAAAACAAAAAGTTTGTGAAAAGTTAAAATTATTTTTAAATTCAGAAGTATTAATTTATTGCAAAGATTATTTAACTATTCACGATGAGATAACAACCAACAAATTGTTTGCCGAAGCGAAATTTTTTACATGGTCGAAAAAATTACGTGCTGATTTGTTAATTGGTAGAATTACAAAAAACGAAACCGATACCGAAATTCAAGGTGTTTATAAAAATGATTTCGTCCGTATCACTATTCCTTTTACAGATGAAGCAAGTATTGAAAACACTATTCATTGCTGGGCAACAATGTTGTATTTAGGATACGAAAACACTGTGATTACTGAACGAATGAGATTCTTGAGTCCGGTTGCTATGCGACTCGAATTAAAAGAAGGAATCAACAATTGTTCTATTATCAATGATAGTTATAATTCTGATTTAGGTTCTTTGGCCATTGCTTTGGATTTCTTAAATCAGCAAAAACAACATCCTAAGAAAACGCTTATTCTTTCGGATATTTTGCAAAGTGGACAAAATGATGAAACACTTTATAAAGAAGTTGCCGAACTCATTCATAAAAAAGGAATTTCACGTTTGATTGGAATTGGCGAAGGAATTTCATCACAAGCAAATCAGTTTAATTGCGAAAAAAGTTTTTACAAATCTACTGCCGACTTCTTACAACAGTTCAATAATTCCTTTTTTAGAGATGAAACTATTCTCTTGAAGGGCGCTCGTGCATTTAGTTTCGAAGCTATTAGTAAAATCATTCAGCAAAAGGCTCATGAAACAGTTTTAGAAATAAACTTAAATGCAATCGTTCACAACTTAAATTACTACCGTTCCAAATTAAAAGCGGACACCAAAGTAATGGCGATGGTAAAAGCATTTTCTTACGGAAGCGGAAGTTTTGAAATTGCCAACATTCTTCAGTTTCACCGTGTGGATTATTTAGCGGTGGCTTACGCAGATGAAGGAATTGAATTACGAAAAGCAGGAATCACTATGCCAATCATGGTAATGAATCCCGAAGAACAAAGCTATGATGCAATGATTCAATACAATTTAGAACCTGAAATTTATAGTTTCAGAGTATTGAGTTTGTTTGAAGAAACGTTAAAACGCAGCGAACGAAACAATGTTCAACCCATTCCGATTCACATTAAACTGGACACCGGAATGCACCGTTTGGGTTTTGATGAAGAAGAAGTAAACGAATTAATCGTTCGTATCAGCAACAACAAACATCTGACAATAAAATCTATTTTCTCACACTTAGCAGCAAGTGATGAACACGAGCACGATGATTTCACTTGGCAACAAATAAAGAAGTTGAATAAGATGAGTGAAAAAATAAAATCACATTTTAATTATCCAATCTTAAAACATATTTTAAATTCAGCAGGAATTTCCCGTTTCCCTGATGCGCAATTTGAAATGGTGAGATTGGGAATTGGCTTATATGGAATTGGTGCAAACAAAACCGAACAAGCACAACTACAAAATGTGAGCACATTAAAAACAAGCATCTCACAAATAAAAAATATTCCAGCAAAAGAAACAATAGGTTACAGTAGAAAAGGTGTTGCTAACCGCGACATACAAATAGCAACTGTTCCAATTGGATATGCTGATGGATTGAGCCGTAAACTCAGCAACGGAGCTGGAAAAATGATTGTCAAAGGAAAAGAAGCGCCCATCATCGGAAATGTTTGTATGGATATGTGCATGATTGACATCACCGATATTCAAGCCAACGAAAATGATGAAGTAATTATTTTTGGTGATCAAAATCCAATTGCTGATGTCGCAAAAGATATCGGAACAATTCCTTATGAAGTTTTAACGAATGTTTCCAGAAGGGTTAAGAGAGTTTATTATCAGGAGTAAATTTGCGGAGCGTCTCCCGATAGCTATCGGGAGCGAGCGGAGTGAAGCAATCTCTCCCTATTTCTGACAAGTATTTCCCATTCTGAAATTTATTTTGTACATTAGCATAGCATCCCGCCAAAGAAACTATATAGCTCGCAAATGCAATTTCGTTTTATCAAATTTATTTTTACTTTTTATATGCTTTTTTTGTTCAGCTATTCATTTGGACAGAAAGAACATAACATTTGGTATTTCGGAGATAAGGCTGGAATAGATTTTAACACTTCTCCTCCAACTCCATTATTTGATGGGAAAGTCGTTTCACATGAAATATCAGCTACAATATCAGATGATAATGGGAACTTACTTTTTTATGCAGGTACAGATAACGATGCTAATAGCTATTCTACAGTTTGGAATAAAAATCACGCTGTAATGCAAAATGGAGATAGTATACAATGTAATACTTCTGTTACTCAAGGACTATTAATACTTCCATTTGATAATTTTCAACAAAAATTTTATTTATTTTCAATTGGACACGAAACCACATCTTCCTTTAAAGTTATTATGACCTTAGAATATTCTATTATTGACCTAAATAAAAATGGAGGTTTGGGAGCAGTAACTGTAAAAAACAAAATTTTATATGGGGATTATCTTACTCAAGACACAATGGTAACAGAAAAATTAACCGCTGTAAAACATGCTAATGGTAGAGATTATTGGCTAATAGCACATTTATGGGGACAGGTAAGTAGTCCAACATCATACACGCCTTCTTGGTATGGTGACTGCAATGTTTTTATAAAATATTTGATTACACCATATGGTATCAAAGGGCCATTCTATCAAAATATTGGCCTAATGGATAATTTCGGATTATGGGGTCAAATGAAATTCAATGAACAAGGAGACAAACTAGCACTTGTCAGTGAATATAGATATCAAATTCCATCTTTCCCATATTACGGAAAAATTGAATTGTATGACTTTGACAGATGTACGGGAGAATTATTCAACTATAACTATATAGGTGATGACCCAACAAGTAATTCAGGAAATTTCTATTATGGTTGTTCATTTTCCCCTTCTGGTAAAATTTTATATACTTCTTCTAAAAACAGAAGTGGAATTAGTTCTTTGTATCAGTATGACTTAGAATCTAGCAATATTATTGCAACAAGAAATTTAATCCAGACAACAGGAAGCCTTAATTTTATTGGGCAGCACCAACTAGCTCCTGATGATAAAATTTATATTTCTACTGGCTTTGGCACAAGTTATCCTAATACTCTTTTTGATACAACCAATACGAATTTAACCGTTATTAATAATCCTGATATTTTAGGAAATGGTTGTAATTTTTCGCCTTATAGTTTTAATCTTGGTGGAAGAAGAATTTTTTTGGGTTTACCAAACACACCAACTGACAATTTAGGAAAAATTGAAGGAAGTCCTTGTGACACAATTGTAAATGAAACAAGTTTTAATCTATTTCCAAATCCAAGCAATGGCACATTTAGTTTCACATATTACTTTGACACCAAGTCGCCTGAAATGTATATCTATAATAGCTTAGGACAATTTGTAACTAAATATAAATTTGAAGAATCAGGATTTGGAAGTGGAAATATTGCCCTTAATGTTTCGAGTGGAGTATATTATTACAGAATAATTGCTGATGGAAATTTACTTTTCAGAAGTAAATTTATTGTTGTGAAGTAATTTGAAATCTGAAATTTGAAATTATTTCAAACTCCTAACAAAATTATAAAGATTAAAATCCCCTTTCTTCAACTCTAGATCAATCTGTTTTTGCAAATCCATTTTAGAAACGCCTTTCATCTTTTTGTTTTGAATCAAACGATACGCTTTCTCAGCAAGTAAATAAGAACGTTTGGTATTCACTCCGACTTTATTGTGTTTGTCAATCGCTTCAATCAACTCCTCCACTCCTTCTCCCTTGGTTGCAATTCCTTTTATTACAGGAATGTTCCAGTCGCTAGCCATTTTGGAATGTACCAACTGAATAATATTTTTAATAAAAGTATTCGCTCCGTCTCTATCCGATTTGTTAACTACAAACACATCTGCAATTTCCATGATTCCGGATTTAATTGCTTGCACATCGTCACCTGATTCAGGAACCAAAACCAAAACTGTTGTATCAGCCAAACCAACCACTTCCACTTCACTTTGTCCTACTCCCACCGTTTCTACAAAAATATAATCAAACGAAAAAGCACGCATTACATCCACAATCTCAATTGTTTTTGCAGACAATCCACCCAATGAACCGCGCGTTGCAATTGAACGAATAAACACTTTATCATTATTAAAATGTTCTGCCATGCGTAATCTATCTCCTAACAATGAACCATAATTAAATGGAGAAGTTGGATCAATTGCAAGTATTCCAACCGATTTTTTTTGAGCCGTAAGATTTTTAATAACTGCATTGATTAAAGTACTTTTTCCAGCTCCAGGAGGACCCGTTACACCAACTACAGGAATGTTGGAGTTGAATTTTAAAGTAGTCAGAATTTCTTCATAACCCTCCAGCTCATTTTCAACAATGGTAATACAGCGCGCCAATGCTTTTTCATCGCCTTGCTGTAATTGTTTTATGAGTGTTTGGGTAGTTGACATTGTTACACAAATATAGCAGATAATTTTAGTACTTTTGCTTATATAACACTATAAAATGCCACAACTATCCGTTGTCATTATAACTTTTAATGAAGAAAAAAACATTGGCCGCTGCCTTGAATCCATTCAGGGAATAGCGGATGATGTGGTGATTGTGGATTCCTTTTCAACGGATGCTACCGAAAGCATTTCAAAAAAACATACTGTAAACTTTATTTCCAACAAATGGGAAGGTTATTCAGCGACTAAGAATTTTGCAAACGCACAAGCTAAATACGATTGGGTTTTATCTTTAGATGCCGATGAAGCATTATCCGAAGAATTAAAAAAATCAATTTTAAAAGCGAAAGAAGGAGCTGAATTAAAGACTTATAAATTTCACCGCTTAACTAATTACTGCGGTTCTTGGATAAAACATTGCGGCTGGTATCCGGATACCAAAATTCGAATTTTCGACAGACGAATTACAAAGTGGGAAGGCATTATTCATGAGAAATTGGTTATTGATTCTAAACAAGAAGTTGTTTTATTGAATGGTGATTGTTTACATTATAGCTATTATACATTGGAGCAACATCTTTTACAAATAGAAAATTTTTCTACTCTTGCTGCACAAAATTTATTTGAAAAAGGTAAAAAAACTTCTCTGCTACAAATGTGGTTTAGTCCAGTTGTAAAATTCACCAGCGATTACTTTTTAAAACTTGGAATATTGGATGGTTCTGCTGGATTTACAATTTGCAAAATTTCAGCAAAGCATACGTATCTGAAATACTCTAAACTGGCTAAATTGCATAAAAAATGAAAAGAGTATTACTTGAAATGGAAAAACTAAAAAACCTGAATAGCGGTTTAGGACAATTCTGTTTGAGTATTGGTCAGCAATTTAAAGCTACAGAACCGAAAAATTTAGAGCTCGACTTTTATTTGCCTTCACTTCAAAAAAACATATTCGGAGATCATTTTAATTATGTAAAGCAAACTTCGCTTCATAAATTAATTCCATTCAGCAGCACTAAGTATGATATCTGGCATTGTCTTCAGCAAGATTCACATTACCTTCCTACAAATAAAAACACCAAACTTATTTTAACAATTCACGATCTTAATTTTCTTGAAAAATATAAAGGTGCTAAACAAAGAAGTAAATTAAATAGTCTGCAAAAAAAAGTAAATAAAGCAAGTGTCATAACTGTCATTTCAAAATTTACTGAAATGATGGTAAGAGAAAACTTAGATGTTAGCAATACTCCTATCCATGTAATCCACAATGGAAATTCATTAAAAGTAATTGAGAATGCAAGCAAGCCAGATTATATAACCTTTCCCGATTACATTTTTTCGATTGGTATAATTTCTCAAAAAAAGAATTTTCACACCCTTCTTCCTTTGCTTCAAAGCAACAAGAACTTACATTTAGTAATTGCAGGAAACTCCGATTCCGATTATGCAAAGCAATTAATTAAAATGGCGAAAAATATTGGTATTTATGATCGCTTGAACCTTATTGGAACCATTGATGATAATTCAAAATACTGGTTATATAAAAATTGTAAAGCTTTTGTTTTTCCTTCATTAACCGAAGGATTTGGTTTACCAATAGTGGAAGCAATGAGTTTAGGAAAACCAGTTTTCTTATCAAATCTTACCAGTTTACCAGAAATAGGTGGCACAGAAGCCTATTATTGGAAAAGTTTTGATCCTCAGAGTATGATAGAAGTTTTTGAGAAAGGGCTTGTTGATTTTGCTTCTGATACAAATAAGGCTTCTAGATCGATAGAATGGTCAAAACAATTTTCTTGGGAAAAAGCAGCAAAGGCATATCTAAAATTATACGAGAACCTTTAATTTATTTTTCTTCTTTGTTAAACATAAACAAAAAGAAAGAATTAAAGAAAGCATAAAACGTAACTCCTGCCTGAGATTCTAGAGTATCTTCAGTTAAAAAAGACATGATAGCAATCAATAAAAAACTGATGTATAAATAATCGAATATTTTTCCTTGCAAGACCATTGGATAAAAAAGAGTAATTAAAAACCAAAGTAATCCAACCATTCCAAATGCTACTCCAAAAGATAAATATTGGTTATGCGAACGCAATCTATTTTCAGTTGTTAGCGAAGAATCCATTTTATCGTATTGCATTTCAAATGCAGTTTTTACATCTCCTGTGCCAACTCCAAAAACAACATTGTTTTTAATAATTCCCATAGCTGCTTTCCAAAACTCAAAACGTTGCGTTAATGAATGTCCGCTTGGATTTCCAGTAGTTTTATATATATCCAATTCCCAGGAAATTTCATGCAATCTTCTTTTTAAACTCGAAATGTTTTGGTAATTGACATTCACCACTCCTCTTTCAATGGCTTTTATTTCATCTCCTGAAAGTGATTCAACCGCGTCTGCATCTTTTCTTAAACCTTTAGAAGCCAAAAATCTGACAAGTGTAAAATTGAGTGGATTGCCTTTTAAATCTTTTTCAGAATATTTTAGTTCACTTCTTTTGTTCCATGACTCTTCCAATTCCTTATTGCAAAAATAAATCCAAATGAAATGCCCATTCTCAGTTAGCTTACCTGTTACATCATGTTCGTATGCATTTCCACGAGAAGTGGTTGTCTCTAGTTTTGAAAAATCAATTTTTTCTGTTGGAGGATTTGATTTATTTAGTTGATTGAATAAATAAAAAGCAAAAATGCCAATTGATAAAACAAGTAACAAACCAGCAAAGCGAATCATCTTCTGCTTTGATTTAAATATTGAGTAAATGCATAGCACGAGATTAGTAAAACAAAATGCTGAAAGTCCAGTTATCGACTCTGTTAAAACTAAAAAGTATATCAGCCAGATTCCAATTAAAATCCAGAGAACTTTTTGAAGAGGCTTAGTTGAATGATAAAAGAAATAGCCAGATATAAACAATGCAATACAAATCAATAATGCAAAACGAATATGAGAAATGAAGATGGAAACACTTCTGATATCAACTAGTTCACGGTGAATGATTCCAGTCAAAATAAGTGTGCTTATAATTGTTCCTAAAATAATGGCTGCAACAAAAAATTGCAAAATCGCATCAATTGCTTTTTTAGAAAGAGGTTTTGAAGTAGATAATATAATTGGCATAATAAAAAGAGGCATTTTGATTCTGATATCTTTCATTGCATATTCAAAATCGGTTGTATAAATTAAACCAAGAAGATGAAGCAAAAAAAGCGAACTGATAATTAAAGCAGGTTTATTTTTAAAAAAGGAAAAGAATTTGTTTTTTAGGTTTCCTTCGAGAAGAAAATTGCATGCTAAAATGATTTGAGAGAGGCTCATCAAAAATTTTGATAGCGGCATTCCTATCACCAATAAAATTAAGGCGAAAATATAAACGTAAGTATGGTACTTATCAGAGAGTAGCGATTTCCTCATAGCAATTGAAACGCAAATATTGCAAATAAATTGCGTTTAAATACAAAAATGTCACTATAAACTAAAGTCGATTGTCTTTATTTAGGATTCTTTACTTTTTCAGGACTATGAATTGGTTTGTCGGTTGTTCCAACAGTGGTCAAAATCTTATTGTATTTCTCTGTATCATTCAACAAAGAAAAGGCTTCTGTAATCTCCTGATCATCTTTCAAAGAAGCTTCCAATCGACCATTTTGAAAATAATAGCGGGAAGCAATTTCTTCTTCTAAAAATTGCTTTATTTCAGGCTTATACTTTATTAAATCTTCCTTTTTATTATGAGTAATTTTAGTTTTTAAAGCTGCAATATCAGCGCCAATCAAATCAATTGATTTGTCGTTTTTTGCATCTGTAGTAAAATCTTCTAATGCTTTTTCTGTTTTTGTAGTGTAATCGTATTCCTTATCATTCAAATAAGCAACAAACTCATCGTATTCAGCATCTGTTAATCTAAATTCTTTAGCTGGAACAATTGTAGGATGCAGCATTCTATATTTTGTCGCATAATTGAAAACTAAATTTTTTGTAACGAGACTTCCCAAAATACTAGAAAATTTTTGAGGTTCAACTGCAACATCTGGAGCAATTCCACCACCATCATAAACAATTCTTCCGTTTTTTGTTTTGAATGCAGTAATTAATGAATCTGGAACTTTATCTACACTTCCATCATCATTGCGGTGTGAATAATCCAATGCTTGAATACATCTTCCGCTTGGAGTATAATATTTTGCAACAGTTACTTTTAATTGAGCATTGTAACTTAAGGGACGAGTTTGTTGAACCAATCCTTTTCCATAAGAACGCTGACCAATTACTACTCCTCTATCTAAATCTTGTAAAGAACCAGAAACAATTTCGGAAGCAGATGCAGAACCTCTATCAACTAAAACTATGATTGGAATAGTAACATCAACAGGAGAATTTGTTCCTTTATAAACTTTATCCCAATCTTTTACTTTTCCTCTTGTGCTTACAATTTCGGTTCCCTTTTCTTCAAACAAATTCACAATGTCGATTGCTTCTTTTAATAGTCCGCCTGGATTTCCACGTAAATCAAGCACCAAAGATTTAAACTCTGTATTTTTTTTCAATTCTAGCAATGCCGACTTAACTTCTCCAGCTGCATTTTCTGTAAAACCTGTTAGCTTAATATATCCAACATTTTTAGAAAGCATTCCAGAATACGGAACACTTTTAATTTTTATTTCTTCGCGACCAATAGATTTTTCAATTGGTTTTGCTTCTCCTTCTCTTTCAATTAATAATTTGATAGTTGTATTGGCTTGTCCTTTTAAATATTTACTGATATCGTCTGTTTTTTTACCTTTCACATCAATATCGTTGACTTTTAAAAGTCGATCACCAGCGCGCAAATCTGCTTTTTGTGCAGGAAATCCTTCGTAAGGTTCTGAGATAACAACATAATCTCCTACTTGTCGAACCAAAGCTCCAATTCCTCCATATTGTCCTGTTGTCATGTAACGGTAATCTTCAATTTCTGATTCAGGAATAAAATTGGTGTATGGATCTAGTGAACCTAACATATCATCAATTCCTTTTTTCATCAAATCACCTGGATTTGTTTCATCCACATAATAAATATTTAGTTCGCGAAACAGCGTTGCAAAAATGTCGAGATTTTTAGATACTTCGAAAAAGTTATCTACGAAACTGTATGAAATCATTGCATATCCTGAAATCACGACAGCGATGATTAATAATTTGAATTTTGAAATTATTTTTTTCATAGTGTATTTTCTTTTGACTTTTCTTCTTTTTACTTTTGACTTACTAAGGTACTGGATCATGTCCATGTCCACCCCAAGGATGACATTTTGAAATTCTTTTCACTGTTAAACCAAATCCTTTAAAAAATCCATGCTTCTTAATTGCTTCTATTCCGTATTGTGAACAGGATGGTTGAAATCTACATGCTGGACCTAATAACGGAGAAATGGTATATTGATATAATTTTATTATTCCAATTAACAAATAACTAAATGGTGCGCTTATCCATTTCATTTTTCGGCAACAGTTTTACTTAAACGCTCCAATGCTTCTTTTAATTTCAATTCTAGTTCTTTAAATTCTATTTTTGTTTTTGCAGTATAAACAATCATCACCAATATTTTTTTATCGACTAACACATCGTATACTTTTTGCTTTTGCTTTCTATAAATTTCACGTGTTTGTCGTTTTAACCTATTTCTATCAACTGCTTTTTTAAAAGAACGCTTTGGAATACTAATCACTACTTTTATGGGTACCGAACTTTCTGCTATTAGCAACCAAGTAATTCTATAAGGCGAATGATTGAATGATTTTCCTGTTTCAATCAATCGATCAATTAATATCTTACTGCATAAACGTTCGTTTTTTGAAAAAGTTTGCATTACAAGTATAAAAGTAATTTAAAAAATTAGTTCGCACAATAACATTGTGATGGATTGCTATAAAGAATGTTAAATGGGGGATTACTTGGCCTTATTGGCTGCGATAATGTACTGTTCCAAAGCCATCGTCATTGAAGGAGCTTTCGGACTCGGAGCATGAATATCTAAATTCAAACCCGCTTCTTTCACAGCTTTTGCTGTGGTTGGACCAAAACAAGCTATTCGGGTTTTATTTTGCTTGAATTTTGGAAAATTCTTAAACAAGGACTTTATTCCAGCAGGAGTAAAAAACACCAAAACATCGTAATTTACATTTGCTAAATCACTCAAATCGCTGGCAACTGTGCGAAACATAACAGCTTTTGAATATTTAATTTTTGCTTCGTCTAATTTATCAGCAATTTCTTCTTTAGCAATATCCGAACATGGCAATAAAAAATTCTCTAGTTTATGCTTTTTAATAACGTCCATTAAATCGGTAACGGTTTGTTTTCCGTGGAAAATTTTACGTTTACGATACAAGACATATTTCTGTAAATAAAATGCTGTTGATTCAGAAACACAAAAGTATTTCATTGCTTCAGGGACTGTAACACGCATTTCCTGGCACATTCTAAAGTAATGATCCACTGCATTTCTGCTGGTCATAATCACAGCAGTATGATCGGCAATATTTACTTTATCTTTTCTGAAATCTTGCGATGAAACGCCTTCAATTTGTATAAATGGACGGAAATCAATCTTCACATTGCATTTTTTTGCAAGGTCCAAATATGGTGATTTATCCCCCTCGGGTTTAGGCTGAGAAACAAGTAAAGTTTTAACTTTCAATTTTGTGCGTTTTTAGTGAAACAAACAAAATAAATACTGCTTTTTGATGGAAGCTTTTATACGTTTTGCATAAACAACTTGACCATAATTACAAAAGGCAGTATTTCAAGGGTGCAAAGATATAAAAATAAATAGAATTTGGAAACTCTAATGCTATTTACCCCTATCAAAAAACCACGTAACACTCTGATAACCAATAATAAAGCAAAAACACCGTAACCAGAATAAATGAAAATAAGTGGTGAAACATCCTTTACAAAAGTCATACAAATCACTATTGGAAGAAAAAAGAGCCCTAAAATGTTACAAAAAAGGAAAATCATCATCGAATATTCACCCGATTCTTTTTGACTTTGAAAAATGTAACCAAAAAATCGGACTACCACTATTTTAATCCCATAAATCGCAGAAATGGTAATCAATAATTGTATGAAAAAAATTACATCATTGTTATTTGTTTGTAATTGATAATAGTGAGCAACCTGATAAATGAATAAAGAAAAAGAAATTATAAATAATGTAGATAAAAAAATGGACACTCTATTTCCAAAAGTAATTTCATCTCTTCTCAATTGATTGGAATATCTGTTGATATAAAAAGCTTTTACGATTTGATTTAATCTTTTGCTATTGGTAGAATAAAGCCAGACGAATAAAATAAAAGCAAATAATAAAATACTTGCCACTCCAAAATCAAAATTGGTTAAATGAAGTTGTGGCTTTTCTGATTTTTTATTTAAAAGATGTCCTTCAAAAATAGAAGTTGTTAAACCGCTATCCGCAACAACAGAACCAAGTGCAGAATCGGAAGCTGTAATAATATGTGTTACTTGAGTTGGCAAATCGCAACAAAGGTAAGGATTTCGATACACAAAGCTTATTGACTGTAAAATAAATAAAAAGAGGTTGCTCAATTGAACAACCTCTTTAAAATATGTTTAAAAAAGTATTAATGTTTTTTCTTTCCACCCAAGTTGAAAACTCTGGAAATATTAAAGCCGAATTTAAATCCGCCTTGCAACCAACTGTCTGTAGTATTAGGAATATAATTGTTTTCGATTATGCCGGAAGCATTTGTAAAATTTATATGAAACACGTGACCACCCGTTTCAATTTCAATTCCCAAGGCCAATGGGTTGTAAAATGGATTTGCTTTATTGTTTGTACGATAATCAGAAAATGTATAATAGTAATCACCTATAATTCCAAGTCGCTTGGTCAACATAAAACGAAATCCACCACCCATTGAAATTAAATCATTAGTTTCACTAGCGCCATTATCAGCATTAATACTTCCCAATACATAATTTCTATGTTGATAGGTAGGAGTTAACTGCATAGAAAAACGCCATCCGAATTTACGTGCAATCAATAATTGAGTGGTGTAAGCAAAACGATGAATATCATTTTGTTTAAATTCTGGATCAACCACCTTTCCGCTGTAAAACAAACTTGCTTCTTGTGGATTATAGCTCATATCAGCATAAATGGCCAAAGAAAGAGGAATGTGATTATCTTTTGTTTGAGTTAGAATACGATATTTTACTAATCCATCTATCAATTCTGCTTGTTTGCTACGTGCAATTCCGAGTGTTAAATTATCTGTTATTCCAAAATCAAAACCGATTCTTATATCAGCAGAATTATCAAAACCATAAAGTTGATGTCCGCCTCCACCGCTCTCTTTTCCAATGTTTCCAAAACGGTGAGTTACGCTGAAATCCATCGTTTTCTTTTTCACTGTCTCGGTGGTCTGCATATTTATAATCTTTGACCCTTTGAAACTAGCACTCACTTTCTCATGTGTTTTTGGTCCGCTAGCAGAATCCAACATCGACAACATATCATCTTGGGCAATTAATAAAGTGCCAGATAAGATGAAGCTAAAAAATAAAAGAGTTTTTATTGAAATTCTCATAGATTAATTCTTTTTAATTGGACCCATTACTGCGTTTAATTTAACATCCACATCTTCAGCTATATTTTGAATGTATAAGCTTGGAACTTTAATTTTATAATCAGCAACGTGTACTTTAAATGTTGATGAAATTGTAATTTCTCCAGCTTTAACTTTAACTACACCATTGATGGTTATATCTTTATCTACACCATGCATCGACATTTTTCCAGTAACAGTTACTTTATGTTCTCCGTCTTTTGTGAAATCCACTTTCTCGTTTATTTTTCCTTTAAAAATAGTGTTTGGATATTTTTCACTCTCCATATAATTTTCATTGAAGTGTTCTTGCATCAATGGTTTTTCAAACATAAATGCTGTGTTCGTAATTTGAATTTGAACATCGTTTGTAGAGGTGTTCAAAAATGTTTTAGGAGCTTTAGCGATTGCTTCAATATTCTCGAGTGGAGAAGCAGAAAAGAAACTTACTTCACAAGTTTTTGCTACATAAATTTGTGCGAAAATGGAAGAGCTAATTGCAACTACAGTAAATGACAATAGTAGTTTTTTGAACATGTCTTTAAGTTTTTGTTTTTGTTTAAATAATATCTATAATACTATTAATTGCATCCTATAATTGTGCCACTAATTGTTAAGGGCACCTTGCTCCATCCAGCACTTTAGTTTACTTAATTCGTCTTCTGGAAGAGCTGGCCCTCCTTGAGGCATATCTTTAGTAATAAACACTCTTGTTTTAAAAATCCCGCTCTCCACTTTTGTTTTTAATACAGCATAATCCGTTAAATTGCCATCTAAGCTTCCAACTCCATGACAGCCTCCGCATTTTACTGAGATGATTGTATCTATGTCGGTAGAATATGATACTGGAGCGAGACATTCTGTTGACATAGGTTCTACATTTTCAAAAGTACAAGAACCTAGTAAGAAGGAAGCAAATGTTAAAATCAAAAAGACTCTTTTCATGTTATCTATATTTTGATAGACAAATATAATAATAAAATAAATCAATAGGGAGAACAACCTAATATGTATTAATTATTTGGTGCGCCTTGCTCTATCCAACATCTTAAATTACCCAATTCTACATCTGTTAATTGATCGTAGCCAATTGGGGCCATGTCCTTTTATTAAACACGAGATCTTTGAAGGTTCCATCATCAATTTTTTCCTTTAAAAGGTTGAAATCGCTAAAATCTCCTCCATTCATCTAAGAGGGGACATTAAAATGGCAAACAATACATTTAGATTCGATAAAAGGCTTTATGTCCGATACATAATACATGGTTGTAGTGCAGCCATCAGGAAGCGGGACTGATTTTTCAAAAGTACAGGAACCAAGAAAGAGAAATGCAAAAATCAAGAGTAGGAATAGCTTTTTCATATTGTTTTTATTGATAATACAAATATAAAACAAGGTTCAGAATTCCGATAGCACAATTAATGGTTTGAAGAGTGTTTTTTACTTTTTACCTGCCTGCGGCAGGAAGGTCAAAGTCTTTTGTCTCTACTTGCTCACCACCTTCGTTCCAATAGGTCCATTTTCCACTTTCCAAATCATTTGTAAAAAAACCATCGTATCGTTTTTTTCCGTTTTCATACCATGTGGAAGTTTTTCCATTTTTTATTCCTGCCTCAAAAGTAGTTTCGCTCCACTTAAGCCCATTTTCATAAAAGCTTTTCCACAATCCTTCTCTTTTTCCAGCTTTCATCATTCCATGCATTTTAACATTTCCGCTTGGATACTTGGTAATGCTTTCACCGTCTTTTATGATAGTATCCTGTGAAGAAACAATTGTAAATGTGGTAGAATCTGAATCCGAAGACTTTTCAATTTTCGCTTCTGATACTTTTTCGTCAGCAGCTTGATTGGAGCAAGAAATTAATCCTATGATAATTAATGAGAATAAAATAATTTTTGTTTTCATATAAAGATAATTTATTTTTTATTGTTATATGGAATGCACCTGGCGGGCTTTTTAACCAATTTGTAAAGAGGTGCCAGGCTATTTCATTTTAATTAATTTTTACGTTCTGTTGTATATTTTACTAAACCTTCTAAAGATGTTCTCGAAGGATTTTCAGCAAAATTTGACAATAAGTTTAATGCTACATTTTTATATTCATTCATTTTACTTTCAGCATATTCAATTCCACCACTCTTAATTACAAAATCAATTACTTCAGCAACTTTTTTAGGATTGTTATTATTGTTTTTTACAATATTAATAATTCTTCTTTTTTCAAAATAAGTGGTATTGTTTAAAGCAAATATCAATGGCAAAGTCATCTTTTTTTCTTTGATATCAATTCCAGTTGGTTTCCCGATATTAGAACCATCGCCATAATCAAACAAATCGTCTTTTATCTGAAATGCAATACCAACAGCTTCTCCAAAGGCACGCATTTGCTCAATTGTTTTTTCATCAGTTGTCACAGATGCAGCTCCGCAAGCACAACAAGAGGCAATTAAGGATGCTGTTTTTTTACGAATGATTTCAAAATAAACTGTTTCGTCTATGTCAAGTTTTCTAGCTTTTTCAATTTGCAATAATTCTCCTTCACTCATCTCCCTAACTGCATTTGATACCAATCCCAGCAAATGATAATCTTTGTTATCTACTGAAAGTAACAAGCCCCGTGATAATAAAAAATCTCCTACTAAAACAGCAATTTTATTTTTCCAAAGTGCATTAACCGAAAAAAATCCTCTGCGTTCATTTGAATCATCCACCACATCATCGTGCACCAAAGTTGCTGTATGCAATAGTTCTATCAAAGATGCTGCACGATAAGTTGATTCATGCATTTCGCCAACAAGCTTTGCTGATAAAAAAACAAACATCGGACGTAATTGTTTCCCTTTGCGTTTCACAATATAATGCGTGATTTTATCCAACAAAGGAACCGAACTTTTCATTGAAGATTTAAACTTCAATTCAAATTCAACCATTTCGTTTTTAATCGGTGATTTTATTTCGTCTACTGTCATAAGCCTCTCCTAAATCCTCTCCATCTGGAGAGGACTTTATGATTCGTTTTACGATTTGTTTTTTTGCAAAAGTGAAACAAACATTTTCAAATTAAAAAATTTCCAAATTTTCAAATTACCTTTTTCATCTTCCTGTTCACAAATCCTTCTTTGTTTTTATTTGCTAACTGTCCGCAGGCTGCATCAATATCTTTTCCCCTGCTTCTTCTTACGTTTACAATAATATTTTTACTTTCTAAATACTTTGCAAATGCATCCAATCGCTCCGCAGTTGTCTGTTGAAACTCTCCATCATCAATAGGATTGTATTCAATAATATTTACTTTACATGGAATGTGTTTACAAAATTTTGCCAAATCTTGTGCGTCCTCTAAACTATCATTAAAATCTTTAAAAGCAATATATTCATAGGTTACACGCGTTCCTGTTTTTTCATAAAAATATTTTAATGCTTCTGCCAAGGCTTCCAAAGAATTACTTTCATTGATTGGCATGATGTGATTTCTTTTTGCATCGTTGGCTGCATGTAATGATAAAGCTAAATTAAATTTTACTCCGTCATCTCCCAACTTCTTAATCATCTTCGAAACCCCTGCTGTACTAATTGTAATTCGTTGTGGCGACATGTTCAATCCTTCTGGAGAAGTTATCTTCTGAACCGAATCTAAAACGTTTTTGTAATTCAATAGTGGTTCACCCATTCCCATGTAAACAATATTAGTCAATGGTGTTTGGTATTTTTCTTCAGCCTGATTTTTAATCAAAACAACCTGATCATAAATTTCATCGGCATTTAAATTTCGTAAACGCTCTAATCTTCCTGTCGCACAAAACTTACATGTTAAACTACAACCAACTTGTGATGAAATACAAGCTGTCATTCGAGTTGTGCTTGGAATCAAAACTCCTTCAACAATATTACTATCATAAAGTTTAAATGCATTTTTTATTGTGCGGTCTTTGCTGATTTGCATATCATCCACCTTCACAGCATTAATCACAAAATGTTTGTCTAGTAATTCACGAGTAGATTTTGAAAGGTTGGTCATTTCGTCAAAGGTGATGGCCGACTTTTTCCAAAGCCATTCATAAACTTGTTTAGCCCGAAAAGCCTGATCACCGTTTTCTACAAAAACAGCTTTTAGTTCTTCGAGTGAAAGTGCCCGTATATCTTTTTTTAACTCCAACGAATTACGAATTACGAATTTATTACGAAATATACGAAATACGAATGTTTCGAATATCGAATGTTTATTAAAATTTAGGTCAAATTTACGAATAATTCCCCCTAAAATAGAGTGATGTGAAAGATTAGAACGTTGCAGGGGGATTAATTTGTAATTTAGTAGCAATAAATCACATTTATGCGCAAAATTTCTGCCGATTATATTTTTCCCATTGCTACCGAACCCATTAAAAATGGTGTTATTTCTGTTGATGATGACGGAACAATCATAAATGTAGAATCAGACAATCAAGGTGCGAATGAACATTATGAAGGAATTATTTGTCCAGGATTCATCAACACACATTGCCATTTAGAGCTTTCACATATGCGTTCTCAGGTTTCTGAAAATGCTGGAATGATTCAATTTATTAAGGAAATACTTAGCAAACGTTCTTCTTTTTCGGAGGAAGAAATTCAAGATGCTATTTCAATTGCAGATGCCGAAATGATAAAGAATGGAATTGTAGCTGTAGGGGATATTTCTAATAGCATTGATACTTTCAATCGAAAAGCAAAAAGTTCAATCTTCTATCATACTTTTATTGAAGTATTTGATTTTAATCCGGAAAAAGCAGATGAAACTTTTGAAACTGCGAAAAAATTAAGCACACAACTTTCAACTTTGAACTTTGAACTTTCCAACTCAATTGTTCCACATGCTCCTTATTCTGTTTCTGAAAAATTATTTAGATTAATTGCAGATGAAGCAGTAAAAAAGAATTCCATTATCAGTATTCACAATCAAGAAAGTTTGGGAGAAAGTGAATTGTTTATTTCTCATTCGGGACCAATGTTTGAAGCGTTTTCGAAAATGGGAATCAACATGGAATTAATTCCTAAAACGGGAGTAAATTCATTACGAACAACGCTGCCAAAATTACCTCTTTCACAAAAAACACTTTTGGTTCACAATACATTTACAACGAAAGAAGATTTACAATGGGTAAAAAATTATCAGGTATCAAGTATCAAGTATCAAGAGCTATACTGGTGCAGCTGCCCGAACGCAAACATTTACATCGAAAATAAATTACCGGATTACGATTTATTCATTGAAGAAAATTTAAACGTAACAATCGGAACGGATAGTCTGGCATCCAATTGGAGCTTATCTATTTTAGATGAACTAAAAACAATTTCAAAATATTATCCGCAAATTCCATTACAAACATTGCTTACTTGGGCAACAAGAAATGGCGCAGAATTTTTAGGATTGAATCAACTAGGGACACTTGAAAAAGGGAAAAAACCAGGATTAAATTTATTGAAGAATGTAGATGGAATGATGATTACTGAGAAGACGGAAATAGTGAAATTAGTTTAGGAATAGAACGGAGATTATCATGATCTTCATGATAAAAAAAGATAAAAAATTAAAACAAAAAAAGATCAGAAAAAATCATGACAATCATGAAAATCTGCGTTCCATTAACGCTGATGCCAAGACCAAATCCTGCTCCGTAGTAATCTTTATATTTTCCCGATTACCTTCAATCAAATTTATCTTTTCACCAAATGCTTCCAAAACAGTTGCATCATCAGTAAATTCGGGTTTGTATTCTTTTAGAAAAGCTTTCTTGATTAAATCGGAATGGAAACATTGAGGAGTTTGAATAATGGAATAATGTGAACGATCAACAGCACAACTTTCTTTTCCTTTTAAATATCTTATCGAATCGTTTAATGGAATTGCTGGAGAAGCATTGCCTCTGACTTCCGCAGTTTCAAATGCACTTATGATTGTTTGTTTACTTACTAATGGTCGAGCTGCATCATGAATTCCAACTACACATGCATTAGGAACAAGTGATAAACCATTTTTTACTGAATGGTATCTTGTTTCTCCACCATCAATCAATTGATGTTGTATTGTGAAATTGTGTTTTGCACAAAGATTTTTCCAATCATCGTTTAACGATTTTGCTAAAACAACAATCACAGAAATATCAGAAAAAGTAGAAGTAAACTTTTCAATCGTATGCATCAAAATAGGTTTTCCTTTCAGTTCAATGAACTGCTTTGGAAATGCATTTTTCATGCGATTCCCCGTTCCACCTGCAACTATGATTACATACTTTTTCAATCTTCAAATTTTTTAAAAAGAAAATGGTCAATAATTATTTAGCATACCGCCCTAATAACTATTAACCATTTACTAATAACTATTTAGATAATTAACATTGCATCTCCGTAAGTATAAAAACGATACTTTTCTTTGATTGCTTCTTTATAAGCTTTCATCATTAAATCGTATCCGCCAAATGCGCAAACCATCATCAACAAAGTTGATTCAGGTGTATGAAAATTTGTTATCATACAATTTGCAACACTAAAATCGCAAGGAGGAAAAATGAATTTGTTAGTCCAACCATCATAAGGCTTTACATAACCGTCTGTACTTACCGATGTTTCAATGGCGCGCATAGAAGTTGTTCCAACACAACATACTTTCTTCTTTGTTTCACGTGCTTTGTTGATAATCTTACAATCTTTCTCAGCAATATAAGCTTGCTCCGAATCCATTTTATGTTTTGTCAAATCTTCTACTTCCACCGTTCTGAAAGTTCCTAATCCAACATGCAAAGTAACGTTTGCAAAATTTACACCTTTTAATTCAAGGCGCTTTAAAAGTTCGCGACTAAAGTGTAAACCTGCAGTTGGTGCAGCAACTGCTCCTTCATTTTTTGCATAAACAGTTTGGTAACGTTCTTTATCTTCTTCTGTTGGAGCTCGTTTGATGTATTTAGGAAGTGGAGTTTCTCCCATATCGTTTAATGTTTTACGAAATTCTTCGTAAGAACCATCAAACAAAAATCTCAAGGTACGACCACGAGAAGTAGTATTATCAATAACTTCAGCAACCAAAGTATCGTCATCACCAAAATAAAGTTTATTTCCAATACGGATTTTACGTGCAGGATCAACCAATACATCCCACAAACGACTTTCAGCATTCAACTCGCGTAACAAAAACACTTCAATTTTTGCTCCTGTCTTTTCTTTATTTCCGTACATACGAGCAGGAAATACTTTTGTATCATTCAAAATCATACAATCTCCCTCTCCGAAATAACCCAAAACATCTTTGAATGTTTTGTGTTCAATTTTTCCTGTTTTACGAGTTACGACCATTAATCTAGCTTCGTCACGAGTTTTCGCAGGAGTTTCAGCAATTAATTCTTTTGGTAAATTAAATTTAAACTGTGATAATTTCATATTTATTATTGTTTTGGAGTAAGGTTGTCTGAATAAATAGAGCAGAACGCCCTAGTATATTGCATAAATCTTACGGGATTTATTTATATGTTTTCGATTAACAAGGGCGCAAAAGTAAGCTATTGAAGAGGCGATGTCAATGAAAATCGTGTTTATTTTAAATATTACTATTATTATGAAGAATAGCATCCTTTTTTACTTCAATTGTTTTGAGAGAATATAACGAAAATCGATTCCTTTTAACCTGAAAACAAGCAACTTAAGTTCTTATCTGAATTGCATCAATATTTAGTACATGTAGAAATCTTTTATATTGCATTAATAAACATTTAAAAAGAGAATGTGATTTAAAAAAATATTATATATTAGCCTCCCCAAACGAAAAAACTATAAACTAAACTCAAAAAATTATGAAACAATTAGTACTATTTGTTGCTCTTGCGGTTACAACTTCTGCTATAGCACAAAACGCACCTGCTGCTATTAAATACAGAAGAAGCTCATTACATTCTATAATGGTGGATGATGCAAAACTTCCAAATGCAAAGGTTATTAAAGAAGCCTTTACAAAACAACCATTACCAGACAAATACAATGATCATTCATTGGCTTCTCGTTCTTTTGCTCCTGATAAATATGCTTTAACTGCTGCTGAAAAAACGGCATTGGGTGCAAAAACAGAAAGCAAAGCTGCAGGAAAAATGAAAGGTGCTGCAAAAGGTGCTGCTGCTGGAGCTACTGGTGGATTAGTTGATACAACAGATGCAAAATATCTTCCTCAAGTAATTGAGAAATATTTAGTAGCTAACAATGTTGGAAGAGACATGGTAGCAAAATGGTTCAACAGAGATGCTGCTACTGGAGCTTTCAACATGAACTTAATTGGTGAAAGAGGGTCTTATGATGCAAGTGCTTTGGATATTAACAAAGCAAAAGGTTCTGTTAGAGGAATGGCTTCTCTTGCTGATGCTGGTGTCGAATTAATCGGGAACAGTTTTGTTGTTGTTACTCGTTTTAATTTCGTTTCTAAAAAAGAACTTTATGATGCTGCACAAGCTGCTTTAGCACTTGCTGCTTCTGCTGCTGGCGGAGCTGCTGGCGGAAAATTAAAAGGAAAAGTCCCAGGTGGAGGCGTTCCAAATATTCCTGTAACTCCTGAAATGCAAGCTGCTAAAGATGCTGCTTACAAAAAAGCAACTGAAGGACATATCGTTCAGTGTACTTCTTACCTTTTCCAATTAGTTTGGAACGATTCTGTAGAAGCAGTTTTCTATAACGATTTATGGATGGATGCTACAACAGCTGATGGTGCTAAAAGAAAAAAAGCATTTGATGATTCTAAATTATTTACAATGAAATATATCGGTGATGGAAAAGCATTAGCTAACGTTCCATTGTCTTTAAAGAAAAAGAGAACTGACGAAGAATTAATTGCTGTTGCAACTCAAAATGCTTCTGATGCATCTATCGCAAAATTGCAAAGAGATTACGAAGTTTTCAAAACAAAAACTCCTTTATTTAGCGGAAACCCTATCACTGCTAAAATTGGTTTAAAAGAAGGTTTAGAGTCTGGTGATAAATTCGAAGTTCTTGAACAAACTTTGGATGAGAAAACTGGTAAAACTAAATACGTAAGCAAAGGTAAAATCAAAGTAACTGACGCAATCTGGGATAACCGTTTCGCTTTAGAAGGTGAAGCTCCTGAAGCAGAAGCTCCAGCTTTGGATAAAGACGGGAAACCATTGCCTCCAAAACCAGTTTATACTGAAACAACCTTCAAAGGTGGTTCTAAATTCTACTCTGGTATGTTAATCAGACAAATTAAATAATAAAAAATTAGTTCTCCTCGGGATGAAAAAAATATCATTTTGAGGAGAATTTTTTTTGGAACAATAATTGGAATTGGCACGTTGTAAATTTTAAAAAACTAAAAACTAAACAAATGAAAAAAACAACAAAATTATTAATGGTTGCTGTAGCAGTATTGTTCGCGACTGTTTATTCAACTTCTGCATTTGCTCAAGCAGGAAAAAAAGCTGATAAAGACACAAAATTATGGCGCTACGAAGTTCAATGCGTTGGTGTTGGTAACGAAGGAACTAAACTTATCAAAGTATTTTCATACTCTAAAAAGGCGGATGTAGCTATTGAACAAGCAAAAAAGAATGCAGTTCATGCAATGATTTTCCAAGGATTTAATGGAAATAGTGGTTCTGGTTGCCCAACTCAAAAACCATTAACAGATAACCCAGCTCTTGAACAAGAAAAAGCTGATTTTTTTGATGCATTTTTTGCTGATGGTGGAAAATACATGAAGTTCGTTTCTGTTTCTGGTGATGGTCAAGTTGCTGCTGAAGACAGAATGAAAGTAGGTAAAGAATACAAAGTTGGAGTTGTTGTTTCTGTATTGTATGATCTTTTAAGAAAAGATTTAGAAGCAGCAGGAATAGTTAAAGGTCTTAGCTCAGGTTTCTAATTCTAAAAAATATGAGAAATAAATATTTATTCGCAACCCTGTTTTTATTTTGTACTGTTTTTGGATTTGCTCAAAGACAACAAAAGAAAATTGCAGGTGCCTATGATACCTATAAAACAGAATGTATGGGTGTTGAAGGAGACGGGTCTCAAACATTGAAATGCTGGGGATCCGGAAAAAACAGATTTGATGCAGTTGAACAAGCTAAAAAAAATGCAGTAAAGGATGTACTCTTTACAGGTATCTTAAATGGCAGAGACGAGTGCAACAAAAAACCAGTAATTTTTGAAGTAAATGCTCGAGAAAAATATGAGGATTATTTCAATGCGTTTTTTGCAGATGGCGGTGCTTACAAAACATTTGTCACTATGAAAGATGAGTCCCTTGGACCAAAAATCACAAAAGATAAAAAGAAAAATGGTTCTGAAGTTACTGAAGGAGTTATCGTTCGTGTACTTAGAGCTGATTTAAAGAAAAAAATGATTGAAGATAAAATAATACAACCTTAAAAAAAATAGCTATGAAAAAAATAATACTAATTCTTTGCAGCCTCTTACTTATTGTGAATGTGGGCTTCTCTCAAGCAAAAAAACCAACTATCATGGTGCTACCAAGTGATGTTTGGTGTAATACAAATGGTTACATGATGGAATTTGATAACCAAGGAACAAAGGTTAAAATCCCTGATTACAAAAAAGCATTCCAAGAAAATGCTGACTTATTAAACGTTATCAGTAAGATAAATGGTTTAATGGCAGATAGAGGATTCCCATTGAAAAATGCTGAATCTGCATTGAAGTCATTAGAAGCGGAAAGTGCTGAAAATGCAATGTTAACAAGTAAAGGTGGAGCTTCAGTTGCTGAAAGCCCAATTGACAAATTGAAAAAAACTGCTAAAGCAGATATCATCATGCAAATGACTTGGACTGTTAATACAACTGGTCCTAAAAAATCAATCACTTTCAACTTACAAGGATTAGATGCTTATACTGACAAACAAGTTGCTACCGCAGTTGGAACAGGTGCTCCATCTTTCTCTGCTGAATTACCAGTTTTATTAGAAGAAGCAGTTCTTGCTCATTTAGATGGTTTCAATTCTTCATTGCAAAAACATTTTGAAGACATGTTCGCAAACGGACGTGAAATTATTATCCGCATCAAAAAATTTGATTCTTGGGATGGTGATTTAGAAAAAGATTTCGGTGGAAAAGAATTGGGTGATGTAATTGAAGGATGGATGACTGCGAACACTGTAAAAGGACGTTTCAGCACAACTGATGCAACTGAAAACATGATGTTGTTCGAACAAGTTCGTATTCCTTTATATGATGCTAGTGGTAAAGCTACTGATGCTCGTGGATTCTGTAAAGAATTACAAAAATTCTTGCAAGCTCCTCCTTACTCTATCACAAATAAATTGATGATGAAAGGTCTCGGACAAGCAACTATAGTTTTAGGAGATAAATAATAATTTAAAACTAAAAAGAAATGAAAACAACTAAAAATATTTTTCTTGCATTGTGCGCAGCAGTTGCTCTAAATTTAGGAGCAAATGCACAAAACTCAGCTGGAAAATTGGAAGACGTAGGTCGCCTTACATTGGCTGCTTATGTTCCACAACAAATTGATAATATGCCTGACGCTGCAAGAAGTATGCTGTCAAATAAAATCAGTCAAGTGGTTACTCAAAACGGAATGGGTGGAAGTGCACGTAACGAACGTTTTATCCTTACTGCAAACATTACTATTCTAACAAAAGATATCCTACCTGGACCTCCACCAATGCATGCATTGACAATGGAAATCACTTTTTATATTGGTGATGGTATAGAAGGAACTAAGTTTGCTAGCAAATCCGTTTCTGTAAAAGGTGTTGGAACTAACGAAACAAAAGCTTACATCGAAGGTATCAAAATGGTAAAACCAACTGATCCAGCTTTGCAAGCATTTGTAGAAGAAGGTAAAAAGAAAATCATGGCTTACTACAATAGTAAATGTGATTTCATTATCAAAGAAGCTCAAACAATGGCAACTCAAAACGATTTTGATGGAGCGATCTACAAATTGGTTTCTGTACCTGATGTTTGTAAAGAGTGTTTCGACAAATGTATGGCCGCTGTTGCTCCGATGTACCAAAAGAAAATCGACAGAGAATGTAAATTGAAATTGGCTGAAGCAACAGGCATTTGGAATGCTAGTCAAGATATGGCTGCTGCTGATAATGCAGGAGCAATCCTTGCTACTATCGAACCATCTGCATCTTGCTATGGCGAAGCAAAAGCATTGCACGCAAAAATTGCTAAGAAAGTGAACGAAATCGACAAACGTGAGTGGGCTTTTAAAGTGAAAGAACAAGCACAAACTAGTGAGATGATTAAAGCATATCGCGATGTTGGTGTTGCTTATGGTAACGGTCAACCACAAAATGTATCTTATACAACTGTAGGTTGGTGGTAATCTAAAATTAAAATTTTAAAAAGAGTCTCGAATTTTTCGGGACTCTTTTTTTATTTGTAGTATTGTAATATGAAATTGTTTCGAATCACTTTCTTATTTACTCTTCTATCTTTTTCTGCTTTTGCAAAGGACAGCACAAAGTTGGAATTTAAACGATTTGCTTTGGGAATTCATGCTTCTCCAGATTATTGTTATAGAAGTTTGTCAAGTATTGTCTCTAGCACTTTATGGCGAGATGCCTTTGAAAAACCAATGCTCGGCTATACTGGAGGAATAGACTTGTCTTACTTCATAAAAAAACAATTTGCTGTCTCGCTAGGAGTGAATTATTCTCAAAAAGGATACGGCAGTAGAGAACTCGAAATAACAACAGTAGCATTTCCTGAAGGTGGAATTGGAAAAGGCAAATACAGATACAATTACAATTATATTGAAATTCCTGTGAAGGCAAATTTTCTTTTTGGCAAAAAGAAAATTCGTTTTTTAACCAGCCTTGGAGTAACGCCTTCTTTTATGCTATACCAACAAACGAATCTCAAGGTTAAATACTACGATGGATCCAAAGAAATTATAAAAGGAAAACCAAATTATATTTATAATCCTTTCAACTTATTTCTGAACGGAAGTATTGGAATTGATTGTAAACTTGGGAAAAAAATGGGATTACGAATTGAACCAACTTATAGTTATGGATTATTTGAAACTATCAGTGCATCGTATTCCGAACACCTCTGGAACGCAGGTTTAAATGTTGGTTGTTATATCGGATTTTAAACTTTTCTCAAAGTCTTCAATACTCATTGCATCACTTAATTTGTATTCACCTATTCGTGTTCGGCACAAAGCAATTAAATGCGCACCTGAATTTAATGCCAATCCAAAATCTCTTGCAAGAGAACGAATGTATGTTCCTTTGCTACACACCACTCTGAAAGCTACTTCTGGCAAAGCTATTCGCGTGATTTCAAAAATGGAGATAGTAATTTCTTTTGGTTTAATTTCTGCTGTTTCTCCTGCTCTTGCAATATCGTATGCTCTTTTACCACCAATTTTTATTGCCGAATAAAGTGGAGGCGTTTGCTGAATTGTACCTGTAAATTGTTTTGTAGTTTCTTTTATTAATGCATCCGTAATATGTTCGGTTGCAAAAGTTGCGTCAATTTCTTTTTCCAAATCAAAACAAGCAGTGGTTGCACCAATATAAAATGTTCCAGTATATTCTTTTTCTTGTGCCTGATAACTCTCAATATTTTTTGTCTGCTTTCCTGTACATACAATCAACAAACCTGTTGCAAGTGGATCTAACGTTCCGGCATGACCAATTTTCGGTTGTACTTTTTTACCATCTAAAATTAAGGAAGGATGATTTTTGATTAACCATTTCATTTTATTCACCACTTGAAAGGATGTCCATTTAAGTGGCTTGTGAATGAGTAGGACTTCTCCTGTTCTGAAATCGGTCATGAAATATTATGGAGTAAGTTGCAGTCCAGTGCTGAGTGCATAAGCTAAAAATAATGCACCAAGAATAATTCGATAGTATCCAAAATGTTTGAATCCGTATTTATTTAAAAATGCTATGAATCCTTTTATTGCAAGTATCGCAAGAATAAAAGCAACAAATCCTCCTAACAATAAAACGGTTATGTCTTCGCTATGAATATTGTCTTTCTCTTTTAATAAATCATATCCCGATGCAGCAAACATAGTTGGTATCGCCAACAAAAAAGAAAACTCTGCTGCTTGTTTACGATCAAATCCCGCAAACACTCCTCCGAATATTGTTGCAGCTGCACGAGAAACTCCTGGCACCATCGAAACACATTGTATCAATCCAATTTTGATTGCTCCTGAATAACTGATGTCTTCTACTTGTTTGTACTCCGATTGTTTTCGCTCTGTCCATTTATCTAACAAAATCAAAACAACTCCCCCTACAATCAATGAAATACTGACAGTAAACGGATTGAATAAATAAAGTTTGATGGCTTTGTATGCAAAGAATCCGATTATTCCTGTTGGAAGAAAAGCAACAGCTAATTTTAAATAAATATCAATTCCTACAAAAAAACGTTTGATATACATAAAAACTACAGCCATAATTGCACCCAACTGAATCACAATCTCAAATGTTTTCGCAAATTCTTTGTCCTGAATATTCATCAAAGAATCAGCTAAAATCATATGCCCCGTTGAAGAAACTGGCAAAAATTCTGTTATCCCTTCAATAATAGCAATAATGATAGCCTGTAGGTAAGTCATGAAAATAATTTGAGGATTAAAAATAAAAATGTGAAGAATTCATTTTCAAATTAACACATTTTCAAATTTTCAAATTGCTAGTGTTTCGATTTTTTCATAATAGCATAAAGCACTACTACAAAACCCAATAAAATAACAATAGGAGAAAGAGTAATTCTTCTGAAACTAAAAATTTCATCGGCATTAAAATCATTCGGATTTGCAGATCCTCCGCCAACCATTAACATATAACCAATGGCAACAATCACCACTCCGATAATTAATATGCGGTAGTTTTCTTTTGTGAAAGCAAAACCCGGTTGTTTTTTAGATTCTTTACTCATTTTGATGATTTTTTAGCAAAGCAAATGTAACAAAATTTAGGGAAAAAAGGTGTTAAAAAAGGTGAATTATCTAGTAATACAACTCATCCGATTTTAAGCGCAAATACTTGCGAACCGCCAAAGAAGTGCTAATCCAGGAGATAATAACACCTAAAAGAATAACAATCCCAAACAATGAAACAAGCATGTTTGGATCTTGCAATTCGGCCAATTCTGGCAATTGTTTTTGTAGAAAATATAAAAATCCAATCAACATTCCGATTGCTATACCCGCTCCGTAAATACCGTGACGAATGCCTTTTAACACAAATGGTAAACGAATAAACCCTTGTGTTGCACCAACCAATTGCATTGTTTTTATAATAAAACGTTTGCTATAAATGGATAAACGAATGGTATTATTAATCAATGCCAGAGCAATAAACATCAATACACTACTAATAATTAAAACCCAAAGACTAAGTGCATTTACATTTTCGTTAATGCTATTAATCATTGATTTTTGATAAATAACTTCTTTCACTAAATTGGTTTCCAACAAATCTTTTTCTATCCAAGCCAAACTATCGGAGTTGGCATACTCTGCTTTTAAACGGACTGTAATGGAAGCCGACAAAGGATTGAATCCTAAGAAGTCGATAAAATCTTCCCCAATATCTTCCTGTAATTTTTTTGCTGCTTCTTCTTTGGAGATGGACTGTGTAGACTTTACATATTCCGATGCATCCAATGTTTTGATCAAATGCTGAACATCCACTTCTTTTGCATTGTCGTTAATAACAACCTGAATGCCTATGTTCTCTTTGAAATTATCGGAAAGTTTACGTGTGTTTAAAATGATAATGCCTAGCAATCCAAGCATGAACAAAACAAGTGAGAGACTCACTACTGTTGTTATGGAAGAACCCGTTAATCTGCGTTTTGAATATTTATCCGACAC
>CAMCUO010000001.1 GCA_945879015.1 Chitinophaga pinensis | reverse complement strand
AATAACTAAAATTATAGGTACAAGCACCTGAAGTAATGGCAAGAGTATAAACGCCTGGAACTAGGCCAGTGATTGTGGCAGTTCCGTCACCAGTAGGCGTTCCTGCACCATTCCAATCGTAAGCATATACTCCTGTTCCGCCAGTTGGCACAACAGTTATAGAGCCATCCGCAAATGTACAATTGGCTGGAGTAATTGTAACGTTATCAACCACTAATGGAGGTTCCGTAATAACAACTGTGTCTAATGCAGTACAACCACTCGAATCAGTTGCTGTTAAAGTATACGTACCAGCACACAATCCTGCAGCAGTAGCAGTATTTTGAACCGGAACTGTATTCCATGAATAAGTAATTGTACCACCAGCAACAGTTCCAGTTGCTGTTCCATCACAAACTCCAGCACACGTTGCATTTGAACTAACTGTTGAAACCGTTAAAAGCGGAGGATTGATAAATGTAATTGAATCTGTATTAAAACATCCTGCAGCATCTGTTACGTTAACAGTATATGTCCCTGCTCCCAAACCTGCTGCGGTTGCTGTTAAAGAAACAATTCCAACCGGACCGCCACACACCGGACCTGTCCAAATAAAAGAATATGGTAATGTGCCACCTCCAGCATTTGCTGTTACGATTCCATCACATGCTCCAAAACAAGAAAGTGTTGTATTAGAAGTAGTAATTGCAATAGTAATTGTTTGAAGAATTGTAACTGTAGCAGTAGCAACACAACCATTTAAATCAGTTACAGTAACCATATATGTGGTATTCGGACAAAGTCCCACTGCTGTTTGAGTGTTTTGTACAGGAATGGTATTCCATGAATAAGAATATCCAGGTGTTCCGCCCGAAGGAGTAACAGTTGCTGTACCATTACAAATATTACAGCTGGAAGCAGAACCAGTGATTGGAGCCATTAATACCAGCGGTTGAATAATGGTAACTGGCATTGTTGAAGTACAAGAATTAGAATCTGTTACCGTAAGGTTATACGTTCCTGCACACAATGCTGTAATTGTTGGAGTACCATCTCCAGCAGGTGTTCCTGGAGTCCAGTTATAAGTATATGTTCCACCAGTCCCACCAGTAGGAGCAGAAGATGCCGAACCATCACAAGGAATAACACCAGCACAACTTATATTTGATACTACAAAAGGGTTTGCAAATAATTGATTAGGTTGAGTGATTGTAACAGTATCGGACATTGTACAACCATTTAAGTCGGTAACAGTAACAGTGTAACTTCCAGCGCACTGTCCAGAAATTGAAGATGTTATTTGACCACCCGGTGCCCAAGAATATAAATACCCTGGAGTTCCTCCACCTGCAATAGCTGCAGCCACGCCATTACAAAGTCCGAAACAACTAACATCCGTAACGGCTGTTGTCAATGTAAGAGCGGTTGGTTGTAATATTGTAGTTGATGCTGTTGCAGTACAACCATTTAAATCGGTAATAGTAACAGTATATGTCCCAGCACATAAGGAACTGATGGTTAAACCACCATCTCCAATTGGAGTTCCTGGAGTCCAATCAATTGTATACAATGGTGTTCCTCCTGTAATTGTTGCTGTTGCTGTTGCATTGCAATCTCCATTACATGCTAAGGTTGTAGAAACTATACTTACGGTTAACAAATTAGGTTGCGTTATAACAACTGTTTGAGAATTAGTACAGCCATTTAAATCGGTTACAGTAACAGTATATGAACCTGGACATAATCCTGAAATGGTCGGAGTTGAAAGCGATCCTGGCATCCATAAGAAAGTATATCCAGGCGTTCCACCAGTAGGCGTTGAAGTTGCGGTTCCATTGCATGCTCCATTACAAGTCACATTGGTAGATGTTGCTCCGGCACTTAATATAGGAGGTTGAGTAATTGTTACACTTTGACTATTTGTACAACCATTTCCATCTGTAACAGTAACAGTATATGTATTTGGACACAAACTTGTAATTGTTGCTGTTCCATCACCAACAGGGGCTCCGGGCGTCCAATCCCAAGAATAAGGAAGAGTTCCACCAGTTGGGGTGGAAGTAGCGCTTCCATTACATGCTCCAAAACAAAATACATTTGTTCCAACCGGATTAGAAGCTAAAATAGCAGGCTCTGTAATTACTACAACACCAGTATCGTTACAGCCATTCACATCCGTAACAGTAACAGTATAAGTACCTGGGCATAAGTTTGTGACACTTGCAGTTCCATCACCTGTAATTGGATTTGGTGCCCAATCGAAAGTATTTCCGCTATTCCCTCCAACAACAACAACAGTAGCTGTTCCATTACATAAACTAAAGCAAGTAACATTTGTTCCAGAAGCAGTTGCTACTAATACTGGAGGTTCCGTGATTGTAACAGAATTTGAAATTAAACAACCATTTGCATCCGTAACATCTACCGTATAAGAACCAGCACACAAACCGCTTATTGTATTTGATAATGCACCAGTTAAAGTAGATGATCCATTAGACCAAACATAATTATAAGGAGGAGTTCCACCGGTAATTGTTGCTGTAGCTGATCCATCACATGTTCCACCACAAGTGGCATTTACTTGTGACATTGTTAAAGTTAAAACAGGAGGTTGTATAATTGTTGCTACATAAGTTGAAGTACAAGCATTTGTATCAGTAACTGTACAGGTATAGGAACCAGGACAAAGATTTGTAATATTCGCTGTTCCGTCACCAGTTGGTGTACCCAGTGTCCAATCATAAGTATACGTTCCAGGACCTGTTCCACCAGATGCAACCACAGAAGCAGTTCCATTGCAAAAACCATTACATGTTACATCAGTTGAGGAACCAGGAGAAAGCAATACTGCTGGTTCTGTAGCAACCACTGTTGTACTTCCTGTACAACCATTTGCATCCGTAACTAATATCGTATAAGATCCAGCACATAATACCGAAACAGTATCATTTGTATATGATCCCAATGTCCAGAAATAAGTATAAGGGAAAGTACCTCCCGTTGCATCCACTCCTATAACTCCATCACATATTCCATTACAACTAGCAGGTGTATTAAATAATTCATAACCAAATAATACACTGGGCTCCGTTACGTTAATATTGCAGAAACAAAAAGATCCGCAACCATCTGTTACTTTTACAGTATAATTTCCAGCACAAAGTCCGGTTATTGTATTTGTTCCATCTCCAGTTGGTGTTAGTGCTCCTTGCCAATCATAACTATATGGCCCGCCACAACCACCTGAAACAGACACAACAGTTGCTGAACCATTACATAATCCGTTACATGTAATATTAATTGCAGAAATCGTGATAATAATATTCGCAACACAAAGTGTACCTGATGGGACACAAAATGTAACAAGAACTCCAACATCATTATACAATAAACCTCCACTTCTAAATGTGGAATTATCTACAATGTCTTTTAATAAAATACTTGATGTTCCTGGGCTTAAACTAAGATTAGTAGGAGAACTACAATCCCAAAGTTTATTTACAATTATTTGAGAACTACTCAAATTTAATGCTCGTGGTTTAGAAGAATTCCCATTGAAATAGCCGCAATTAATGGCTTTACCATTTGTAGATAATGATCCTTGGAGCAACTTTATTGATACATTTTCTTCTGCAGTAATATTATCAGATAACGCCCAAGAGCCCGTACCGTCAAAAACCAAATCTCCAATAATTCTGCTCCCTGTTGTTTTTAAAGTATTCCCATTTTGTTGAGAAGAAAAAATTGTTTGTCCTTTAAAACCATTGTTTAGAAGTGGAGACAATATATAAGAACCATAAACTTGTATATTTCTAGATGCAGCTGCAGAAAATATGGCTTTATCATCTATTGAGCTCCAGTCGATGTTTCGGCAAACAGCATTAGTAATCACTTTTACAGTTTGTTTATCTGCAGTAAAGGAGTTTTGATCAAAATAAACATCATCATTTGATGTAGGAATAATATTTCCGGAAAGCCCGCCACTAGTTAATGACCAATGTTTTGCATCATTCCAATTTCCCGTACCACCTATCCAATAAAGATTAGTAGCGTATGTTGAAGTAACCAGTAATAAAACAAGAGATAGGAGTATATTTCTTTTTAAATTCTTCATAATCAATTTCCTTACAAATATGCTACAAATACTTCAAATGTAAAAATACTAAAAAACTCTTATACACAAGGCTTTGTTAATTAACCAGACGCACTAAAACTCCGATTAGTTGCTTTGGAGAGGCAAATACATGCTAAAAAGCGGTAAAAAAAAATTACAGAAATGTAACTTTTTTGGAAGTTGAGCGTCCCACTTAGAAATCATTGAAATGAAGCAATTCTCTATAACTATCTTTTTAATACTATTTATCTGCTCATCTGCTTTAGCTCAAAACATTAGTGGAAAAATTATAAATGCCAATGATAAACAAGAATTACCCTATATCAATATTGGAATAGTTGGAAAAGGCATTGGAACTGTATGTGATATGAATGGAAAATTCACAATTAATCTTCCTGATTCTGTTAGTTCTCAAACATTAAAATTTTCATGTATCGGATATAAAAGTCAGAGTTTTATTGTAAGAGATTTTATAAAAAAACTGAATAACAATAACATCATTATTTCCTTAGAGCCAAACACCTTCACATTATCTCAAGTAGTTATAAAGCCCAAAATATTAAAAACAAAAGTACTTGGAAATAAAAACAACAATAACAGTGCAATGGCTGGCTTTAAATCCACCGAATTAGGTTCAGAGATGGGAACAATAATGAAAATTAAAAAAGCTCTAACACATATTGAAAATGTAAATTTTAATATTGCAAGAAATGATATAACAGACTTGAAATTTCGTGTCAATATTTATTCGATGAAAAACGGTCAACCAGATTCTATACTATTAAAAGAACCGATTTATGTCACCACCTCTATAAAATCTGGAACATTATCAATTGATATGAAAAAATACAACATTTGGGTAGACACTGATTATATAGTTTCATTGGAATGGATTGAAGATTATGGTCCAAACAAATTATATTTTTGCGTAGGCCTTATGGATAGCAATAGTTTATGGAGAAAAACGAGTCAGGATAAATGGCAAAAAGCAACACCAGTGGGCATTGGCTTCAATTCAACTGTGACTTATGAAAAATAATTTTCCCTACTGTAACTTATATGGCACCTAATCGTCCTATTCAAAAACAAACAAAGAGCGCTTTAAAATCATAACATTATAACATAGAAAAACCAAAAATCATGAACATTATAAAAACAAAAATTCTTGGATTAATGCTTTTAACAAGCTTATCCATTTTAACAGTAAAGGCACAACAAACAAGAACGATTAGCGACTTTACAGGAATTAAAGCAGGAGATGCATTTAACATCACTATTACACAAAGTGATGCAAATTCTGTAAAAGTGAATGCACCAGAAAGTGCACAAGCTCAAATTAAAACAGAAGTGAAAGATGGGATCTTAATTATTTCTACAGAAGGAAATATAAAAGGTGATGATGACATCACAATTGCAATCTCTGTAAAATCTTTAGCAAGTATGGATATTTCAGGTGCATCTGATGTAAAAGGTCAAAATCAATTAACATGCGATAAAATAAATATTATCACAAATGGCGCAGGTGATATTCATTTGGATTTGAAAGCAAATGATATTAAAACAGATATCAGTGGTGCCGGTGATGTAACTTTAAAAGGAAGCACACAAACGTTGGACGCAACAGTATCAGGAGCAGGTGATTTAAAAGCTTCGAATTTGGAAGCAACAAAAATTACAGCGAAAATTTCTGGAGCAGGTGATGCAAAAGTAAACGCCATTCAAAGTTTAACAGCAGATGTTTCTGGAGCTGGTTCTGTTATATACAAAGGCAACCCAATTGATAGAAATGTAAATATTTCTGGAGCAGGTTCTGTTCGCGAAAGCAAAGATGGAACAGGTTCCGAAACAGCAAGCGATACAACTAAAATTAAATTAGGTGGCAAAAACTACATGATTATCGGGGAAGACAAAGATGATGATTACAATAAAAAAATATCTAAAAAAGATTCTATCAGTAATTGGAACGATAAATTTAAACACTGGAATGGAATCGAATTTGGTGTAAACGGATTGATGGACTATAAAAATAGTATCGACTTATTAGCTAGTGCTAGTTTCTTAGAATTGGATTATGCAAAGTCGATTCAATTTGGATTAAACCTTTACGAAAAAGATTTTCACATCGTAAAAAATTACGTGAACATAGTTACTGGATTTGGTTTTGATTTTAACAGCTACGCCTTTCAAAATAGTGTTACTTTAAATGGAGATACTACTTATTTATCGGCAACCATTGACTCAACAATAGATTACAAAAAAAATATTTTAAACGTTACTTATTTAAAAGTTCCTTTAATGTTGGAATTCAACACAAGCAAAAACCCGAAAAAAAATTTCCACATTGGAGTTGGAGCAGAAATTGCATATCGAATTCACTCGGTTACAAAACAAAAATATGATGCAAATGATAAGCATTATAAAATCAAACAAAAAGATGATTTCAACTTAGAGCCTTTCCGCTACAGTGCGGTTGCAAGAATCGGATTTAATAATGTGACAGTATTTGCAAACTACGGATTGAACAGATTATTCAAAAAAGACAAAGGACCACAAGTATATCCTTTCACAGTTGGAGTAACATTTACAATGTAACAAAGAAAGTTTAGTTTAGATTGCACTTCGACTCCGCTCAGAATGACAATTTTGTTGTCACACTGAGCGGAGTCGAAGAATTATAAAGCAACATTCAATTGAAACAACAATGGCTTACTCGGTGAAGCATCATTTTCGAAACTTGCAATTTGAATGTTCAATAAATATGTTCCATCATAAACGGTATTCGGAACATAAATCATTTCAGTGATTGTGCGATGCAATTGTGTGTTATGTGGATATTGCCAAAATGCATGATGCGCTAATAATTTTCCATCGTCCACTTCTTTATCAACAGATGGTAAATCAATCATCAAATGATCAATTGCTAATGTATCAATATATTTAGCTGCTTCTTCCAACAAGTAAGGAGGATTTGTATTTGAATATTGTTTGTTAATTTTAGAAATGTGATTATCCAAAGTGCGAATAATAATTGCTTCCGGACGTTTTTCTCCTAAACAATTTTCAATGTGTTTTTTAGTAATTACTTTATCTCCATTTTCTAATTCGTCTGGAAGAATCGTTATTACTTCTGCTATGAAAAAGAATTTCTTTAAAGTTTGATTGATAGTATAATCTTCTTTACTAATATGCCCCACACATTCGGTATGCGTTCCATTTCCATGCGGATTGAACATGATATTTCTAAAATTTACAGAACCTCCTTGCTTTACATCTCCAATCCAATCGCCCATACGAACGGGTTCTATACTAACCGGATTTGAATACCAGGCATTCACATTTTCTTTTCCTGTTCTCAACGGAATAGAAATATCAATTGGTTTATCTAAATCAACGTTGTAGGATTTTCCTTTATGTGTTATTTTTGAAATCATCTTTTCGTTTTTAATATGATTTATTTTAAAACCGTCATTGCGAGTCCCATCCCGCCGAATTCGATATGAGATGTGGCAATCTCTCCATTATCGCAAACCTTAGTTCACATCGAGAGGGGTTGCCAAATCGCGCGAAAATGCTGGACTCGCAATGACGTCTATAATTAGCCTTCAATTTTAAAAAGATCGCTTGCAATTTTGTCTGCAATTAATTTTCCTTTATCTGATAAATATAATTTATTTTCTTCAGCTAAAACATTCTCCGATTTAATATACTGCTCTACCTCTGTCAAACAATATTCTAAATTTTTTTTTCCAAAAGCATGTTCTAGATAATTCAAGTCCAAACCCCAAATGGTTCGTAAAGAAGTCATCACATACTCATTATACCTTTGTTCTATTGACAATAATTCTTTTTCAAAATTCAACTCGCCTTTTTCAATAGATTGAATATACAATGCATTGTTTGAAATATTCCATTGACGGCTTTCACCATTAAATGAATGTGCGGATGGACCTAAACCTAAATACTTTTCTTTTTTCCAATAGTTGCTATTGTGTTTTGAAAATGCTCCATTCTTACAAAAATTAGAAATTTCATATTGAACAAAATCATTTTGATGCATGGCTTCCAAAATAATTTCAAATTGTTCTGAGCCATGTTGTTCATCAACATTTTTAACAAGACCTGTTTTTATTTGATGCGCCAATGCTGTTTTTGGCTCTACAGTTAAACAATAGGCTGAAATATGATTTACATTTAAAGCAAAAGCAATTTGTAAATTATTTCTCCAACGATGATCTGTAAGTCCGGGAATACCATAAATCAAATCGATGGTAATATTTTCAAAACCGTTTTCTTGTGCAAATTTTACTGCTTTAATACTTTCTTCAGCTGTGTGTGCTCGATTCATTAGTTTTAAATCTTCATCATAAAAACTTTGAACACCAATGCTCAAACGATTTATAGGTGTTGCTTTAAGCTCTTTTATTTTTCCTTCCGTTAAATCATCGGGGTTTGCCTCCAAAGTGATTTCTGCATCTTCATGTATTTGAAAATTCTTTTTCAAGCATTCAAAAATATCTATTAATTCATTTTTAGAAAGCAAGGAAGGCGTTCCACCTCCAAAATAAATTGATGAAACCTCTCCCCTGCCCTCTCCTTGAAGAAAGGAGAGGGAGTTATTGAAATACTCTTTTTGAAGTAGAATTTCTTTTTTCAATGCAGCTAAAAAAGCATCCTTATTTTGGAGAGATGTAGAAAAATGAAAATCGCAGTAATGACAGGCTTGTTTGCAGAAAGGAATATGAATATAAATGCCCGCCATTATTTATTCAGAACAATTCTGAAGGTTGTTCCTTTATCAATTTCTGAACTCTTTACAAATATTTTTCCAGCATGATAATTTTCGATAATACGTTTTGTTAATGACAATCCTAATCCCCAACCTCTTTGTTTAGTTGTATATCCAGGCTCAAAAACAGTTTTGTATTTCGATTTAGGGATACCTTTTCCTGTATCAGCAATATCAATATAAACAAATTGAGTTTGATCAGAAAGAGAAATTACAATTGAACCATTTCCATCCATTGCGTCCACAGCATTACGAATTAAATTTTCGATTACCCACTCAAACAATGGAACATTTAATTGTCCGAAAACTTCTTTTTGATTGCTAGTCTCTATAGTAAAAATAACATTTTTAGATGTTCTCAACTTCATATAGTTTACTGCAACATCCAACACCTTCACTAAATCTACTGAATCCAATTTTGGAACTGAACCAATTTTAGAAAAACGTTCAGTAATCGTTTCTAATCGTTTTACATCTTTTTCTATCTCAGCAGCTGTTTCCGGATCCAATCCTTTTGAACGTAAATATTCTAACCAAGCAATTAGTGACGACAATGGAGTTCCTAATTGATGAGCAGTTTCCTTCGCCATTCCAACCCATACTTGATTTTGCTCTACTCTACGTGCTGTGCTAAATAATAAATACGCAACTAATAAAAACAATCCGATGATGGTAAACATCACATAAGGATAATACTTTAATTGAGTTAACAAAGTTGATTCTTGATAAAAAATATAGCTTTTGTTTCCGTTTCCAATCTCCACTTCTATTGGTTGATTTTGCGAAGACATCAACGACAATGTTTGTTTTAAAAATGCAGGGTCAGTAATTTTCACTGAATCCACATTACCAGACGCTATCACAACTTGTTGAGTTGAATCAGTATAAATTACTGGTACGGATGCTGAGTTGACTGCTACTTCAGAAATAAAAGATTTAATTAAATCATCTAAATTATTTTTTAATTCAGAAAACAATTTGGAGTCTTGAAAGTATAAATAGTTTTTTTGTCCTTTATAAATTGTTATTTCAATTGGTTCTTGCTTAGCACGCATAGCTTGCATTTGCAATTTCAAATATGTTTTATCGTTTTCTTTTGCAGGATCCAGATTTCGAGAAGTGATTACTGTTCCATGATCATCTGTTAAAATAACAGGAACAGTTGTATTATCAGAAACCACTTTTAAGACAAAACCATAATCGCTTAAATCTTGTGAAAGTTGACGAGTAGCTTCTGCCCACAATTCAACTTTTTTGCGCTCATCAATTTTTATTTTATTAAAAAGTTCATTGGTATATTTTACTAAATCGGCTTTCTTTTTAATAGCATCTGCCCACAACTTTACTTTTACTCTTTCTTCTTGAGCAATTTTATTCACCAAGGTATTTGTATACCATAGCGATACACCAATAATAAGAATGGCTGCTATAAACAACCACAATTTCCATTGCTGCTTTTTTGAATAAATGCTCACTTCTTTACTATTAAATTTGGAGTACGAAATTAGTGTTTTTTAGGAGAAACACTCTAACAGATAACAATTTACGCTAAAAATCCTCTTCTTCAGGTTTTTTAGGCTTTTTAAGCTCTTTTTTGTCCTCTTTCTTGTCAGCCTCCTCCCACTTAATGATGAATTTGGTGTCATCTTTTGGAGTTTTATTATTGAGAGTGCTATCTTTCTTAAATAATCCGAATTCTTCTTTTAAGATTGTCTTTAGTGTTTGCTTCTCAACTTTCAAATCTTGTTGCACATTTTTTATAGCACTTTTCGAATCATATTTTATGATCGGATTATCAATTGTACCTGTCATTAATAAAAAGATATTTGTTCTTCCTAAACCATCATCGGCCACTTCTCCAAATTCATCGTTTTCTTTTTTCGCACTCTTAGCTTTTTTGGATAACAACTCATTCAACGATAGTTTTACTCTATAATTAATTTCATTTTTAAAAGTATGCGTTCCAGATGCTGTAACATTTATTGTATTTGATTTTACTTCCATTTTCGGAATTGTAATCACCTGGTTTTTAACTTCGATTTGATTTTTTAAGGTTGCGAACTTTATATTCTCCAAATCTTTTAATTCGATAAATCGAGATAAACTTTTCATCGCCTCCACATTATTCATTTCTCCATTTTCAATGGTCATTTCTACACCTGCATACAATTTATCTAAATCCATTTTTAAATCCGGACTCAACATGGATGCGAATTGAATTTTAGCTGTAGCAATTCCTTTTAAATTTTTATCCGTAACAGCAGTCTGTCCAAAATTTTCGAATCCTTCAAACATTTTAGTAACATTAATTCGATTCACATCTGAAAAACATGTAATCAAAAGCTTTGTACTGTCTGTCCCATCAATCAAGCCACTCGTAGTAATAGAACCACCCATTGCAGAAAGCACAATTGGGTCGACTACCATTTTTTTATCTTTAATTTTTATGACGCCATGAATATTTGTTGCATCAAATTTTCTAAATACCAAATGTTGAATTTCGCTATTTAAATTCACATCTATAAATTCAGAAAATCTCAATTTATATTTTCCAGGCTTGCTTTCCTCCGATTTATTTGATAGCAATTCGTTCAAATCAATATTCTTTGAATTCAAAGTTGCCTCTACCATAATGCTTTCATTTTCTTTCATAACAAAACCAACAATGTTTCTAAAAAAACCTTTTAATTCAAAATCACTGCTTGCAATATTTCCGGTAAACGAACTCACAGCTAAATCATTGTTGTCAAATTTAAAATCACCATTTATTCCTGAAAAATTTAATGTGTAATTTTTCAACTTCAGATTCATATCAATAATTTTCAAATCACCTGTGGTGGTAATGTTTTCATAATTTCCTGAACTAACACTTTTTTCATCTCCACTAAATGTTGCATCAATATTTACTTTCCCAGTCAGAGATTCAACAGTATCAATTTTTATAAATTTTTGCACATTGGCTAAATCCAAATTCGCTTTCACTTTTCCTGAAAAAGAGGGGTTAGCTAAATTTTTTAATGTTAATTCACCAGCGATAGTTCCCTCATCAATTATTGCAGAAAAGGGAATCAGTGTAAGCAAAGATGGTTCATTTGCATTTTTATTTCCATTAAAATAATGTCCTTTTAAATTTACGTTATGCAGTTTAATATTGTCTTTCACTTGAGTGATATCTGCATTTTTTATTCCAAAATTGGCTGTAATTTGTGGTGCTTCTTTATTAGATAAAACACCTTTAATAACTGCATCGAAATAAAATTCTCCATCACTTTCATAATCATTCATAGCACCTTTATACTTATTTGGAATAAGTGATAAAACAGATTTAATATCCATCTCTTTCCCTTTTACAGCTAAATCCACCATCGACTCTCTATTACTAGTCAAAACATTTCCAACCACTTCAAACAATAAATTTTCTATTTTAATTTTTCCTTTTTTTACTTTATAGGAAGGGAAAGCATTATCAACATTCAAATCGAGTTCAATATGAACATTTTTTTTACGCATAAAATTTGTGCTGTCTATTTTTATAACATTCACAAAAAGATTACTGGTGGTTTGCAAATCATACTTCTCATCTGAAAAGTTTCCTGCCAAATTACTTTCCTCAATCAGCACATCAATGTTTTGTTTGGCTTTAAAGTTTTTGAAGGATACTTGAATTTTTTTCAAAATAATTTCTTCCAATGAAAATGCAAAAGAAGTATTAGTTGAATCGTTCGACTCTTTCCAAAAATGGTAATTATCATTTCCATACTTATCAATACGCACTTTCAAATCCACATCTTCAATCTCGACTTTTTTAATACGATAATTTTTTTTGAAAATATCGAGAATATTGAATTGAAAAGAAATTGTTCCAGCAGAAAACAAAGTATCCTTTTTTCTTGGCTCTTGTTGTTCTCTATCGAAAGCTTCTAAGGCTTTTACATTTTTGAAATCTACAGATGCATAAGGGAAATTTTCAATAACAGTAAAATCAATGTCTTTCCCATCCACAATTATTTCGGTATTTAATTGTTTGTTGAGTTCTCCAATCACATATTCTTTCACCTCATCTTGATAATAATACGCAATAACAAAACCTCCTGTAGATAGAATTAACAGAAGAATGCTAACAAAAGTAACTAGCCGTTTGAGAAAACGAAGAAACCACAAAATTTTTTTGGGAGCTTGTTCGGGAGTATAAAGTTGATTTTCGTTATCCATTGAGTTCATCAATTGCAAGTACAAAGTTTACAATAAAAGGCTGTAATACTTTGGATTACACTAAGATGTTATCAATAACGGAAAGTGAATAAGTTTAGTATTATTCTTTCTCAGTGCTTATCATCTTCAGCATACCAACTTCAGTATCTGATAATATTCGCCAACGACCACGAGAAAGATCTTTTTTGGTAAGTGAGCCAAACATTACTCTATCCAGCTTACGAACGTTGTAACCCATGTGTTCAAATATTCTTCTTACAATTCGGTTTTTACCAGAATGAATCTCAACACCTACTTGAGTTTTATCAATTCCATTAGCAACATAGGATATTTCATCCACCTTAATTGGACCATCTTCCAGCTCTAAGCCTTCTGTTATTTTATCCATATCTGCACGCTTCAAAGGTTTATCCAACTCAACATGATAAATTTTACGAACTCCATATTTAGGATGCGTCAACTTTTTTGTTAAATCACCATCATTGGTAAACATTAGCAAACCAGTTGTTGCTCTATCTAAACGTCCGACAGGATAAATACGCTCCTTACAAGCACCTGCAATCAATTCCAAAACTGTTCTGCGTTTTTGTGGATCGTCAGCAGTAGTGATATAATCTTTAGGTTTATTTAAAATAAGGTAAACCAAACGTTCTTTTTTAAGTGTTTGTCCGCCATACTTAATAATATCTGTTTGTTTTACTCTATAACCCATTTCGGTAATGGTTTTACCATTTACTTGAACAACGCCTGAAGAAATTAAATCATCTGCTTCTCTTCTCGAACAAATTCCAGCATTTGCGATGTATTTATTCAAACGCATGCTTCCATCATCTTCTTCACGTGATTTTTTTACTGGAGCATTTTTGTTTGTCCATGTTTTTTTTACATAAGCTTTCTTCTCATATCCTCTGCCCTTAAATCCTTTACCTTCTGTTTTATTAAATGGAGTTTTTGGCTTATCATAGTCAAAATCTTTTTCATCCAAATCGTATGGATTTGCAGAAGAAGATTTTTTTATTGGTCCTGATTCCTTTGAAAATGGTCTTTTTGTGAATGGCTTTGTGCTACGCTCATCTTTCTTTTTGTCGAAAAAGGATTCTTTTTTATCAGCATACTTTTTAGGAAAAGAAGTTTCCTCCGATGGTTTTCTTTTTTTATAATCATCCGAACGAGTAGTACTTTTTTGTTTAGAAGAACCAAAATCTGATGGACGAGATTCATCACGGAAGCGTTCGAAAGCAGGTTTATCCTCACGCTTTTCTTTTCTATCTTTTGGTGGAAATGATTTTTTTTCAGAATCGGAATGCTTAGACTTAGGGAAATCAGACTTTTGATCTCCTTCTTCTCTATTTTTTGTCCCAAATGAACGTTTCCCCTTAAAATCTTTGCCTGTTTTGCGTTTGAATTCCTTAGCCATGATGGTATTTTTTTGCAAAGATAAGCAAAATAATAGGTTTTTGGGTGCAGAATCGCATCTAACAAAGGAGAATGCTACAACAAAGGATAAAAAGCATCTTCAATATGTTTGATTGAAGTGTTATCATTTAATACAACTGATACAATATCAAATCTAACCTCCAAATCGAGCTCTTTCCTTTCAATATAGGCATTGGCTGCTTTAATCAAATTTTTCTGTTTTTGCTTATTTACAAAGCTTTCGGGTTCGCCAAAATAGTTGCTTCTACGAGTTTTTACTTCCGCAATTACTAGTGTTTTATCCAATTTAGCTATGATATCCGCCTCCAAATTGATAAACCTCCAATTGGTCTCCAAAATGGTATACCCTTTCTTTTCAAGGAATTCAGCCGCCATTTCCTCTCCTTTTTTACCTGTAATATTGTGTTCTGCCATATTTTAAATAATTGTTTAAATGTAAAATTGCGCAAATATGAGGATTCTCATTGCCAAATCAATGTTTATAATTTTTGGTACAACTTTTGAAATAGACCTAGTGCTCTTAAAAAAAATTACTATTTTAGCACGGTAGTGCAAGACTATAAACTTAAACAAAAATGAAAATGAAAAAATCAATTTTAAAACTAATTACAGTAGTTGTAGTAATGGTAGCATTCTCTTTAACTACAGTTGCACAATCATTCGAAGGTATAATTGAATTCAAAAAATCTTCTACAATAGACACAACTAGTTATGTTTATACTATTAAAGATAACATGGTTCGTATCGATGAAATTGGTTCTAAATCACGTAAAGTGGAAGGTTCATTTTTAGTTGATTTAGATGCTAAAACAATGAAATTTTTGAATCACGACAGAAAACTATATGGTGACCAAAACACTCCTGCTTCTCCTGTAATTAAAGGAACTTGCACTGTAAAAAAAGGACAAAATGTGAAGAATCTTCAAGGATTTAAGTGCGTGGAATACATTGTAACTAACAATGAAGAAGCGACTCAAATTACTTATTATATAGCAGATGGAAAGTTTTCATTCTTCGAAAAACTATTACGTCAGTTGAATCGTAAAGAAAAATCAGCTATTTATTTTTTACAAATTGCTGAAATAAAAAACATGTTTCCAATGCTTTCTATGCAAACAGATTTAACCGGAAAAGAAACTAGCAGATTGGAAGTAACTAAAATCACTAAAAAAGAAGTTGACCCTGCTGTTTTCGAAATCCCAAAAGGATACAATAAGTTCGAAAAATAGTACCTCTTTTATCATAAAAAAGCCTCGATTATTAACTATAATCGGGGCTTTTTATTGCCTTAACCCTTGCCCTCTCGTACCAAAAGGAAATGGCTTTGTCTTGGAAAGGATAATCTCTTTAATATACCTTATACACCTACAAATATTTGTTATCTTTGCGCCCTATAAAAATCAAGATTTACATTAATTATAATGGATAAAAAATCGATTACCGGATTATTACTGATTGGAGCAATATTAATTGGATGGATGGTTCTTAGTCAGCCTTCTGCAGAAGAATTGACGAAACGAAGAGAACAAATTACTGCCGACTCAATTGTTCAATATACATCCAACGAAAAAATAAAAAGTCAGACTATTGCAAAAGTTGAAAAGCCTGCTGTAGTTGCTGGAATACCTATTGCTTTATTGAGAGACTCAACAGGTAAAGTAAACGACTCAATTCAATCGCTTCTAAAAAAACAAGTATATGGTGATTTTGCAGATGCTTCCTCTGGAGACAATAAAACGATTCTTTTAGAAAATGAATTAATGAAAGTATCTATCTCTCCAAAAGGTGGTAGAATTACTTCTGTTGAATTAAAGAAATACAAAACGTTTGACCAAAAACCACTCATCTTATTTGACGCTGATTCTTCTACACAAAATTTAACCATAAAAGCTTTTGGAAAAGAGTTTGCAACCGATTCATTGTTTTTTGCTCCAAAAGGAACTAGCTTCAAAATTAAAGGAGCAGAAACAAAAAGTCTTGCCATGCGTCTGTATGCAGGAGACAAATCAAAATATATTGAATACGTTTATTCCTTAATTGGAGATGAATACATGATGGGCTTCCGAATCAATACGGTTGGAATGCAAAACATTATTTCTACAAACGGAAGCATTACCATGAATTGGGGAATGAAAACTCCGATGCAGGAGTTCAATCATGCTAACCAAAATATGGCTTCCACCATCTACTTTAAATATCCAAATGAGAATGTAGATGACATGGGTGCAACCACTTACGAAAAAATGCCGATGGAGTTTCCCGTAAAATGGATTGGATTCAAGCAACAATTTTTCACATCTGTAATTATTGCTGATGGTACATTTAATAAAGAAACAGAGATTGAAACCGTTTCACAGCAAGGCTCTTTAAAATATGTAAAAGAATACCATGCAGCCATTTCCATACCTTATACCAAGCCGAGTGAAACCATTGGAATGCGAATGTATTTTGGACCAAACCATTTTGCAACTTTAAAAAAGTATGATTTGGAATTGGAAAAACAAATTAATTTAGGCTGGAAAATTTTTGGCTGGTTAAACCGATTCATTACGATTCCAATTTTTAATTTCTTAGATAGTTTCAGTTTGAATTATGGTATTATCATTTTGATTTTAACTATTATTTTAAAATTATTGCTTTTACCTATCGCTTACAAAACAATTTTATCATCCGCGAAAATGCGCGTGTTAAAACCTGAGATTGATGAGTTGAATGAAAAGCATAAAAATGACGATCCAATCAAAAAGCAACAAGCTACAATGGCATTGTACAAATCGGCTGGAGTAAATCCTATGGCTGGCTGTATTCCTGTACTGTTGCAAATGCCTATTTTAATTGCCTTGTTTAACTTCTTCCCTGCTTCTATAGAATTGCGGCAGCAAAGTTTCCTTTGGGCACACGATTTATCTACTTATGATTCGGTATGGAATTTTGGAAACATTCCTGTTATCTACTCAATTTATGGTGATCACATGAGTTTGTTTGCATTATTAATGACTGCTTCTACCTTATTGTATACTTGGAGCAATAGTCAGTTAATGGGAACTAGCAACCAAATGCCAGGTATGAAATATATGATGTATTTGATGCCGATTATGTTCTTAGGGTTCATGAATAGTTATTCGGCAGGATTAAGCTGGTATTATTTCCTTGCAAACATGATTACATTCGGACAAACATGGATAATTCAAAAATTTGTAATTGACCACGATGCATTGCATGCTAAACTTCAAGAAAACAAAAAGAAACCTGTGAAGCAATCGAAGTTCCAGCAGAAGTTGGAGGAAATGACAAAACAGCGTCAGCAAATAGATCAAAAGAAAAAATAATTTAATAAAAGAAAACTATACTACGGAGCGTCATTGCGAGGAACGAAGCAATCTTTCACGATGAGGAGATTAGCAACCAATTGGAAGAGATTGCTTCGTTCATCGCAAAGACGTTTTAAAATAATTTGCATTATGAAATTTCACAAAGAAGGCATACCATCTTTAATTATTACGCTTTTAGTAGCAGCACTGATTAATTTTCTTACCTATTATTTTTGTTCTGCTTATGTAATTGTTATTTGGCTTGGATATGCATTGTCTGCTTTTTTATTAATTACCATCCTGCAATTTTTCAGAAATCCGAATCGTACCATTACAATAAATGATAACAACATTGTTGCTCCCGCAGATGGGAAAGTTGTAGTTATTGAGGAAGTAATGGAAACGGAATATTTCAAGGACAAACGCTTACAGATTTCTATTTTTATGTCGCCCATAAATGTGCACATCAATCGTTATCCGATAAGCGGAATTGTAAAATATTCAAAATATCATCCTGGATTATTTTTGGTAGCATGGCACCCAAAATCATCAACCGATAATGAAAGAACAACCATTGTAGTAAAGCATAAAAACGGACAGGAAGTATTGTTCCGTCAAATAGCAGGAGCTATGGCTAGAAGGATAGTTAATTATTCAAAGGAAAACGACACAGCAGTTCAAGGAAGCGAGTTCGGGTTCATTAAATTCGGCTCTAGAGTGGACTTATTATTGCCTTTATCAGTAAAAGTAAAGGTGAGCCTAGAGCAGAAAGTGACTGGTCCGGAGACGGTGATTGCCACTTTTGAATAGACCTCAGACAAAAACAAAACAGACCTTTAAAATATTATCGAGAGATTGCCACATCCCGGCAAAATGCGGGACTCGCAATGACGCCTCTAATAAAACACTTCATGAAAAGAACGTCATTGCGAGCGGAGTGAAGCAATCTTTTATCAAACGCAGAAACATGCCAATTAACACCATTTAACATTTTAAAATGTTAAAATCACAAGCATATCAAATATTTTAATTAATTTTAGGTTATATAATAATTGAAACAACCATTAAAACCATAAACCACATGAAAAAATTATTCTTATTAATCGCATTCACAGGAATTGTTGGTGCTGCATCTGCTACATCTTTATTAACTTCTACAACTGCAACTGTTGTTACTTTAAACGGAGATGACAAAAAAGGCGATGACAAAAAGAAAAAAGAAGAAAAAGCTTGTTGCAAAAAAGATGCAGCTGGTAAGCACACAGCAGATGCAAGCGGAAAAGCTTGTTCTGGTGAAGCTACAAAAGCTTGTTCTGGTTCAGGAGAGAAAAAATCTTGTTGCAAATCAAAAGGAACTGCAACTGCAGCTACTACAGCAACAACTACTGAAACTACAAAAACAGATAAGTAGTTTTTGTGCAATCATAGAAAAACCTCTGAGTTCCCTCAGAGGTTTTTTTGTTTTATAGAATTCCAATTAACTCTTTCAAGTCTTTCACTTCGTGTGTCAGCTCTTCATTATGCTCCTTCTCTTCAGGATTAAAATACACTTGATTTATCCCAACACTTTTTGCTCCTAAAATATCTGCTTCTAAACTATCGCCAATCATAATACTGTTTTCAGATTTTGCATTTGTATGTCTTAATGAAAAATGAAACATTCGTTCATCCGGTTTTTTAAAGCCAGAACGCTCGGAAGTAATAATATGATCAAAGTAATGGTCAATTTTGGAGTTTCTTAATTTAAGGTGTTGTGTTTCCTCAAAACCATTCGTAATGATGTGAAGCGTATATTTTCCTTTAAGATATTCAAGGACTTCAATAGCATTGGGAAATAAATTAGTTTTATAAGGAGCACTGCTAACGTAGTCGTTACCAATTGCTGTGGCTAATTCAAAATCATCTATATCAAACTTTTTTAGTGCTTGATGAAATCTATCGTAACGAAGAGTTTCTTTTGAAATAATATTTTTCCTATAGTCTTCCCATAATTTTTCGTTGATGACAAAGTACTCTTCTAGAAAATGTTGAAGAGAAGGAATTCCTTTATTTAATAACTGATGAGTTGATGCAATTTCGCTTAGAGCTTCTTTAGAATTTGTTTCAAAATCCCAAAGTGTATGGTCTAAATCAAAGAATATAGTATCGTATTGCATCAAAAAGTGGTTTATATAAGAATGCTCCGACTACAGCCCAAAACATAACCGAAACGAATAAAGCAGACATGATTTGTATTTTATTATCAAAATAACGCACCGCTAAAAAACAACCCAGAGGAATTGGAATTAAAAAAGGTACAATCATCGCAAAGCCCCAAAGTCCGAATCTTCTTTTAACACCAATAATTATTCTGTTTGTACGAGTAAATTTTTTCTTGACAGGTAAATTGGGATTATTTAAACGCTTTAGAGCAGCTCTTTTTTTGAAGAAGGCAATTAGTTTGTCGCTTGCAGAAACAAAAATGGCAACACCAGTAAAACCTCCGGCAGAAGTAACAAAAATACTTTCCAAATGTGAAAAATTATATCCTAAGGCCAAGGGAACTCCACCAAAAAAGAACTTAATTGTACTAAATAAAAAAACTAAAAGAATTTCCCACCAAGCATCCATGCACTTATAAATTAAATTTTTTGACCAAATGCCAAATCACCTGCATCACCTAGTCCAGGAACAATATAAGATTGTGCTGTTAATTCTTCGTCAATAGCACCTATCCATAATGTTACATTTAAAGGTAAATATTTTTTTGCATACTCAACTCCTTCAGTACTTGCAATAAGTGCTACAACATGTGTATGAGCAGGAATTCCTCTTTTTATTAATGATTGGTACGTTAAAACCATAGATGAACCAGTAGCCAACATAGGGTCAGTAAGTATCAAAACTTTATCATTTAAATCCGGAGAAGCCATATATTCCACATGAATATCAAAACTACCATCTTTATGATGCTTACGGTAAGCCGAAATAAATGCATTTTGCCCTTTGTCGAAATAGTTTAATATTCCTTGATGTAAAGGCAAACCAGCTCTCAATATAGTAGCAATTACAGGCTGCTCAGCCGGAACAGAAACATTTGCAATTCCTAAAGGAGTAGTAACTTCCTTCATTTCATACTTTAATGTTTTACTAATTTCATAAGCAATAATTTCACCCATTCGCTCTAAATTTCTACGAAAACGCATACTATCCTTTTGAACATTCTCATCACGTATTTCTGCAATATATTGATTGAAAATGGAATTATTTGCCCCTAAAACATGTACCATAACCTTACTTTTTTAATGATTTAACCCATTTTACCAATTTGGGTAAATTGTCTTGTTTCAATTGCAAATATACGCAATCTTTTGCACCAAAATTTTTGTAAAAACGAGCTACATTCTCAACAGAAGAACCACCAAAATCAAGTTCATATTTTTTACCAGAGTTATTCTGAATAAAGTAATCAAAAAGAAAATGCATTGCTCCTTTTGACTTCCCTTCATCTGTTACACCGCTTTTCAAAAAAGTAAAACGATTATTGCTAAACATAAAAAAAGCGGCTGCGCACAATTTGTCGCCATCATAAATGGCAATAGATTGTCCTTTTTTCAACTCATTGCAAGTATCCATTAATTTAATGAGTGTTTTATAATCCTCTGGACCAAAAACCTCCAACTCATCTCCTTTTGTAGTTTTAAAAAGCTGTACTATTTTTTCTGGCGCTATATCTGGACGAACCTTTAATTCTGCTTTAATAGCCTTTTTAATATTTCGTTTTGCATTATCCGAATATTCTTTAAAAATAACATCGGGCTTCGAACCTAAATCTAATAACTGGAATTTCTTTTCTTTTGATTCAAACCCCTTTGGAATAGTGATATTTCCTTCCTGAAAACAAAATTCGATGTATTTATATTTTTCTGGAATTGCTTTCATAAATTCAGCCAGGACTTTTGGAGAAATTTTCAAAGCTGAAAACACACCAAAGTATCGACTAAAAAAAGGTTGGTAGATATAGTTAATTTGATATTTAGACTTTGAAGCAATAGGAAAAACAGCTTCATAATCATTTAAAATCAATGCTGACCAGTTCTTACAAACCACATCAAGATACCATGCATAAACAAAAATAGAAGGATTAGAACTATTGCGAATACAATCGTCCCACTTCTTCTCATTAATATTTTTATGTTCTACAAATTTAATCATACTTTATTGCCAAACATTTTTGTAAACGTGGTGAAATTATTTTTCTCTTTATTGTTTTGCACAAACTCTTCAATTTTCTGAATCGAATAACGTGAAAGTGCCTTTGGATGTCCGATTATCACCATGTTATTCCGTTTCTTTTTTTGTAAAATACCTAAAGCGGTTTGCAAAAGATGTGAATTGTATCCATCGACAGAAACGGGATTGTTTGTAAACTTTGTTAGCAATTTTTTTCTGTATCCAGGCGCTGCCATAGCCCTTCCGTCTCCTAATGGTTTATGCAAGTAGGGATTTTTTCTTCCCAACAAAAATAAGGTCCAAAAAAATAACGGTGAATTTTTAATAGGACTTATTGGGAGTTCTGTAAAAAAACCTTTTTCATTTTCAATTACAACATCGTCTTCAAATTTGTAAATATCTTTATCAGGAGCATTTCTAAAATCGTAGGAATACTGTTCTGAACTATAATAACCGTTTCTAAAAACGCTGCTATCTACTGTAATGTTGTTGTCTTTAAATACTTTCTTTAATTTACTAAAAGGCTGTAAACACCAACCTCCAGCTCTAAAAGTAAAAATGGGTTTATTAGTAATGTCTGTAAGCACTTTCTTATAACGCACAACTATGTCAGCAATGTCATTCTCACTAAAATCAGCCAGCTTGTATCTTTTCACATCAATTATCCATCGTTTACCATCGTAAGAACTATCTTCCCAATGAGGATGAATGTGTAATTGTATATCGTGACCAGTATCTGATAAATATTTTACTTGTTCGGTAATTGCTTTATAATCATTTTCCAAAACAGGAAATTTTTTTCGAAATTCATCAAGCTTTAAGATAAATCCACAATCAACAAAAAAACTGAATCTCACATCGTGCTTTTCAGCAATTCGGATAAGTTCAGAAGTTGGATAAATAATGCATTTCTCAACTGTGCCATGGTTTTCACCAAAGTAAATTTCATAGTCGAGTGTGATGAATATATTCATTTTAGCTTCCAAACGGTGTATACATTGTAACACCTTTTTCTTTATAATTCTTAATCATCACTTCCAGCATCTTATTTGCATCAATCAACATTGTTTTTGCTTCACCCACTGTTCCATTAGTCAAAACACCTTCTTTCTCAAACATTGGTTTTAATGCATCACAATTTCTTTTTGCAGAATAATCAGGATTGTGAACTTTGGTTTTCATCATTGATTCTTTTCCATCTGCATCAATCATTTTAATATCAAATACTTTTTCATCGTAAACAGGAAACTTGAAGTCAACAGCATCTTCCAATGTATGAAGATTTGTGCACGCTCCATTTAATGTTGTTCCTAGCATTAATATTTTCCCATTCTTAGAACATAATTTTCTAAAAGGTGAATGCTCATTGTAAGGAGTTAATTGTCCGTAATGAGAATTTGTATAGTAGTCTGCCAAAGGACCAATGGCACAAACGGCATCTGTTGGATGAAAACTTCTTTTACAGCCTTCTAATTTTCTGAAATACTCTGTGATGCTTCCCATTTGTGAGGGAGTATTTTTGATATCAAAAAAAGGATGTTCTTCTAAATGTGTTTTACTTCTTCCAATTGCAGGAAATGTTGGGAATAATAATGTTCCATCACTACCAATTACATCAAATAATGCATCAACAATAGTTTTTGGACCACCTTCAACAAAACCAATTTTACTTAGACTACTATGGACCAAAACTGAATCATTTTTTTTGATTCCAATTTTTATAAAATCATCAATTAGTTTTTGTTTTGTAATTCCGCCCTTTTGCTTCTGGTTCTCCAATTCTTTTCTACGCTGATTTTTTTTCAGCTGCTTTGCCCATTCAAGAACAAATTCGGGAGCATATTTTAAAGCAAACTTTTTGAACATTATTTAGTTGCAGCGTATTGGACCATTTTTTCGTAAACCACTTTCCAGCCAAGCCATATAGTCTTATCGTTCAAAGTATCGTTGTGCCAAAGACTCATAAAAACACCATCTACCTTTTTTACTTCATCAATTAGCGGTTGTATTTTACTCATGGCATCTTCTGGATTCACTTTCATGCTATATTTTAATGTTCCTTCCATCATTGCAAAGGGATGAATTTTCAGCTTTGTCTCCAACTCCATGTCCAAATCATAAAAATTGAAAGCGGTACAAATACTTGCTCTGAAACCAACCTGGGAAGCAAATCCCATTGTATAATCATCCGTAATATCCAAATCAATAAGGTTACGATAAGTTTCAGGAAGGGTAAGTTTTAAAAAATGTTGTCGACTTTGTGTTATGTCCCTATGCAAGACTTTTGATAATCTTTCAACTTCTTTCTTTAATTGTGTTTTGCTTTTATTAGAACCATAAGAAGGATGAATTCCAATTTGGGCATAATCGCCAAGCATTTTTATCAGCGACTGAAATTTTTTGCTTTCAATTGGTAAGTTTTTATCGTTTACACCATAATCTCCCAACAAAAAAAAGTAGATTGATTTAAGTTTATATTTTTTAATGATTTCCAATTGAAATTCATAAGTATCATAAGGATCTTTATCAAAACCAAGTATAGCGCGCGTACGTTCTGAAATTTCTTTGAAATCAAATTTCGATAATGATTTCAAATATCCACCAACACTTCTAGTAAAACCTTTTTCGCGATAAGCATATGCATTATCGATATCAATAGTAGAAACAAACTGATACTTCTGCTCTGGAAAAACCAAATGAGGATATTTACTAAGTAGTAATTCTTTAATCCAAACTGCCCATGTATTGACTAAGGGTTTTTGCAAAAATCCATTTGCAAATGCCAAACTATCCTTTGCATCAAAGCGATCATGTTCATCACGAATATGTGGCAAATATTCTTCATATCTACTAACTAAATAAAAACTTGCGGCAAAAACATCAAAAGGAAGAGCAGATGACTTACCAGTAGCAAAAAAAACTTTGCAACCATTCAAATCAAATACAGAAATATTTTGTTCGGTGATACCCGTTTCAAACAACAAATTTCTCGAAGTGAAAAACAGCTCGTCAGAAATTGGGTTATTGGTATAACTCATCTTAGCTCCGGAATGAGCATTAAATTCATCAATCTGCTCAATTAAAGTAAAATCAACACCAAGTGTATCTTTAAAAATTAAATTAAAGATATATTTATTACGATGAGTAATCTTATGAGTATAAATCAGGAGCATTTTCTAATGAATATTCTTTAATATTTCTTCACAAATAAATTCGGCGGCATTTCCATTACCAAATAAATCAGGAAATTTAAATCTCTTCGTCTTTTTAAATTTATCGAATGCTTTTAAGATTTCCGCTTCGTTAGCATCGGCAATTACTGCAGAACCAGAGTTCACCAATTCAACCCATTCTGTTTCTGAACGCAAAATTATGCATGGTTTTTTGAAAAAGAATGCTTCCTTTTGAACTCCACCAGAATCTGTCATAACTAAAAATGCATTTTTTTCCAATGCAATCATTTCTAAAAAAGAGACAGGAGAAATAATTTTTATAAGTTCATTGGTTTTTATAGTACTATATAATTCAGAAGAAAGATTTTTGGATAACAACTTTGCCGTTCTTGGATGAAGAGGCAAAATAATTTTAATTTTATTTTCTACTGAAATCTTATTAATAGCCCGAAATAAAGCATTTAAACGAATAGGTTCATCGGTATTATTATTGCGATGAATAGTAACAAGTAAAAACTTTCCCTCTTCTAATTTATTGTCTTGCAAAATGGTGATTTTCTGTTCTATAAGAGAAGAAAAAAACAAAGAGTTGTCATACATCACATCCCCACAATGATAAATTTTGGGATTATCAAATGAATATGGAGGAACTGCTTTCTTTTTAAAACCTTCTTTAACTAAATTTTCAAAACCCGCTTTGGTAGGAGAAAACAAAAGAGTTGAAACCGAGTCACAAATAATTCGATTAATTTCTTCTGGCATAGATTTATTGAAAGAACGCAAACCTGCTTCAATATGTATTATTGGAACTTGAATTTTTGAAGCCGCTACAGCACCAGCTAATGTAGAATTGGTATCGCCATATAAAACTATACAATTCGGTTTTTCTTTTAAAAGAATTTCTTCTATTCCTTCAATCATTAAAGCGGTTTGTTTTCCATGGGAACCAGAACCAGCATTTAAATTATAATTCGGATGAGGAATATTTAATTCATCAAAAAATACTTGAGACATATTATCATCGTAATGCTGACCAGTATGTACAATTATTTCTTTGACTTTATCAGAAAATTTATTTTCAATAGCTCTACTTAAAGCTGCAGCTTTAATAATTTGCGGTCGAGCACCAATTATTGTTAAAAGTTTAATCATATTAAAATTCGATTTTATTAATCCCAACCCGATGCAAGCACATCACACAAGTGCATCATCTTCATATTTTTTCCATTCTTTTTAGCATAACCATCAACGTGCATCAAACAAGAAACATCTGTTGATATCATATATTCTGCACCTGTTTGCAAAGCATTTTCTAATTTCTGTTCTCCCATTCCAACAGCAATGGGTTCAAATTTTACAGAGAAATTTCCTCCGAATCCACAGCATGTTTCTGAATCTTTCATTTCTCTTAATTCGAGTCCTCTTACTTTTTCAAGTAAAACTCTTGGTTCTCTTTTAATGCCATATTCGCGCAAAGCAGAACATGAGTCATGATAAGTAGCCACTCCGTTTAATGTTGCTCCAAGGTCAGTAATTTTTAAAACGTTTACCATAAAATCGGAAAACTCAAAAATATTTTTTTGAATTTGTTTATACTCATTATGCAAAACAGAATTGTGAAACATTTCAGGATAATAATTTTTTATCATTCCAACACAAGATGCAGAAGGGCAAACAATGTATCGGTCGTTTTGAAATTCCTGAATAAACTTCTCACCTACTTCTTTACAATCGTCCCAATAGCCCGCATTAAAAGCTGGTTGGCCGCAACAGGTTTGTTCAGGATTATAGTTTACACCACAACCTACCTTTTCTAAAATCTTCACCATATTTAATCCTGTATCAGGATAAATCTGGTCAATAAAACAAGGAATAAAAATATCTACAATCATACGGTACGAATAACTAATCTTTACGAATTTTACGCCCTTCGACTCCGCTCAGGGTGACAATTAATTTTATTTATTTTATATTTTCTTCATTCTGAATAATAATAAAAAACCAATTACAAAAAATGTAACAAGAGCAAAAATAGGAGTTCGCATTGTTGAACTACATTCATTTATAATTCCAAAAGTTAACATCCCAAATACTATACTTAATTTTTCACATACATCATAGAAACTGAAATAAGAAGCATTGTCATCGGTTTCAGGAAGCATTTTTGAATAAGTAGAACGAGAAAGCGCTTGAATTCCTCCCATTACCAAACCTACAAATGCCGCCACTATATAAAAATGAACAGGAGTATATACAAACAAGAACGTACATAGGCAAATTGCTGACCAAAGTAGTGTCGCCAATTTAAGTGTAAATAAATTTCCCGTCTTACGTGAAATGTATGAAAACAAAAATGAACCAGCCATAGCAACAAACTGAATAATTAAAATGGTTGTGATTAATTGCCCTGATTCCATTTTAATTTCATCGGCACCAAAATGATTTGCTACTAACATTACCGTTTGAACTCCCATACTATAAATAAAAAATGCTGGTAAAAAACAGGTTAATTGTCTGTTATGTTTTAATTCCTTCCAAACCTTTTTTAATTCTCTGAATCCCTGGGTCAGATAATGTCCTTCAGAATTTTTTTGCTTTGCACTTTTAGCCTTCGGTAAATGATAAAATGTGATCTGCGAAAATCCAAACCACCACAAACCAACCAAAATAAATGAAATACGAGTGGCAAAACCTTTATCAGGAGTACCATCCTCTTTAAGCCAGCCAAACCATTCGGGATGTAATACCATAATCAAATTGACTATCAAAAGCAAAGAACTGCCAATGTATCCCATAGCAAAACCCTTTGCACTTACTTTATCTTGCATTTCTTTGGGAGCAATTTCTGGAAGGTAGGAATTATAGAAAACTAAACTCCCTGCATATCCTATACAAGCCAAAACTGCTAATGAAAGTCCTACGTACAAACTATATGGATTATTTTTGTCGAAAAAATACATGAGAGAACAAGCTGTAGCTCCCAGATAACAGAAAAACTGCATAAACCGTTTCTTATTACCACCATAATCGGCAATACCCGATAAAAGTGGAGATAGAAACGCAACAACTAAAAATGCAAATGCTATTGCAAAATCATAGAGTGTGGTATTTTTGAATTCAATTCCAAAAAAGGAAACTATATTCGAAGTAATATCTCCAGCATCATCTTTAGTAACCGTTTGAGCCATATAATAGATAGGAAATATAGTTGCCGTGATTACTAAGTTATAAACCGAGTTTGCAAGGTCATATGTCACCCATGCATTGATAATTTTTTTATTCCCTTTTACAATTTCTGCCATAGGTTTTAGTTTTAAATTATTCTTTTATAATAATAACTTCCACTCTTCTGTTTTTTGCTTTGTACTCTTCTGAATCATTCGGAGCTACTGGTTGTGTTGAACCCATACCTTTAAAGCTCATTTGATTTGTGACTCCATGTGATTTAAAATAATCGTAAACTGCTTTTGCTCGTTCTTTGGAAAGTTGTTTTTCAACTGCCTCATCACCAAACTTATCCATATGTCCGTTTAGTTGAATAGTTGTAGAAAGATTATCTATTAGCATCTTTACCAATTCATCTAACGCTTTATCCGACTCGCTCATCAACTTTGAAGTTCCTTTTTCGAAAAATAAATTTTTTATTTCAAAGGTTTTCCCGGCATGAAAAGCATGAGGAAGCCAATTAACAACTCCACCTTCAGTATCATACTTAGGAGAATCGTCTTCTGGATTTTTTTTACTTAATGAAATATCATCAATATAGTAATAGGCTTCTTGAAATGCGAACAGGCTCCATTTGTTTTTTTTAACAAAGTCGTCTTTCATTTTTGTTCTAAAATTTCCAATAATCATATACTTCTCATTTCCACTTGCGGTAAAATCTCCTTGAATTAATATCCAATTTAATGTTCCAGAAATTCCTTTGCTATAATTTGTATCAACTAATCCTTCTTCATTAAATTCCATTCCGATTCTAAATTCTTCTGCTGAAAAAAATGCACCCAATTGTTTAACTGTTACTGTTACATTTTCGGATTCCAGCAAACGTATGTACATTTTAAATTCATACACTTCCCCTTTTTCCAACGTTTCTAACAACTTCACATGCATGTATTCTTTGTAATCTGCCTGAAAACGTAAACCAGCATAACTTATTCCAGTTCTTGCACCTTTGTATTGAGAACCATCTCTTTTATCTGGTTTCAAATAATAATCAACCGTTCCAACACCTTTCCAAGGAATAGCTGCTTTGATATCACTTCCTTTACTTTTACGTTCTTCGAAACTAGGATTAGGAATAAGATTTTTTCCTGTTTTTTCCTGAGGAAATAATGAAACAGAAAACAACAGAACAGCTAAAAACAAAATCGCTTTTAGAAAAACTGTTCTATTATTTTTTGTTTTTTTATGCATTCAAATTAAAATCGGAATTCTTTAATTGTATCGACAAAACATTTCACTTTATCTTTCTCTAAATCGGGATACAAACCATGACCTAAGTTTGCAATGTGTCGGTGAGGACCAAAAGCTTTTAACATTTTTTGTGCCTCAGCTTTAATCGTTGCATAATCGGAATACAACAAACAAGGATCCATATTGCCTTGTAAGGTTTTGTTTTCACCGATTAGTAAACGAGATTCTGCTATGTTCATTGTCCAGTCGAGACCAATTGTATCGCAACTTAACAAACCCATTTGTTTACGGGCAAAATGCGCATCTTTTGCAAACACAGTAAATGGCACATCTTTAATAGCATCGCAAATTTGAGTGATGTATTTTATTGCAAACTCATTGTATTGCTCAGGAGATAAAACTCCAGCCCAACTATCAAACAATTGCAACATATCTGCTCCTGCAACAATTTGAGCATTTAAGTAGTTGATAGTGCTATCCGTAATTTTTTGCAACAATAGGTGAGCCGTTTCAGGTTGAGTGTATAGAAATTTCTTGGCTTTTGAAAATGTTTTACTACCACTTCCTTCAATCATATAAGCAAAAATTGTCCATGGAGCGCCAGCAAAACCAATAAGCGGAACTCTTCCGTTCAACTCTTTCTTGGTTAATTTTATAGCATCCAATACATAATGCAAATCAGTTCCCTGGGCAACACGAATTTGAGCAACATCAGCTGCAGATTTTATTGTTTTTTCAAACCAAGGACCTTTTGCTTCAATCATTTGGTATGGAAGCCCCATTGCTTCTGGGATTACTAGAATATCTGAAAAGATGATAGCAGCATCCACGCCTAAAATATCCACAGGCTGAATGGTCACTTCACAGGCAAATTCGGGTGTTTCAACCAATTCTTTAAAACCACCCATTTTGGCTCTTACTTCTCTGTATTCAGGCAATACTCTTCCTGCTTGTCGCATAAGCCAAACGGGAGTTCTTTCCACTTTTTCGCCTCTTGCTGCCCGTAATATTAAATCGTTTTTAATTGTCATAAAGTATAATAAATAGAAAACCTCTCTGCCGACAGGCAGGTCAGCTATGAATATTTTGATTTTTATTCAAGCCCTTGCTTAATCTGTAAAAATAGCAAAATCTATTGATTTTATTAAGGGTTTAAAAACAATTTTTAGGTCCAATTTCTTGAAAAAATGCTATATTTATGAGTCAAAATTCATATGTCAGCACAGAAAAACGAAATAGTAGCAAAAGCTTGGTTTGAAGCCTTTAATTCCCATGATTTGGAAAAGTTATTGTCCTTGTATCATTACCAAGCAAAGCATTACAGCCCGAAATTGAAAATCCGAAAACCTGAAACAAATGGGCTTGTAACTGGAAAAGATGCGCTAAGAGCTTGGTGGAAAGATGCTTTTGAACGATTGCCTACCTTGCATTATGAGATAGCGAATTTGACTGCAAACGAAACACGAGTTTTTATGGAATATATCCGAAAAGTGGAGAATGAAGAAGATATGCAGGTGGCAGAATTGTTGGAAATTGAGAATGGATTGATTGTTTATTCAAAAGTTTATCATGGGTAAAACAACCGTTTGCAAATATGCGGGGTATTTAGCCGCAGATTCGCAGATTTTTCTGTGTGTTTTAATTTCGGATGATTCTATTCCTGTTACTATAAGCCTAAGAAAATCGGCCACAATTAATTATTATTATTTTTAATCTGCAAATCTGCGGCTAGTATCGTATTCTCTTAACACTTCAACCCCGCCCCGATCATTGCCTCAAAATACATGCTTCTTAAAGATTGAGGAAACTCTAGATTAAAAAACGATTTCATAAAACGAATTTCTAATTTCTTAGAGAACTTTTCAAAACATTTTTTGCTGTTTACGAGTTTATAAAAAGTCATTTTCCGAGTTAAATTAATATTCAAAATCACATCTAAATAAATATTTTTACACCCGTTGCAATTCATTTTTAATTTATTCTCTTTCAATATTTTGTGGTATTCATTTTTCATCCAATGCTGATAAATCTTATTCCAATCTTTCCATGAATCAACCTTTAATTGGCAGGATTTAAGCACTTGAGATGTTAAAGTAGACTCCATCGTCACTTCTTGTGAAAAAGCAAAAAAATGAAAAGAAGAATAAAATAATTGAAAGCATATTTTTTTTCATTTATTCAGTAATTACAATTTGATTGTTGAATTCTACTTTGAAACCTTTTCTGATTTTATTTCGTTTTCTTAATTCGACTTCTCCGTTTACCTTTACTTGACCGCTATCAATCATTGAATTAGCTTCTGCTCCACTCGAGCACCAAGCAATTGCCTTTAATAATTGATTTAGTTGAATGTATTCCTCTGTCAGTTGAAATTTTTCCATGATTCAACAAAGTTATAACATTAGCTTTATCTTTACACTATGAATAAAGATGAACAGTTCGAAAAATTGAGAGTTCAATTGGCTAAGGAAAAAGATTGGCCTACTATTTATATGTTTAAGTTCATTGTACAAGCGGATAATAGAAAAATTGCTTTGGTGGAATCTAAGTTTTCGGACGAAGCCACTATTTCTCAAAAAGAATCAGCAAATGGAAAATATATCAGCATTACAATAAAAGAAGTAATGTTAGATGCCGATTCCATTATTGAAAAGTATAAAGAGATGGAAGGAATTGAAGGATTAATCGCTCTCTAAAATTCTACAATCTCTTTTAAATTCTTCTTGATCTTTGAAGCAATTTCATCTGTAGGCAAATCATTGTCTTCGTGACCGAAAGGGTCTTCTATTTCTTCCGCAATAAGCTCTAATCCTGCAAAAGCATAAAACACGAACAGCACCATCGGAATTGTAGCCCATTTAAAATCGCCCACTAAGCCTAAGGGAAGTGTGATCATGTAAAGCAGAATGACACGCTTAATAAACGTACTGTAAGAAAAAGGAATGGGAGTAGCTTTGATACGCTCACAAGCACCTGCAATATTTGTAAACGAACGTAACTCTTCGTTCAGTATAATTAATTTTTCTTCACTTATTAACTTTTGTTTTTGTAAAGCTTCGACTTCACTATACATCTGCTGTGCAATTCTGTTTGGAATGTGATTGCATCTGCTCAAGTCATTTAATCTCAAATTCGGATGATCTTCTAATTGCTCCGCAATAAAACCTCCACGCAAGTGCTCTTTTAAAGCAAAAGCATAATTACTGATTAAAATTCTAAAGCCATTTTTCAATTCTTTTTTTTCAGCAGGCAAAAAAGCATTTAACTTCAACATAAAATTTCTGCTGTTGTTAATCAAATCTCCCCACAACTTTCTTCCTTCCCACCAGCGATCGTAAGCTGTGTTTGTACGAAAAACCAGTAATAATGAAAGTACAAAACCTAAAAGTGAATGCAAAACGGTTGTGCTTCTGAGCTTGATCACATTTAATTCCACGTCAAGATAACACAGAATACCAGCGTAAAATGCCAAAGCCATCATAGCAGGCAAAAGCATTCGAAAGGAATCGGACTTATGAAAATGAAAAATTAATTTTGACCAATCTTTAGGGTTGTATGCTTTCACTCTGTTGTTTGTTGTTAGTTATTAGTATTTATAACAAAAGTGCGCTACAATATTGCAACACACTTTTGTCTAACATCTGAAATCTAATATCTCAAATCTCTTTAAGCTTTCACGTTTGCACGAATGATATTTAAAGCACCACCTGCCTTAAACCATTCTATTTGTTGTGCATTGTAAGTATGGTTCGCTTTGATTTCATCTTTGCTTCCATCAGCATGATTAAACACCAATGCTAATGGAGTATTCGGAGCGAATGAAGTTAAACCAATAATATCAATTGAATCATCTTCTTTAATTTTTTCGTAATCCGATTTATCAGCGAATGTTAAACCTAACATTCCTTGTTTTTTCAAATTTGTTTCGTGAATACGAGCAAATGATTTTACCAAAACAGCACGAACACCCAGGTGACGAGGTTCCATGGCTGCGTGTTCACGAGATGAACCTTCTCCGTAATTTTCATCACCCACTACAATTGAACCGATTCTCTGTGCTTTGTATGCACGTTGAACTTTCGGAACAGAATCGTAAGTATTTGTCAATTGATTTTTAACGTTATCCGTTTTTTCATTGAATGCATTTACTGCACCAATCAACATATTGTTAGAAATATTATCTAAATGTCCGCGGAACTTCAACCATGGTCCTGCCATCGAAATATGGTCCGTTGTACATTTTCCTTTTGCTTTGATTAATAATTTTAATCCTTTCAAATCAACACCTTCCCAAGCAGCAAATGGATCTAATAATTGTAAGCGGTCAGAAGTTGGTGAAACAACAATTGAAACTTTGCTTCCATCAGCAGCTGGTGCTTGATAACCTGCATCTTCTACTGCAAAACCTTTTGGTGGCAATTCATCACCGCTTGGCGCATCTAATTTTACTTGTTCACCTTTTTCGTTTGTCAAATAATCTGTTAAAGGATTAAAAGTCAAATCACCCGCAATTGCCATTGCAGTAACTATTTCAGGAGAAGCAACAAATGCATACGTGTTTGGATTTCCATCCGCACGTTTTGCAAAATTTCTATTGAAAGAATGAATGATGGTATTTTTTTCTTGTTTCTCTGCACCCATTCTATCCCACATTCCTATACATGGCCCACAAGCATTAGTAAATACCTTTGCACCAATTTGATCAAACACATCCAAGAAACCGTCACGTTTAATTGTAAAACGAATTTGTTCTGAACCTGGATTAATTAAATATTCGGATTTTGCTTTTAAATTTTTTGCGGAAACTTGTTTTGCTAAACTCACAGCACGGGAAATATCTTCGTAAGATGAATTGGTGCAAGAACCAAGTAAACCAACAGAAATTTTTAAAGGCCAACCATTTTTAATTGCTTCCTCTTTCAATTTAGAAATTGGAGTTGCTAAATCTGGAGTGAATGGTCCGTTTACATGTGGCTCCAAAGTATTTAAATCAATTTCAATTACTTGATCAAAATATTTTTCCGGATTTGCATAAACTTCTGCATCTGCTGTTAAATGTTCTTTTACTTTATTAGCAAGTTCAGCAACATCTGCTCTACCAGTAGCTTTTAAGTAACGCTCCATGGAAGCATCGTAACCAAATGTAGAAGTGGTAGCACCAATTTCTGCACCCATATTACAAATTGTTCCTTTACCAGTACAGCTCATTGAAATTGCTCCTTCACCAAAATATTCTACAACGGCATCTGTTCCACCTTTCACTGTTAGAATTCCTGCTACTTTTAAGATAACATCTTTTGGTGCTGTCCAGCCATTTAATTTTCCTGTTAATTTCACACCAATTAATTTTGGCATTTTTAATTCCCAAGCCAATCCTGCCATTACATCACAAGCATCAGCACCACCAACACCAATTGCAATCATTCCTAATCCACCAGCATTTACTGTGTGTGAATCGGTTCCAATCATCATTCCACCAGGAAATGCATAATTTTCTAAAACTACTTGGTGAATAATTCCAGCACCTGGTTTCCAAAAACCGATTCCATATTTATTAGAAACAGAACCTAAGAAATCAAATACTTCTTTGCTTTCTTTTGTAGCAAAAGCTAAATCAGTTGCAGCACCTTCTTTTGCTGTAATCAAGTGATCACAATGAACTGTTGAAGGAACAGCAACTTTCGGTCGACCCGATTGCATAAATTGCAAAAGCGCCATTTGTGCAGTCGCATCCTGCATAGCAACTCTATCTGGAGCAAAATCAACATAGGATTTTCCTCGTTGAAAATTTTCAGGTTTTTGTTCCGGATGTAAATGAGCGTATAGAATTTTTTCGGTGAGAGTAAGCGGGCGGCCAATTAATTTACGCGCTGCTTCAACTTTAGAGGGCATCTTTTCGTAAAGTGCCTTTATCATCTCAATGTCAAATGCCATAATTTCGTTTTATATATTATTTGTTTATATTATTTCTCTTCTTCTTCAACCGCCTTTTTGGGAGGTGTTGCTCCATTTGCTGCAAGAAAACTAATGATTGAAATCAATCCTTTGTCTTCAGCAATTTTCATTGGCGTATCATCAAAATCATTTTTTGCATTTACATCTGCACCCAATTTCACTAACATTGTAACCATATCCATTTTACCTGCTCTCACAGCACAATGTAAAGGAGTGTTTCCTCCATCATCTTTATCGGTAATTTTACATCCTTTACTTAAAAACAAATCAAGTAATAATTTATCAGGAGCAGATTTATCTTTTGCAGGCTTTAAAGAAGATGCATATTTAATTGATAAATGTAAAGGGTAGATGTTTTCCGGCTTTAAAAAACTTGCTCCCTTGCTCATTAAATATATTACCATTTCTGGTTGAGAATTCTCTATTGCAATTTGAAGCGGTGAAGAAACTAGTAAACCATCTTCATTGGTTGCTAATCCTGGATTTTTTTTAATGGCTGTTTCCGCCATGGTTATGTTTCCTGTTTTTATATAATCCAAAAACTTTGAGTCGTCAAAAAATGAAATTTCTATAATTACTTTTTCTCCTGCTTTACCAATAACTGTATTTCGATAATTTGCTTTTTTGTCAATAGATTGTGCTTCAATTGTATTATCACCAACTTTCAAAACTACATCCAATGGAGTGTATGCTTTTAAGCTAATTACTTTTGCTGCACCATTTAATTTTACTGTGCAATCCATATCTGCTGCAAATGTTCCTTGTGCGGAAGCCTTAACGACGGGAGCTCCTTTTGCACCTGCTGCTGGCTTTTTTGCTTGAGCAAATAGTGTTGAACTTGCAAAAACAAACAGTAGAACAATAAGACTCAGAAATTGATATTTTTTTGACATTGTGGAATGATTTTAAAAAGACGACATAAAGATACATTATTGTAGCAATTTGGAGGGCATTTTATGATAGAAAATTATCAAAATAATAAAGTCTAGTGTTAAAACCACTTCTATTCAATTAGTTTACTAATTTTGCTGCTCAATATTCAGCAATGGCTTCTGTTTTAAGAGAAAATATCAAAATATCGCTACGAGCAATTCGAAGCCAATTGTTGCGCACTATTCTTACTATTGTTATCATTTCTTTTGGCATCATGTCCTTAGTTGGAACGCTTACTTCTATTGATGCTTTAAAGTCGTCGATCAATAGCAATTTTACAAACATGGGAGCCAATACATTTACGATTCGAAATCGTGAAATGACGGTGAGAATTGGCAAAAATGGAAAAAGACCAAAAAAATTCAGAAACATTACCTATCAGGAAGCCATCGATTTTAGTAAAGCCTATAATTTTCCTGCAAAACCATCTGTTTCGACATTCGCAGCAGGTGCTTCTACATTAAAATTTGAATCAAAAAAAACCAATCCAAATATTCGGGTTTTTGGTGGTGATGAAAATTACATCGCCACATCGGGTTATGAATTGGACAAAGGAAGAAATTTTTCTGCTAATGAAATTCTTTATGGAAGTCATGTTGTGATTTTAGGAAAAGAAGTTATTGATGCATTGTTTACTAAAAAACAAGACCCAATTGACAAGATAATTACTATTGGAAGTGGAAAATATCGAATTATCGGAACCTTAAAATCAAAAGGAAATAGTGTTGGCTTTGGAGGAGATAAAGTAAGTATTTTACCATTAAGTAATGTGCGTCAGTATTTTTCAATTCCAAACATGACCTTCACAATAAATATTATGTGTAACAATTCTCAGTTAATGTCTGCAGCCATTGGGGAAGCAACAGGAACCTTCAGAGTCATTCGAAGATTAAGTGCTACAGAAGAAGATAATTTTGAAATTACTAAGAGTGATAATCTTGCAAACTTGCTGATTGATAATATGCAGAAAGTGACAATGGGCGCAACAATAATTGGATTCATCACACTTTTAGGAGCAGCTATCGGCTTGATGAATATAATGTTGGTATCCGTTTCGGAACGAACCCGTGAAATTGGAATTAGAAAAGCAGTAGGTGCAACAAAAAAAGTTATTCGAAGTCAGTTTTTAGTAGAAGCGCTTGTAATCTGCCAACTAGGAGGATTTTTTGGAACATTACTTGGAATCATTTTAGGAAATCTTATTGCACTTCAGTTTGAAATAAGTTTTATTATTCCTTGGGATTGGATTTTAATGAGCATTGGGCTTTGTTTAGCTGTTGGAACTATGGCGGGAATTTATCCTGCGATTAAAGCTTCTAATTTGGATCCGATTGAGGCATTGAGGTTCGAGTAATGTCAATTGGCAATTTTTCAGTAGGCAGTTGGCAATTAAAAGAATTAAAATTTGTTTAAATTTTTTCATTGCCAACTGCAACATTGCCTACTCCTTTTGTTTGCTGTCAATCACAATCGTAACCGGACCATCATTCAACAAACTTACTTTCATATCTGCTCCGAAACTTCCCGTATGAATACTTTTTCCTAAATCGTTTTGCAATTGCGCAATCATTTTTTCATACAGCGGAATTGCAATTTCTGGTTTTGCGGCTTTAATATAGGAAGGACGATTTCCTTTTTTTATAGAGGCGTGTAATGTAAATTGGGAAACAAGAACAAGTTCTCCGTTAGTATCTTTTAATGAAAAATTCATTATGCCATTTTCGTCATTAAATATTCTCAGATTAACAATTTTTGAACTCAACCACTCAATGTCTTCTTGAGAGTCTGAATGTTCAATACCCAACAATACAAGCAAACCCAAGCCAATGGAACTTTTTATTTTCCCATTAATTGTAACAGATGCTTGGCTAACTCGCTGGACAACTACTTTCATTTAAAAAAATTGGAAAATGAAATTTTCAATACTCTGTTTCAAGCTCTTCCCCATTCATTATTCCTAAATAACTAGTGTATCTCGACAAAGCTATTTCTCCCTTTTCAACCGCTGCAATTACTGCACATTTCGGTTCATTTACATGAATACAATTATTGAATTTACATTGATTTTTTATGACGTGCATTTCTGGAAAATAGTTTCCTATCTCTTCTTTTTCCATGTCTACTAAACCTAATTCTTTTATTCCTGGTGTATCAATTATAAATCCACCATAAATTAAAGGATGCATTTCTGCGAAAGTGGTTGTATGTTTTCCTTTACTATGAGCATCTGAAATTTCTCCTACTTTTAAATCTAAATTCGAATCCATTGCATTAACTAAAGTAGATTTTCCCACTCCTGAATGACCAGCAACTAAACTGGTTTTGTCTTTTGTTAAATTTTTCAACACTTCAATGTCTATATTTTCGGTAGCAGAAACTTTAAAACACTGATAACCTATCTTTTCATAAACAGCGATGAAATCATTCAACTCTTTCATAGAGTTTTCCTCTTTCAAAAACAAATCGACTTTGTTAAAAATAATTTTGGTCGGAATATGATAAGCCTCAGCCGTCAGCAAAAATCGATCAATGAAACCAGCTGAAGTACGCGGAAAAGCCAATGTAACAATCAACATTGCTTGATCAACGTTTGCAGCAAGAATGTGTGATTGTTTTGAAAGATTTATAGATTTACGAATGATATAATTTTTACGGTCGGCAATAACGTGTATCACTCCCCTTCCATCTGCTTCCATTTCAAACTCAACATTATCGCCAACAGCAATAGGGTTTGTGGTTTTAATATCCTTTATTCTAAAAACACCTTTTATTCTGCACTCAATTATACTGCCCTCTGATAGAACAGTATACCAACTTCCAGTAGACTTTATAACAACACCTTGCATTTTTTGCCGTTTATACTTTTTTGAACACCAAATTTATCAAAAAGAATTAGCTTTGTGACTAGAAATCACGATTCTTTACAAACATACTGATCCCAACGAATTACGAAAAAAAATACGAAAAATACGAATTAATAATGCGTGTGATTATTTGTATTTCGTACATTCGTATAGATTCGTAATTCGTTGGGATAATCATTATATAATTAACTACAATGTCTATTAAAGTAAGTAATATAACAAAAACCTACGGTGAGCAAAATGCTTTGAATGATGTTTCGTTTGAAGTAAACACTGGTGAAATAGTTGGATTTCTTGGTCCGAACGGAGCTGGAAAATCTACCATGATGAAAATTTTAACTTGTTTTATTCCTCAAACTTCAGGCACGGCATCCGTTTGTGGATTTGATGTTGCCGAGCAAAGTCTGGATGTAAGAAAAAATGTTGGCTATCTTCCAGAACACAATCCTTTGTATTTAGAGATGTACGTAAAGGAGTATTTAGAATTTATTGCTGGATTGCATAAACTCAAAAATATGAAAGAACGAATTTCTGAGATGATAGAAATGACAGGCTTGCAAGTGGAACAGAAAAAGAAAATTGGAGCACTATCAAAAGGATACAGACAAAGAGTTGGTTTGGCACAAGCCTTAATTCACGATCCTAAAGTGCTTATTTTGGATGAACCTACAACTGGTTTAGATCCAAATCAATTGGAAGAAATTCGCAACTTGATTATTAAAGTAGGGAAAGAAAAAACAGTAATGCTTTCTACTCACATTATGCAAGAGGTAGAAGCTGTATGTGATAGAGTAATTATTGTGAACAATGGTTTGATTGTAGCAAATGATACTACCTCCGTAATTCAAAATACTCAAACAAAGAGTAAACAATTTATTACTGTTGAGTTCGACAAAGAAACTACAAGAAACTCTTTAAAAAATATTACTGGTGTTTATGACGCAAAAAACGTAAAAGGCAATATTTGGCAAATTGAAGCTCATGGCGACAAAGATGTACGCACCGATATCTTTCAATATGCGGTTCAAAATGGTTTAGCCGTTTTGACTTTGCATAAAGAAGAACAAAAATTGGAAGATGTTTTCAAGCATCTGACAAAATAATTCAATATTAAAATCTATATATAACCTTTCCATGAAAAAAATATTTTTATTTACTAGCGTACTTGCAACAATCATTTATTCGTGCAACAATTCAAATGAAAATCAAAAATCTCAAGATGAGTTTATTGATCCCATAACAGCTCACATTGACTCCTCTATTTCACCCGGAGAAAACTTTTTCCTTTTCGCAAACAATGGTTGGTTTAAAAAACATCCTATTCCATCATCAGAAAAAAGCAATGGCATTTTTCAAACCATTCAAGATACTATCAATGAAGCTATAAAAAAAATATGCGAATCGGCAGCTGCAGATTCAAAATCAGAAAAGGGAAGCAACAAACAAAAAATTGGAGATTTATATTTCAGCGGAATGGATACTGTAAGTATCGAAAAAGCAGGAATAACAGTACTCAAGGAGGAATTTTCCAAAATTGATGATATTAAAAGTACATCCGAATTAGTAGGCGCTGTTGCAGAACTAAATAAAATAAATGCTCGTACAATGTTTAGTTTTTATGTTATTCGTGATGACAAAAAAAGTTCACAATATGTTGTTTCACTTGGACAAGCCAGTTTAGGACTTCCTGAACGTGATTATTATTTCAATACAGATTCAAGAACGATAAACATTAGAAATGAATATGTAAAACATGTTCAAAAAATGTTTGATTTAATAGGAGCAGAAAAAAGCACATCTGAGAAAAGTGCCGCATCTGTAATGACGATAGAAACAATGCTAGCTAAGGCATCCAGAAAGATGGAAGATTTGAGAGACCCGTACAAAAACTACAATAAAATGTCGGTTGCTTCTATAAATAAAATCACACCATCTATCAATTGGAATGAAACACTTTCAAAACTAGGATTAAACAATGTTGATTCAGTTGTTGTTGGTCAGCCTGAATTTTTCTCACAACTTGAAACAACTCTAAAAAAAGTTCAATTAAATGAATGGAAAGTTTATTTAAAATGGACTTTATTAAATAGTTATGCTAAGGATTTGAATAAAGAAATTGAGAATCAAAATTTTTATTTCTACTCCACTGTTTTAGATGGAATTAAAGAACAAAAGCCAAGATGGAAGGCAATTGTAGAAACAACTAATGAATCGTTAGGAGAATTAATTGGACAAATTTATGTTGACGAATATTTGCCAAAAGGCACGAAAGAAAAGCTATTAGAAATTGGAAACAACATTCGCGATATTTATGCTGAACATATCAAAAAATTAGCTTGGATGAGTGATGTTACAAAAGAAAAAGCAATGATTAAATTGAATAAAATTGTTATGAAAGTAGGTTATCCTGACAAATGGAAAGATATGTCGAGTTTGGAAATTAGTCGCGATAACTACCTTCAAAATATGATGAATATTAAAAGATGGGAATACAACTTTATGATAAATAAATACGGAAAGCCTGTTGATTTATCAGAATGGGAAATGTATCCACAAACATATAATGCCTATTATAATCCGGCAAGCAATGAAATAGTTGTTCCGGCATGTAATATTATTGTACCAGGATTTGAAGGTCGTATGCCAGATGATGCTGTATTGTACGGAATTATAGGCGGTTCAACATTTGGACATGAAATTACACACGGTTTTGATGATCAAGGAAGTTTATATGATGAGAACGGAAACCTTACAGATTGGTGGACAATAGTTGACAGATCAAGATTTGTTGAAAGAACAAAATTAATTGTTGAACAATTTAATAAATATGTTGTTTTAGATAGCATGCACGTAAGGGGCGAAAATACACAAGGAGAAAACATCGCAGATTTGGGTGGCGTAATTATGGGATACGAAGCCTTCAAAAAAACTAAACAAGGACAATCAAAGGAGCTTTACAATGGCTATACATCAGACCAACGTTACTTTTTAGCGTATGCTTATGCTTGGATGGTAAACAGAACTGATGCTTCTTTAGCAAAACAAATAATGAGCGATGTACATTCTCCTGCTGAATTCCGTATCAACGGTCCGCTTTCAGATGTAGATGAGTTCTACACAGCTTTCAATATTAAGAAAGGCGATAAGATGTATCGTGAAGAGAAGATTAGGGTTAAAATTTGGTAGGTAAAAGAATAAACATTTATTATTAAATTAATTTTACGAAGCATATCCCCCTCTCCGAGGGGGCAGGGGCAGAATACGGAGAATATGCCAGCAAGCAAATCAAACCAATATTCATACAATAAAGTTCTAAGGCCAAGAGCTTCTGACCTGAGAAAAACGATGACCAAAGCAGAAGTCTGTCTTTGGAAATATGCTCTTAAAGCCAGAACAATGAAAGGCTGCACTTTCAATCCACAGCGCCCAGTATTAAATTACATTGCAGATTTTATGTGTAAGCAACTTCTTCTAATTATTGAAGTAGATGGGATATCGCATTACAATGAAGAAGCTTATCATAAAGATGTAAAACGCCAGCAAATCCTTGAAAACAATGGGTTTAAAGTCATTCGATTTCTAGATCATGAAGTATTAAAAGATATTCAGAATGTAATAAGGTGTTTAGAAATAACAATTGAAGAACGAGAAACGGAGTTAGGAATAACAGAACCTCCTATTTGTTTGAAACGGAAAACCTATTCGCTCAATTCAACTATAGAAAAATAATCATAATACTCTTTCCATTATAGCATTATCCTCCCCCTGCCCCCTCGGAGAGGGGGATACCCTCCGAAAAAAGAACCCTCTTCGTGAAATAATTTTTCTTTCTCAATTACTTAATAAATTGTACTTTAGCACTCGTTAAAAAATCTAAACTAATCTTAAAACAAACAATTTTATAAATGGGATATTTATTTACATCCGAATCGGTTTCGGAAGGACATCCAGACAAAGTAGCAGATCAAATTTCTGATGCATTAATTGATAATTTTTTGGCTTTTGATCCTCAATCAAAAGTTGCTTGTGAAACACTTGTTACAACAGGACAAGTTATACTTGCAGGTGAAGTAAAATCAAAAGCATATTTAGATGTTCAAGAAATTGCGCGCGAAGTAATTCGTAAAATTGGTTATACAAAAAGCGAATACATGTTCGAAGCAAACTCATGTGGAATTTTATCTGCCATTCATGAGCAATCTGCAGATATTAATCAAGGTGTTGACAAAAAGAAAAAAGAAGAGCAAGGTGCTGGTGACCAAGGAATGATGTTTGGTTACGCAACAAACGAAACGGCTAATTATATGCCTTTGGCTTTGGATTTAGCGCATGGTATTTTAATAGAATTAGCTGCATTGCGCAGAGAAAATAAAGAGATAAAATATTTACGTCCAGATGCAAAATCTCAGGTAACATTAGAGTATAACGACAATAACGTTCCTGTTCGTATTGATGCTATTGTTGTATCAACTCAACATGATGATTTTGATGCTGAAGCTAAAATGCTTGCAAAAATTAAAAAAGACATTATCGATATTTTAATTCCAAGAGTAAAAAAGAAGTATCCTAAATACGCTCATTTGTTTAACAACAAAATCAATTACCACATTAACCCAACTGGTAAATTTGTAATTGGTGGTCCGCACGGAGATACAGGATTAACTGGTCGCAAGATTATTGTTGACACTTATGGTGGAAAAGGAGCTCATGGTGGTGGCGCGTTTTCAGGTAAAGATCCATCAAAAGTGGACAGATCTGCAGCTTATGCAACTCGTCATATTGCAAAAAATCTGGTTGCAGCAGGAGTTTGTTCCGAAGTTTTGGTGCAGGTTTCCTACGCAATTGGTGTTGCTCAGCCAATGGGTATTTTTATTGATACTTATAGAACAGCAAAAGTAAAAATGACAGATGGACAAATTGCTAAAATAGTTGAAAGCGTTTTTGATATGCGCCCTTACTTTATTGAACAACGTTTTAAATTACGCACTCCAATGTATAGCGAAACTGCTGCATACGGACACATGGGAAGAAAAAACGAAACAATTACTAAAACGTTTAAATCTCCTGATGGAAAAACAAAAATAATGAAAGTAGAATTGTTTACATGGGAAAAATTGGATTATGTTGCAAAAGTAAAAGCAGCATTTAAATTGAAATAATTTTCTAATTCATACAATAACGCCTCATTCTATTAGTTAAGAATGAGGCGTTTTAATTTAATAGCACACATTGAAGAAGCTGCTTATTTCTACATTTTTTATTTTTTGCTTTCTTTTGCCTATTCATTCGCAAACAGAAGGTTCAACAAGCAATTCTAATTACGGAATAACCTTTTCTTTTCCTTGGGTGAATTATTATAATTATGTAGATTATTACAAAAATCAAAGCAAAAAAACATTTGGATTTTCCGGCTTAGGATTTTCTGGATATTACAAAAACAAATTAAATAAAATTTCCGTTAATTTTAGCGTGACAGATGATTTGTCTTCACCTATTGCTGCAATTAATTTTTCGAAAAAAGATTTTAAAACAAGTATAGGTTGCACTTACTTTGAAATTCTTTTTCACAAACCCATCTATGAAAATGTAAATTTTGTTGGAGGAGGGAATATTATCAATTATAATTTCAGAATAACAAGTACTATTAACAGTGTGGCTAGTTACAAAAAGTCTGATCAAACTTTAGGACTCTCAATTGGAGTAGAATATCGCTTTAATAAATACTATTCTGTTGCTGGAATGTATCGTCCTACATTAGCTTCATTTGAAACCGATGGAAAATATAGGCACGTAATAAATTTTGAATTTCGAATAGATTTGGATTTCAAAAAGAAAAAAACGATTTCAGCAGATTCAATTCCGCCTTTGTAAAGAGTTTGTCCAAAGCATTCTGCGTTGAAGCAGACACTATCGAAGGAGGGCAAGGGGGATTATTTCTTTCTCATAAAAATTTGAATAGGAACACCACAGAAATCAAAATTTTCTCTCAATCTATTTTCTAAGAAGCGAATGTATGATTCGGTAACATATTGTGGAAGATTGCAATAAAAAGCAAATGTTGGTGCGTGAGTTGGCAATTGATTGATAAATTTAACTTTCACGTACTTTCCTTTAATAGCGGCTGGTGGAGAGTGTTCAATAATTGGCAACATAACATCATTGAGCTCACGAGTTTTAATTGACTTTGTCCGATTTATATTTACTTTTTCAGCAATCTCTATCGCTTTTAAGACACGTTGTTTTGTGAGAGCAGATGTAAAAACAATTGGAACATCGTTGTATGGTGCAAGTTTTTCACGAATTTTTTCTTCGTATTCTTTAGTTGAATTGGTAGTTTTTTCAACCAAATCCCATTTATTTACAACAACAACAATTCCTTTACGATTATTTTCTGCTAGTCGAAAAATATTTATATCCTGAGCTTCTAAACCTAATGTTGCATCAATTAATAGTAAACACACATCACAATCTTCAATGGCACGAATAGAACGCATCACCGAATAAAATTCTAAATCCTCTTCTACCTTTGATTTTTTACGAATTCCAGCTGTATCGATCAATAAAAAATCGTGACCGAAAGCCGTGTAACGTGTATTGATAGAATCGCGAGTGGTTCCTGCAATTGGAGTAACAATGTTTCTTTCTTTTCCTAAAAGTGCATTTATCATAGAAGATTTACCAACGTTGGGTCGACCAACAATTGCAAATTTTGGAATGTCTAATTCTTCTTCAACAGCATCTTTATCAAATACCTTAACTACTTCATCCAACAAATCACCAGTACCACTTCCACTTATTGCAGAAATATTATGTACCTCTCCCAATCCCAAAGCATAAAACTCTCCTGCTAAACCTTGACGAACGGAATTATCAACTTTATTAGCTACAACGAATACTTTCTTTTTGCCTTTTCTGAGGATATTTGCAACAACTTTGTCATCATCTGTTATTCCCTCAGCAACATCCAAAACTAACAAAATTACATTCGCTTCATCAATTGCCAATTGCACTTGTTTACGAATTTCGCCTTCAAATACATCTTCTGAACCCTTTACGTAGCCGCCTGTATCAATTACAGAAAACTCCACTCCATTCCACTCCGATTTACCGTAATGTCTGTCGCGTGTTACTCCCGATTCGGAATCAACAATTGCTTTTCTACTGTCTGTTAAACGGTTGAAAATGGTTGATTTTCCTACATTTGGACGACCTACTATTGCTACTATGTTTGCCATTAGGCTGTTTTTATTTTATTTAAGGGTGCAAAGGTAGTCATAATAATCTGTTCTAATGCACTTTAGAAGAATCTTTAGAAGGAAATCATACGTAAAACACAGCACTGTATTGAGAATTAACCGCTATATCCAAATCGTTTTAACTGAGTATCACTGTCACGCCAATCTTTATTCACTTTTACAAACAATTCAAGGAACACTTGCTTTTGAAAAAACTCCTCCATGTCTTTACGTGCTTCTGTGCCAACTTTTTTTAATGCTTTCCCTTGATGTCCAATAATAATTCCCTTTTGCGAATCACGCACAACCATTATTTCCGCACGAATCTTAATTATCTTCTCTTCGTTCTTAAATGCTTCTACAACTACTTCAACTGAATAAGGAATTTCTTTTTTATAGTTTGTTAAAATTTTCTCCCTTATTATTTCAGAAACAAAAAATCGTTCTGGCTTATCCGTTAATTGGTCTTTATCATAAAAACCTGGACTTTCCGGAAGCAAAGCAAGAATTCGGTCAAACACATACGTCACATTAAATTTTTCTAAGGCAGATACAGGAATTACTTCTGCTTTAGGAACTTCATTTTTCCAATACTGTACTTTTTCTTCTAATTTATCCTGTGAAGAAAGATCTATTTTATTTACCAATAAGAGAACGTGTGCACTTGTATTTTTAATTTTCTCGAGTACTTTTTCTTCTATCTTAATGTCTTCATAAATATCAGTAACAAACAAAATAATGTCTGCATCTTGTAAAGCAGTATTTACAAATTCCATCATCGATTCCTGAAGCTTGTAATTTGGCTTTAAAACTCCTGGAGTATCTGAATAAACAATTTGAAAATCCTCGCCATTCACAATGCCCATAATTCGATGACGAGTCGTCTGCGCTTTAGATGTAATGATAGAAAGACGTTCACCCACCAAAACGTTCATAAGTGTTGATTTACCAACGTTTGGAGAGCCAATAATGTTTACAAACCCAGATTTATGAGCCATTTCAAAAAATGTTAATAAGATATTTGGAGTACAAAGAAACAAAATATATCTTTGCACCGCAATTTAAAAAGCCCAGAGAAGGCTTTTCGTCTATAAAGACTATTATAACCAAGATATATTGCGGGGTGGAGCAGTTGGTAGCTCGTTGGGCTCATAACCCAAAGGTCATCGGTTCGAGTCCGGTCCCCGCTACTACAGCCGATACAGAAATGTATCGGCTTTTTTTTAGAACAGTTTTTCCAAAGCTTAGAACTATGGAAAAGCTAATATGACAGAAAACAATTCGTTAAATAAAATTATCATTAGAACAGCTTTTCCAAAGTTTGGAACTTTGGAAAAGCTAATTCACCAAAATCTTAAACTAAAACCTTTTATGAATGATTATGCGTCTTTGCTCGCACCAAATGAAACTTATCACTTATACAATAGAGCAAACGGAGAAGAAACAATCTTTTTATCTCAGGAAAATTACAGATTCTTTTTAGAAAAATACAAATTATACATCCATCCTATTGCAGATACTTATTGCTACTGCTTACTCCCAAATCATTTCCACTTCTTGATTCGCATTAAAAGTGAAAAAGAATTAAAAAAAGCTTTCCACAATTTCGATACTGACAAAGAATTCGGTCCTATTCTGAGCAAACAGTTTTCAAATTTTTTCAGTTCTTATACTCAAGCATTTAATAAGCAACAGAAAAGAAAAGGCAGTCTTTTCATGAAGAATTTCAAACGTAAAAAAATTACGGATATGAGATATCTTTTGAAAGTTGTCCATTATATTCACTACAATCCAGTTGAAGCCGGACTTGCTAAAAAGCCCATCGATTGGGAAAACTCATCATATAAGAGTTTGATTTCTGACAAACCAACACAATTGCTTAGAGAAGAGTTAATAGATCTATTTAGCGATAAAGAGAATTTTGAATATGTTCATTTGCACCCGCCAAAACAAACCGGTATAGAACCTTGGTAAATGCGAGATAAAAGAGCTTTTCCAAAGTTTGAAACTTTGGAAAAGCTAACCCAACAAAGGCATTCGTTAAAGAAAAGTACTATTAGAACAAACTTTTCCAAAGTTTAACACTTTGGAAAAGTTAATGCCATAACCTACTTCTTCCCTTTCTTCTCCAATTTCCCCAACTTCTCTTCTTGCAGCCTACTTAACTTCTGAAGTGTTTCATATTTCTCTTCCCATTCCGCCAACTTTTTCTTCATTGCTTTCATATCTTCTCCCATGGAACTAATCAAATCTGTCTTTTTAGTATACCCAACTTTTCCAGGCTCTTTTACTATTGGAAGTTCATGGCTGTAATAACTGAAAAAATCGTGTTCAAGGACTTGGCTTATTTTCTGAAGTAAACCTGTATCGATATTCTCCTTTGCAAAAATCTTATACACCACATCGCGTGTTCTGCTGATTTTCTCAGCAAATTCTATTACCGAGAATTTAGATTCCACTAATACCTCCTTGATCTTTTTGCCTATATGCACTTTAGCCATACACAAAAGTCATTGTTTTAGTTTTTATATGGCTAAAGCCATGTATATCATTGACATACATTTTGTATTTATTTTTAATACAAAATGTATTACATTTGAGAATCAAAATCTGATTCTTAAAAACAAATATGCCCACACTTCATTGGATAGGTAAGGAAAAAATCATCAAGCATCATCTTGATGTACCTTATCGTGTGCTTGAGCATAAATATGGATTTACAGAAAAGGGAGAACAAAAATCACCTACCGAAAGTGGCAATATGATTATTCATGGAGATAATCTGGAAGCATTAAAATCACTATTGCCTAAATACGAAGGAAAAGTAAAATGCATCTATATTGATCCACCCTACAATACAGGAAATGAGGGCTGGGTTTACAACGATAATGTGAACCATCCAAAAATCAAAAAATGGCTAGAAAAAACATTAAATGCAGAAACCGAAGGGAAAGAAGCTACGATTGGAACTGATGATTTGACCCGACACGACAAATGGTTGTGCATGATGTACCCCAGATTAAAATTACTTCATAAATTATTGGCAGATGATGGTGCAATTTTTATTTCGATTGATGATAATGAAGTAGCGAATTTAACATTGATAATGGATGAAATATTCGGAGAGAATAATTTTATTGGATATTACAATTGGCTTAAGTCTGCCACACCACCAAATCTATCACATAAAATTAAAAAAAATCTGGAATATGTTTTATGTTATTCAAAAAGAGTTAATTCTAACAAATTTGTTGGAATAAAAAAGGATAGCAAAAGTGATGATCCCTTAACTAAACCTCAAAACTCAATTAAAGAATTATATTTTCCTCCTGGTACATTAAATATAAAACTTGATAACAAGATTATTAAAAAAGGAATTTATGGCACTGCAAAATTTCCTAACGAATTACTGAATGATTTAGTAATAAAAGACAACAAAAATGAAAATTTAGTTGGCTTTAAAAATAGATTTATTTGGGTGCAAGAAAAACTTATTGAGGAGATAGGAAATAATACGAAAATGAATATTAGCTCGTCTTCACTTGTTTTATCTTATAAAAAGGAAAATTACAACAATGAAGTTCCTCCAAACTTAATCAGCTTAGACAATGGTGTTGAAACAACAGAAAATGCTGGAAGAGAATTGCTTTCAATTTTCGGCAATAAAGTGTTCGATTATCCAAAACCACACTCATTAATACAATACTTAATAAATTTTTTATGTGATGAAAACTCTATTATCCTTGATTCTTTTTCTGGCAGTGGAACAACAGCCCATGCTGTTCTGAATCTCAACAAACAAGATGGAGGCAATCGTAAATTCATTTTAATAGAAATGGAAGACTATGCAGGAACCATAACTGCAGAAAGAGTGAAACGGGTAATAAATGGGTATTCAGATAAGGAAGGAACTAGCGGCAGTTTTGATTTTTATTCATTAGGTCAACCACTATTTAATGAAGAAGAGAATTTAAACGAAGAAGTAGAAATAGAAAAAATCAGAGAATACATTTGGTTTACAGAAACACGAACTTCTATTGGCAATAAAAATGATATCTTTTTAGGGTTATATAATGATACGGGTTATTACTTCATTTATGAAAAAAATGAATTGACAACACTTGATTACAAAACATTAGCTCAGAATGTAAAAACAAAAGCTGAGCGTTACATTATTTATGCTGACAATTGCTTATTACCCGAACCATTCATGCTGTTAAACAATATTGAATTCAAAAAAATACCGCGTGATATCACACGTTTTTAAATGGAATTAAAATCGTATCAAAAACAGGTCATTCAGGATCTTTCTAACTACTTTGCTTATCTTCAAAAAGATAAAGAAGCAGATAAAGCTTTTAATAATTATTGGAGAGATAAAGTTGGTCCATACAATCCTATCTCCGAAGAAGGAATGCGCCCTTATCAACAAAATGTTCCTGATGCTGTTCACTTGTGTATTAAAGTTCCAACAGCTGGCGGAAAAACATTCATTGCCTGCAATGCTATCAAAACAATTTTTGATGCAATGCCAGAGAACAAAACAAAGGCTGTAGTATGGTTAGTTCCATGGAGCAACCTTTTGGATCAAACAGTTAAAAACCTTTCTGATCCCGATCATCCTTATTGCCAAAAATTAAATGCATTGTTCAATAATCGTATTTGTGTATACGAGAAAAAAGATTTATTACAAGGGTCAAGCTTTAATCCATCCATTGTTCAAGAACAGCTAACGATTATGGTGATGAATTTTGCATCCATTCGTGCAAAAAATAAGGATGACAGAAAAATATTTGAGCAAAACGGAGCATTGTCAACATTTGCATTATCAAACGCAACTACATCGCATCTATTAGAAGGAACAGATGAAACATCATTGATAAATATTATCCGAAGTTTAAATCCGATTTTAGTGGTAGATGAAAGCCATAATGCCGAAAGCGATTTGAGCGTTGATATGCTACGTAATTTAAATCCTAGTTTCATTCTTGATTTAACAGCTACCCCAAAAGACAATGCTAATATTGTCAGCTTGGTTCCAGCCATTGAACTTAAAAAGGAACACATGGTAAAACTGCCTGTAATTGTTTACAATCAACAGGACAAAGAAGGTGTTATAGAAAGTGCTTTGCATTTACAACAGCGATTAGAAGACTTAGCAAAACAAGAAGAAACAACAGGAGGAAAATACATTCGTCCTATAGTTTTATTTCAGGCACAATCTAAAGGAAAAGAAGACAATACCACTTTTGATAAACTAAAAGAACAATTAATAAAAGTTGGAATACCTGAACAACAGATAAAAATAAAAACAGCCAATAAAGATGAATTAAAAGGAGTTAATCTCTTAGATAAAAATTGCCCTGTCAGATATGTTATTACAATCAACGCACTAAAGGAAGGTTGGGATTGTCCTTTTGCATATATCCTTGCATCACTCGCAGACAGATCATCACCTGTAGATGTTACACAAATTTTAGGTCGAATTCTTAGACAACCCTATGTAATGAAACATTCTGACCCTTTATTAAATTTATCTTACGTAATTACTGCATCTACAAAATTTAATGAAACACTTCAGAACATTATTAAAGGATTAAAAGAATCCGGGTTCAGTGAAAAAGATTATCGCGAAAAAGATGCAATGCCAGAAGAGGAAAAAACAAAAATTGAAACAACTATTGAAATAAAAACTGAAGAGCTACCATTTAATACAAATAAAATATCTTTTAGCACAGAAAAAGGGAATTCAATTATTTCGCCTCCTTCCATAAAAGAAATTGAGACGATTGCCATTTCAGAAAGTGCTGAAATAGAAAAACAAATTGCAGAATTTGACAATAACTCATCTACACAAATATTTTCTGACGTGGGAATAAAAATAAAAGAATATGGGATGCGACAAAATGTTGCAGAACTGGCAAAAGTTATCCTTTTGCCGAAATTTGTTTTCCTTACTGACAACCTAAGTATTTTCAATTCGGAATCAGATGGTCTAGAATTATTAGATCGATCAACTCTATTAGGAGGTTTTAAACTTTCAGAAAAAGATATAGATATTCCTTTTGATGGCATTACATCCGAACTATATAAGATAGACATTGAGCAAACGAAATCAGATGAATCAAAAATGAGTGCCTTCAAACTAGAAAACTCTTCAGATCAACAAAGATTGAATGAATTTATTTTAGCAAAACCTAGAGAGAGCCAAATAAAAGACATTACACATCAAGTAATGCAACAAATTGGTAAAATATATCCCATTCCTGACCAGCAAATCAAAAAATACATAAACCGTATTTTAGAAGATAAAGATGCTGAACAATTAAAAGATTTTATACAACGTAAACTAACTTACACTGACAAAATTAAGCAACATATAAATAAACTGTCTGACATACACGCAGAAAAACAATTTATTGAATATAAGGTAATTGGTCTTATTAAAACAAAACCTTCCTGGCCTTTTCCAAAAGCTATCATACCTAGCAAAATCAGTGGCGATATTGGAAATTCTTTGTACGTTCATGAAGGCGATATGAATTCTTTGGAAGAAGAATTTATTTTAAAAATAGCAGGATGTTCAAATATTGCTTTTTGGCATAGAAATCTATCAAGAGGTAAAGGATTTTCATTAAATGGATACAAGTCCAATCATTATCCTGATTTTATAATTGTTACAAAAAAGAAAATTGTCATATTAGCAGAAACAAAAGGTTCTGACAGAGACAATTCAGATAGTGTAGAAAAATTGCAACTAGGTAAAGTTTGGGCCGAATTATCAGGTTCCGATAAGTATAAGTATATGATGATTTTCGACAAAAATGCTCCCGAAGGTGCTTATAACATAGATAAAGCCGTAGAGCTAATTATGAAGATGTAACAGCTTTTCCAAAGTTTAGAACTTTGGAAAAGCTAAACCAACAAAGTCACTCGTAACAGAAAAGTATCATTAGAACGGCTTTCCAAAAGTTTAGAACTTTGGAAAAGCTATATCCCCCAACAAAACACCATCCAATCTTACATCTGTTATAAGTCTACAAATAGCGGTTAGTAATCAATTTAACTTAAATCTAAGTTTGGTTATAAACTAAAGCTAACAAAGTACTTGATTTATGGGGAAGTGTAAAATTATTTTCTTTTCATTTTCAGTATTTGATAAAAGCAAAAAAAATCCCCAAAGGCTTAAGTCTGGGGATTTTTTCTTACATCTATTAAATTTTATTCGTTGATTTTATATTCAAAATTTAACTTCGTCAACTTTTGATAATCTTCTCCTATTTTTTTAATGTCATCATCATCTTCATCGTACGACCATAAAACAGTTGTTTGTGCACCTGCATTGCTCAACTCAACAGCTTTCATTAAAAATTGTTTTACGGATATTATAGATGATGAACTTAAGTAAAATAAATTAAAGCGTATTTTAATTTTTCTAGGATTAGTAGTTTTCAATTCATCTATCCACTCTATTACTGGACGATAAAACTCTTTGCTATCTTCTGGAAAAGATTTTCCTTCAATTAATAAAACATCTGAATCTACATCCAAAATAATATGTGGAGTATTGTTCGAAGGTGCTAATTCTAGTCGTTTCATGTTATCCTAATACTTTTGATTGAAGTGAAAATAATGAATACTCTTTATTTAACATTTCAAAATCAAAATCTATGTTGTTATTTGATTTTAAAGCAATAGTTAAAAAACCTAAACCAGCGCCTCCTTTTGATGAAAGCTCCCCATTTGAAAGAACATCCATATACTGTTTTTTTAAATCAGAATCACCTAATGATTTTATAGAATTCAATCTCTTATTAAGCTTTTCTACTATCGTATTATTTATAATATTTCCAGAAAATAAAGTAAACTCATTATTGTGTTTACCAATAATAAAATAAGTCATTTGATAACCATTATTATCCTTTTCTCCATGAATACAAATATTCTGAAGTGTTTCGATAACAATATTAAAAATCTTTTTGATGGCACTTTTGCTAACTCCGAGGTACTCCATTTGTGTTTCCACTAATGTAGAGATGGTATTCACTTTAACTTGATCCAGCTCTCCAATGTGCGAAACAATTATCTTCTTATCCGCAACATTAAAAGCAGCCCTAATACCATTTACTTTATTAGCAAAAATGGCTTCTTCTACTGAACCGCTCTTATTTAAATCCATATAATAATCAAGCTTAATCTAAAAACTGCTGATTTTCCTACAAAAGTTAACCAATTATAAGAAAATTAATTAAATATTAGGGCTAAAAAACGATATTTTTTCTCTAAAAATTGCCTTAAAAATAAATATTCAAGCCCAAACGAACTACTTTTTGCCCCTTTTATCTAGCACATCTATAACATCATCTAAGCTAAAACCCTTTGCTGACAATAGAATCAAGTAATGAAACAGTAAATCTGCCGCCTCGTTTACAAACAATTCATCGTTATTGTCTTTCGCCTCAATTACAAGTTCCACAGCCTCTTCGCCCACTTTTTGAGCTATTTTATTCAACCCATTGGCAAAAAGCGAGGAAATATAAGAGTCCTGGGTCGGATTCGACTTCCTTTTACGTATAGTTTCCTCTAATTGATACAGAAAATTCGGGCTATTTACCTCACAAAAACAGGTATCTGCCCCAGTATGACAAACCACCCCTTTGGGACTAGCTTTTATCAAAATTGTATCAAGATCACAATCCAATAAAAGTTGGTCTACTTCCAAATAATTTCCACTTTCCTCCCCTTTTGTCCATAAACGATTTTTTGAACGCGAATAAAATGTAACACGTTTTTCTGCAGCCGTTTTTTGAAATGCTTCTTCATTCATATAACCCAACATCAAAACTACATTTGTTTTATTATCTTGAATAATTACTGGAATTAATCCATCTGTTAATTTTTTAAAATCTGGAATCATAATCTTATTGTTATTTTTTGTTCGTTTAAATATTTTTTTAAAGTAGGAATTTCAATTTCTTTAAAATGAAAAACACTGGCAGCTAACGCTGCATCTGCTTTCCCAGTTACAAAAACATCTTTAAAGTGTTCCATCGTTCCTGCTCCACCACTTGCAATAATTGGAACAGTTACACTTTCGGAGATCGCTCTTGTGATGTCATTTGCAAATCCATTTTTTGTTCCGTCATTGTTCATCGATGTCAATAAAATTTCACCTGCCCCCAAACCAACAACTTCTTTTGCCCAATCGGCTGCCTTTTTTTCTGTCTTCACTTTCCCTCCATTTAAATAAACATACCAGTCATCATTTTCGAACTTAGTATCAATTGCAACAACCACACATTGACTTCCATATCTCTTTGCCAAATCATTGATCAATGAAGGATTCTTGAATGCAGAAGTATTTACAGAAACCTTATCTGCTCCGGAATTTAATATCTCATAAACATCCTCAACAGAACTAATTCCACCTCCGACAGTAAAAGGAATATTAATATTTTTTGCAATTCTATTTACTACTTCGGATAATGTTTTTCTTTTTTCATTGGTTGCAGATATATCTAAAAAAACCAATTCATCTGCTCCTTGTTTAGAATATTCAATTGCCAACACAATCGGATCTCCGGCATCCCTGATGTTTTCAAAATTCACACCTTTTACGGTGCGGCCATCTTTAATATCCAAACATGGAATAATTCGTTTTGTTAACATGCTATGTATTTCTTTAAATCTTTCATTGAAATTCGCTCTTCATAAATTGCTTTACCAACAATAGCGCCGGAACAACCAATCCATTTTAATTCATCCAAATCTTTCAGCGATGTAACACCGCCACTTGCAATTAAATTAAGTGCTGGAAATTGTTCAATAATTTTTTTATACAGCCCAACACTTGCTCCTTGCAATAATCCATCTTTAGAAATATCTGTACAAAAAATAGTTTCAACTCCTTCATTCATATTTTCTTTTATAAAATCGAAAATATTTATCTCTGTCTTTTCTAGCCAACCGGAGATCGCGATCTTTTCTTCATTCACATCAGCACCTAATAAAATTTTATCTGCACCGTATTTTTTTATCCAAGAAAAAAACAAATCTTTCTCTTTCACAGCAACACTGCCAATAGCTGCAAGTGAAGCCCCGGATTCAAAAACAATTTTAATAGTTTCACTTGTTTTAATTCCTCCACCGAAGTCAATTATTAGTTTTGTTTGAGAAGCAATTTTTTCTAACACTTTATAATTTACAACTTCTCCTTTTTTTGCTCCGTCCAAATCAACCAAATGCAAACGTTTAATTCCGATATCTTCAAATAGCTTTGCAACTTCCACCGGATTCTCATTGTAGATTATTTTTTGCGTATAATCTCCTTGCGTTAACCTTACACATTTTCCATCTATCAAATCTATTGCTGGTATTATTTGCATGCTTATAGGGTTATGAAATTTTCTAAAATTTTCTGTCCTGCATCACTTGATTTTTCAGGGTGAAATTGCACTCCGTAAAAATTATCTTTTTGCAATGCCGAACTGTATTCCAATCCATAGTTTGTACTCGCTATTGTATCAACTGATTTTTCCGCATAATATCCATGGACAAAATACATGTACTCCATCTCTTTCACATTTTTTAAAATAGGAGATTTCAGATTCGATATTGTATTCCAACCGATTTGAGGAACCTTATTCTCTTCAGAAAATTTTAACACCCTTTGTTTGAAGATACCCAAACAATCCGTATTGCCTTCTTCGGATTTCTCGCATAACAACTGCATCCCCAGACAAATTCCTAAAACCGGCTGTTTTAGACCAACAATAACTTTATCCAGTTTTTGATCACGCAAGAATTTCATAGCACTGCTTGCTTCACCAACCCCAGGAAAAATGATCTTATCTGCAGTTTTAATTTCATCTATTTCAGATGTTATCAAAGCAGAAATACCTATCCGCTCCAATGCAAATGCAACTGAACAGCTATTTCCCGAATTATATTTAACTATTGCTACTTTCATTTATAAAACTCCTTTTGTACTTGGCAAACTCATATTGCTTGGATCTCTTTTTACGGCTATCTTAATTGCTTTTGAAAAAGCTTTGAAAATGGCTTCGATCTTATGGTGTTCATTTGTTCCTTCCGCTTTGATATTCAAATTACATTTTGATGCATCGCTGAATGATTTAAAAAAGTGAAAAAACATCTCAGTAGGCATCTCACCGATCTTCTCCCGCTTGAATTCTGCTTCCCAAACAATCCAATTTCTTCCACCAAAATCCAAAGCAACTTGTGCCAGACAATCATCCATTGGCAAAAGGAAACCATATCTTTCTATTCCTTTTTTATCTCCCAATGCTTTTAAGAAGGCTTCTCCCAAAGCAATTCCAACATCTTCAATCGTGTGGTGTTCATCAATTTGCAAATCTCCTTTAGCATTAACATTCAAATCTATGTTTCCATGTTTAGCAATTTGTTCCAGCATGTGGTCAAAGAATGCCAGGCCTGTTGAAATTTTAGAATTTCCTTTGCCGTCTAAATTCAATTCTATAGAAATGGATGTTTCTTTAGTGATTCGCTCCTGAACAATTTTTCTCTCAGGCAGTTTCAAAAAATCATATATCTGTTTCCAATTTTCTGCCTGAAGAGCGATCTCACTTTCAAAACCATCTGCTTTATCGTAATTATTTATGAAAATTGCTTTTGAACCTAGATTCTTAGCCAGTTTCACATCTGTCAATCGGTCACCAATTACAAAAGACTTTTTCAAATCGTAATTACCATTCAAATACTTGGTTAACATACCTGTATTCGGTTTACGGGTAGGTTGCTTATCTTTTTCAAAAGTTCTATCAATACAAATTTCAGAGAACTTTATTCCTTCCGACTCCAATATTTCTATCATCAAATTTTGTACTGGCCAAAATGTATTTTCTGGAAAGCTATCCGTACCAAGCCCATCTTGATTGGTAACCATTACCAATTCGTAATCCAATTCAGAAACTATTTTCCCTAACCAGGTAATTACTCCAGGTAAAAACTTAAATTTCTCGAAACTGTCGATTTGAAAATCTGTGGGCGGCTCCCAAATCAATGTCCCGTCTCTGTCTATAAACAATACTTTCTTAGCCATTTTTATATTTTTTTAATATGGAAATTAATTGTCTGTTCTCTTCTTTTGTACCTATTGTAATTCTTAAACAATCGTCACATAAAACAACTTTACTTCTGTCGCGAACTACAATTTGATTTTGAGCTAAATAATAATATAATGCTGAAGCATCCTCCACTTTTACTAAAATAAAATTTGCTTCACTTTTATATACTTTCTTCACAAACGACAGTTGATTCAGTTCTAAACCAAACTTCTCTCTCTCTTCAACAATTGTTTCGATCCAATCGTTCACTTGTTTCATATTATCCAGAGCTTTTAATACAAGTTCTTGAGAAACAACATTAATATTATAAGGAGGCTTAATTTTATTAAAAATAGCTATTATTGGCTCCGATGCGAATGCCATTCCAACCCTCAATCCAGCCAAACCCCATGCTTTCGACAGAGTTTGCAGAATAACTAAGTTGGGATAGTTCAACAATTCAGGAATCAAACTTCTATAACTTGCAAAATTTATATACGCTTCGTCAATTACTACAATTCCATTAAAGTTATCTCGTACTTTTTTAATAGTATTCCATGCTACACCATTTCCTGTAGGATTATTCGGACAACAAATAAAAATTAACTTTGTATTGGCATTAATTGATTTAAGAATGCTTGCTTCATCCAATTGAAATGTTTCTTCAATCAAAGGAACCTTCACAACTTCAACATCATTGATATTTGCAGACACTTCATACATTCCATAGGTAGGCGGACAAACAATAATATTATCTTTTCCAGGATTACAAAATGCTCTGAATAAAATATCAATTGCCTCATCACTTCCATTGCCTAAAAATATATTTTCAATAGGTAAACCTTTTATTTTGCTTAACTTTTCTTTTACAGATAATTGCAAAGGATCAGGATATCGATTTAAGTTACTTGTGCCATCATAAGAAACAGGGAAACCAAATGAGTTTTCATTGGCATCTAAAAATATTCCAACCTTTCCTTTGTACTCATCTCTAGCAGATGAATAAGGAACTAATTTCTTGATATTTTCTCTTAATATATTGTTTAATTGAAACATGATCTTATTTTTTTAGTCTGATACTTACTGAATTCTTGTGAGCACTTAATCCCTCGGCCTCAGCCATTATTTCTATTGCTTTTCCAATGATATTAATTCCTCTTTCTGATATTTTCTGGAATGTAATTTTTTTCATAAAGCTATCTAATGAAACTCCACTATATGCTTTTGCATTTCCATTGGTTGGCAAGGTATGATTTGTTCCGGAAGCATAATCACCTGCACTTTCACAAGAATAGTTTCCTAAAAAAACAGATCCTGCATTGATCACTTTCTCTGCTAAAACTTCCTCATCCTTACAAGCTATAATTAAATGTTCAGGAGCATATTCATTTAATAAATCAAAAGCCTCATCTGTATCTTTGACTAAAACTGCTTTACTGTTTTCAAGGGCTTTGATAGCGATTGCTTTTCTTGGCAACAATTCAACTTGTTTATTCAATTCAGTAATTACATCTTCAATGACCTTCTCATCTGTAGAAACCAATATTACCTGAGAATCTGCTCCGTGTTCAGCTTGTGATAGAAGGTCCGCAGCAACAAATGCAGGAACGCAGGTTTCGTCCGCCAATGTTGCCACTTCTGATGGACCAGCAGGCATATCAATAGCTATTCCTTCGCTGCTTACCAATTGTTTAGCACAAGTGACATATTGGTTTCCTGGTCCGAATATTTTATACGCTTTCGAAATAGTTTCAGTTCCATAAGCCATTGCAGCTATTGCTTGTGCTCCTCCAACTTTAAACACTTTTGTTATTCCAACTAATTTTGCTGTGTACAAAATTGCAGGATTAATTTTTCCATTTATATCTGGCGGACTACATAATAAAACTTCTTTGCATCCAGCAAGAGCTGCTGGAATTCCCAACATTAAAACAGTGGAAAACAAAGGAGCAGAACCACCAGGAATATACAAACCAACCTTTTCGATTGCTACCGATTTTCTCCAGCACAAAACACCATCTGTAGTTTCAACAACTTTAATATCTTCTTTTTGAGTAATGTGAAATTTTTCGATATTTAATTTTGCTAAATGAATTGCATTTTTCAAATTATCAGAAACATTTTTTTCTGCTTCTATAAATTCCTCTTCAGTTACAAGCAACTTTTCAAGTTCTACTTTATCAAATTGTTTTGTATACTTTTTTATTGCCACATCGCCATTTTGCTTAACATCAAGCAACACAGCCTTAACAGCACTTTCAAGCGAAGCATTATCAAAAATTGGTCGTTTTATTAATTCAGACCAATCACTTCTTAATGGATATTTTATTGTTTTCACAGATTCGCTATTCGTTTAAATTAATTGTCACCCTGAGCGGAGTCGAAGGGAGATGGCTATAGTATCATTTTTTCAATCGGAACCACCAAAATCCCTTCTGCTCCATTTGCTTTCAATTTTTCGATGATGTCCCAAAATTCGTTTTCATTTACTACGCTATGAACAGAGCTCCAACCTTTATCTGCCAAAGGCAAGATGGTAGGACTTTTCATGCCTGGTAAAATCTTACAGATCGCATCTAAATTTTTATTCGGTGCATTTAACAAAATATATTTATTGCTCTTTGCTTTTTTAACTGCATTTATTCTGAAAAGTAATTTATCTAAAATAACTTGTTGCTCTTTTGATAAATTATTATTCGCAACCAAAACCGCCTCCGATTTCAATATCACTTCCACTTCTTTCAGTCCGTTTGTGAATAAAGTACTTCCGGAGCTAACCAAATCGCAGATAGCATCCGCCAAGCCTATTCCTGGAGCAATTTCCACCGACCCGCTTATTTCGTGTATCTCAGCATTTATTTTGTTTTTCTTTAAATACTTCGAAAGAACTTTAGAATAACTTGTGGCAATTCGTTTTCCTTCTAAATCAGAAAGGCCTTTGTATTTTTGATTTTTAGGTATAGCAATTGACAAACGACATTTGCCAAACCCTAAACGATCTACAATTTTTACATCTTTATTTTTCTCAAGAACTACATTTTCGCCAACGATTCCAATATCCGCAACACCATCTTCAATATATTGAGGAATATCATCATCGCGAAGGAAAAACACCTCTAAGGGAAAATTTACTGCTTCGGCCTTCAATTTATTGATTCCATTATTAAATTCTATTCCAGCTTCTTTTAAAATTTTGAGAGAATCTTCATTCAATCGTCCTGACTTTTGTATTGCTATTTTTAGTTTCATGTTTATTGTATGTTTTTATTAATTCAAAATTGGGGAAATAAAAAAGGGCCTACCACAATGGTAAGCCCTTTAGATATATGATATTGCTATCTTGTGTTAATTCACACAATACATCTCCTGCTTACCTGTTGAGTAAGTATGATGATGATGTATAGATAACATTGTTTCCATTTCTTTGGCAAATATATGTAATAATTCAAGTACAAAACAAATTTATTTTAAAAGCTTCGAATTTAACCTTCTATTTTCCCTTGTAAGCCTTCCCAATTAAGCATTTCAGAATTCAATTGCTTTTTCAATTCTTCGTACTTAGCAAAGGCTTCTTTATCATTTACTACAGCTTGATATTGCGAAGAGTCTGAAAGTTTGTCATCAAAAAGTTTGATTTCCGCTTCTAAACGCTCTATTTCCTTTTCCGATTTTGCTATCTGACTTGCAATTACTTTCAACTCTTTAGCACGTTCATCAGCAACACGGGTATCTACTTTGGGCTTTTCCTCTTTTACTTCAACTTTTGCTTTTATGAAAGGACTTTTTGTATTCATCTCTGTTAGTCGATACATCTTTAGCTTTTCCATAAACTCAACAATACCACCTAAATGCTCCTTTACTTCACCATTTCGGAACTCATACATTTTTTCGGTAAGGTCTGCTAAAAAATCTCTGTCGTGAGAAACAATTATTGCTGTTCCTTCATAAGCAAGAATCGCTTTTTTTAAAACTTCTTTGCTTCTAATATCTAAGTGATTGGTAGGCTCATCTAATACCAACAAATTATAAGGCTGAAGCAATAGTTTACACAATGCTAATCTTCCGCGCTCACCACCACTTAATACTCTCACTTTTTTATCAATGTCTTCACCACCGAATAAAAACGAACCCAACATTGTACGAACTTGTTTTCGCACATCACCAACCGCAAGTTCATCAATGGTTTCAAAAACTGTTTTGTTAGGATCTAATCGCTCCGCCTGATCTTGAGCAAAGTAACCCATCATTACATTATGACCTAACTGAACCGTTCCTTCAAAATCCACTTGTTGGGCAATCATTTTCATCATAGTACTCTTTCCTTCACCATTTCGACCTACTAAAGCAATTTTTTCTCCTTTTGCTAAAATAAAATTGGCTCCTTTGAAAATACGTTTTGTTCCGTATACTTTTCCTGCATCTTCAACCGTAACTACAATTTTACCAGAAAGAGCTGGAGGAGGAAAACGAAAAGCCATTGTTGAAGTATCACTTTCATCAACTTCAACCAAATCCATTCTATCTAATTTCTTAATTAAGGATTGTGCAAATGCTGCTTTACTTGCCTTTGCGCGATACTTATCAATTAATGCTTCTGTTTGATCAATTACTTTTTGCTGATTTTTTGCAGCATTCTCCTGTTGCTCTTTACGTTCCTGACGCAAAATTAAATAGCGAGAATAGTTTGTTTTATAATCGTAAATTTTATTATTTGATATTTCAATAGTACGAGTAGTAACGTTATCTAAAAATTGCCTATCGTGACTAATCAACATTACAGATCCAGCAAATGTCTCCATCGTTTCTTCCAGCCATTGAATAGACTCAATATCCAAATGATTGGTAGGTTCATCTAATAAAAGAATATCAGGTTTTTTCAAAAGAATTTTCGCTAATTCAATTCGCATACGCCATCCACCGCTAAACTCCGCTGTCTGACGATTAAAATCTGTTCTCTCAAATCCTAATCCTTTTAATATTTTTTCTATCTCCTCTTCTCTATTACCTGCTCCAATAATATCCATACGAGTATTGATATCCGTTAGCTCGGTAATTAAATTCATATAAGCATCACTCTCGTAATCTGTTCTAGTTTCCAATTCATGCGAAACAACACCTAAACGTATTTCTAATTTTTGAATCTCTTCAAAAGCTGTTGCCGTTTCTTCAAACACAGTTCTTCCATGCTGATGAATCATATCTTGAGGCAAATAACCTATTCGAAAATCATTTGGTTTTGAAATTTCTCCTTTTGTTGGATTTTGCTCTCCAGACAAAAGCTTCAACATTGTTGATTTTCCCGCTCCATTTTTACCGGCAAGACCAATTCTATCTTTTGGATTCACCAAAAAACTAACATTATCAAACAAATCGTAACCTCCAAAGGAAACCGTAACTGAATTTACTGAAATCATTATTCTAAAAAATTAAGGGTGCAAAGGTACTAAAAATAGGGAACTAATGCCTATTTTAGTGCTAATTAAAAGCATTTTATGCCCACAAAGAAGCTTCCAGTACTCAACATTAAAAACTTCAATCTGCCAAAACATGCGCCGCCAGATTTTTATATTAAAACCCTTCAAGAGCACCAAAAAGAGCATCCCTTCGTGATTAAACCCCACAGCCACGATTTTTATTTATTGATGACTTTTACAAAAGGGACTGGAATTCATACAATTGATACAGAAAAATATACCATTCAACCAGGAAGTGTCTTTTTTATGTCGCCAGCAGAAATTCATTCATGGAAATTAAGTGATGATACGGATGGGTACATTTTATTTTTTAATCCTTCTTTTTATTTAATGAATTTGAAAGGAAATAATATGTTGGATTTACCATTTTACAGACCGGAAAATAAAATCAGACATGGGTTGCTTAACAAAAATGAGGTATCGAACATACTGCATGTCATCAAAACGATGCTTAATGAAAGCATAAGCGATACAGGCAATCAGAAAAATATACTCCGTTCATATTTAGACATATTATTGCTGAAGTTTGATGTTTACTTTAACTCGTTAAACAAAAAAACAATTTCTCATTCATCATTAATAGCAAAATTAGAATCCTTGATTGAACAACATTTTAAAGAACATTTACCAATTTCATATTATGCCTCACATCTAAATAGTTCATTATCACAATTAAACTCAACAACAAATCAATTACTGAATAAATCTGTTAACGACTTAATACACGAACGAGTTGTTCTAGAAGCAAAACGTTTTTTGATTTATTCCGACTTAACTATTAGTCAAATTAGTGATAAACTCAACTACAAAGACAATTCATACTTTTCTCGTTTCTTTAAAAAAATGACTGGTCTAACTCCTGAGCAATTTCGCAAAAAGATAAGTACCACATAAGTGTAAAATAGTACCATTCTGCTAGTCCTTTTTAGCTGTACATTTGTGGTATAAACTTTAAAGTTATGTTCAACAAAAAATCTCCTCTATACAGTATTTTAAACAACAAATGCCCAAGTTGCCACGAAGGAAATTTTTTTGTGACAAGTAACCATTATGATTTAAAAAAATTCGGAGCTTTAAATGATAGATGTCCTGTTTGCAATGAAGACTTCAGAAGAGAACCAGGATATTATTATGGAGCAACGTATGTAAGCTATGGTTTAACTGTTTTGTTTGGTATTAGCTTATTTCTTTTACTTTGTGTTGTATTTTCGCTAGACACAGTTCCATTTATCATTACTCTAAGCGTGTTTCTAGTTGCTCTTCTGCCTATTTTTTTCAGATTCTCTAGAATAATTTGGATTCACATGTTTGTAAAATACAAAGAGTTTAAAAAGAATTAATTTTTCATTTTCCTTTTATTCTTTTTACAAGCGATAAAAAAGCTTCAGATATAGAAACTTTAAACTTGCCCCTATCCAATACCATTGAGTTGTCGGCATTGTTATTTAAACGGTAAGCCAAAGGAAAAGAAGAATCTGAATCGTCCCATCCTCCTATTTGTCCGAATCTTAAATCATTAAAATAAATTGTAGAATCTGTTTTTGTAATTGCATAATGTCCTTTTGAAAATTGTTTTAATATTTTCAAATTCTCATCTCCTGCTAGTAGAATTAATAATGAATCATTTCTTTCTATCCGTTTAAACGAAATATCTTTTGATTTATCAAACACAGAATAATATCCAATCCAAGAACCCAGGTTATCGTGAGAATAAGCCATCCATAAAAAATTATTTAAGGGTGTGGGACTAGTAATAAAATCATCTGCTGCCAATTTTTTTTCGTCAAAAGAAGTTTTCATCACACCGTGAACATGCCATTTATTAATAAACGTAAACACTAAATATAATGTACTAATCCACAAACCTATTTTATTCCACTTTACTCTTCTCGGACTTCCATTTTTAGCAATCAAAGCAATTAAAATGCATATTAAAAAAGGTATCGTATAAAAAGGATCTGCAACAAATATGGTATTAAATGATACTCTATAACTACTAAATGGCTCGAACCAACCAGTACCATAAGCTGTAAAAGAATCTATCAAAATATGAGTAAACATTCCTAAGAAAAATAACCACGACCAACTTTTCCAACTAACTTCTGTTTTTCTAAATATTTTACTGAAAAGCACTCCTAACAATGGAGACATGAGCACAACAAAAAAGATAGAATGTGTTATTCCACGATGTATCAATAATTGTTGAGCATCAGAAAAACAGGGCGAGGCAAAAACATCAAAATCGGGAATAGTATCAGCCAAAGCACCAACAAGCATTGCTTTTCTGCCAATTTTTTTTCCTAAAACTGCCTCTCCAATAGCGGCACCTAAAACAATGTGTGTTAACGAATCCATAAGCTATAAAATTGAACAAATATACAATAGATTGGTTTTTATTTGTGAATATAATAGCTTTATATTTGTATAGATTACAGATGCAAAACAAATCGAAATATTTCTTAATTGCTTTATCCATTTTGGCAATCGTTTTGATAGCTTGGTATTTAAAAACCATAGTGATTTATATTTGTATTGCAGTTATAATTTCCTTGATTGGTCAACCACTAGTAAAGTTATTCTCCTCAATCAAAATTAAAAAATTCCGTTTTCCTGTTGGTGTTTCTGCTTTATTTGCTTTGATTAGCATAACACTTGTTATAGGTTTATTGGTATCGATGTTCATTCCTTTAGTAGCAGAAGAAGTCAGAATCATTAGCAAAATAAATCCAAATGATGTAGTTGAAACGTTTAAAGAACCACTAGCAAATTTAAATTACGACCTTCAAAAATTTCAAATTAGATATGGAAACGGAGAATCTCTTGAGAAATTTATGGCCTCCAAACTTATTGATATTGTAGGGTTTCGAGAGGTTTCATCTTACGCTCAAGGCATTGTGAGTTTAACTACAGATATTATAAGCGGGACATTTATTGTTTTATTTATGGCTTTTTTCTTTATAAAAGACAAACATTTAATTTATAATGTGATTATACTTTTAACTCCACCAAAACATATTTCTGCGATTAAAGAAATAATGAGAGATACAAAAAGATTGCTTACTAAATATTTTATTGGAATACTATTAGATATGCTTTTTGTAGCTACACTTACTACAATTGCTCTTAGTTTATTAGGAGTTAAAAACTGTTTATTGATAGGAATGTTTGCCGGATTAATGAATGTAATACCCTATGTTGGTCCATTGATTGCTGCTGCTTTCGCAATTTTAATTGGTGTTACTTCAAATTTAGAATTGGAATTTTACACACAACTATTACCACTAGTTTATAAAATTGCATTTATCTTTATAGCGATTCAATTGATAGACGCTTTGGTATTTCAGCCATTGGTAATTTCTAATATTGTAAAAGCACATCCCTTAGAAATATTTTTAGTAATCTTAATAGCTGGAACGCTTACAGGAATTGGCGGAATGGTTATAGCCGTCCCCGTTTATACAATACTTCGAATTATAGCAAAAGAATTTTTAAACAATTTTAAAATTGTTCAGCAACTAACATCCGAGTTAGAAGAAGAAAATCAGTAGTGCCACAAATCGCTTTCATAAACAAAAATCTCTTCTTTTATTGCTTCTGATTCAAGCAAAACATCCAATCCTTTTTTATAATCTATAATTGAACGATTATATACGTTTGACTCTTTGTAAACGTAACTAGAAAACATTCTTTTAACGAACAATTCATCATAGCTCATTCTTTCAGCATCGTTGTGACGATTAAATACTGCTGCTTTAGCTAAATAAGGTCTTGCATCTGGAAAATAGATCCAGAAGAGAGGCTTCACACCAATCATTTCACCACTTTCTGATACTTTTTCTGCTAATGGACAAATTCCAATGATTTTTGATTCCATAACTGAACGTTGTTTATCAAAATACCAATCTTCTTTAATCCAATATTGTCGGATATTCACAGAATTAATTTCTTTTTTTAATGGAACAGTAATAAATTGACCTGGATTATTTACATCTTCTACTTGATTTGTAGAATCCCATGAAACAAGTAAATTTTGCACTTCCAATTTTGTCATTGGCATTGTAAATTCATCATCAAAAATAGGATTTGAATAGGCTTGCAAATTTCCCGTCAATAAAGCACACTTTAAAACATCGAATAAACTCATCAAACAAACTGAAGGTTCTTCTGGATAGTAAATTGGCAAATTTAGCTTCTCTCTTAAATCAAGTACTCTCCAAACCCTTTTACTCCACATCACATCTGCTTCTCTCACATAAACATCTCTCATTGGAAAAGGTCTAGAAACCCTTATACCAGGACATGGAATGGTTGGTGGATCTTTGATGGAACCTTTTGGTTTACATTGCGAATAAGATTCTATCGCTGTAATTGTGAAAACAAAAAATAAAATTGAAATTGAAAAGAATCCAGAAAAAGTCTTTTTCTGAATACAAACATTCTTTGAATGTTTCATTGTGACCTCCTTTTCTGTATTAGAACGGAAGCCGCTTTTAGTTTATTGCAAAGTATTTAAAACAAAAAATCCTACTTCGTTTGATAGAAGCAGGATTTCTGTATAATTTATTAATATCTAGAAGTGGAATAAATCGTGTTCACAGATAAAGATATCATGTTTTACTCTTTCAGATTCTAATAACACATCTAAACCTGTTTTGTAATCGAGAATACCTCTGTTGTATACGTTACTTTCTTTACGAACATAACTTGAAAACATACGCTTCCAAAAAATATCTTCAAACGTTCTTCTTTCTGCATCATTATGTCTCATATAAACTTCTTGATTAGCAAATACAGGACGTGCCTCAGGAAAATAAACCCAAAATAATGCTTTGTCACCACCTGTAGCTTCACCACCTTCAGTCAATTTTTCAACCAAGGGGCATAATCCTATTATTCGAACATCTAAAACAGAACGTTGTTTATCAAAAAACCAGTCTTCTTTAACCCAATATTTCCAAACCTTCTCAGTGGTAATATCTTTTTTTAACGGAGCTACTAACTGCACACCTGGGTTGTTTACATCCTCAACTGTATTAGTTGAATCCCAAGAAACCAGAAGATTCTCAATTTCGGTTTTAGTCATATCAAAACGAAATTCGTCATCCGTTAATGGATTGTCAAAACAAGTTATTGTCCCATCAATCATTGCAGCATCTTTGATAACATCAAATAAACTTTTTCTATCAAAAATTTTTTCATCAGGATAATACAAAGGATGGTTCATTTTTTCACGTAAATCTATCACTCGCCAAACGCGTTTACTCCACATTACATCCGCTTCACGAAGTGTCGGATATGGAATTGCTCTACGAGTGCGGGAGTTTTCTTTTGTATAAACACCATCAGGGTATTTTGGTGGCTCAATAACCTCCTGAGCAGAGATATTAACTGTTACTATAGTAACAATTAATACTAAAAAAAGAATTTTCAATTTTTTCATGAGTGACCTTTTTTAATTACTATTTGACTTTTAATACGCAACCTGTTATCTTTCTGACACCATCAGGGGCTTGTACTTTTACCTCTTCTATCAATACTTTTTGTCCAGTTTTTACCTTATTTAATATTTCCTTCATTTGTCCTGTTGCACTTGGACCTTGTGCGCTATAATCAGCATAAGCACCATTTATAAAAATAGACATATTCCAAGAAATAACAGGGAATTTTAAATCGAAAACGAAATCTTCCAATTTTGGAATAATCCCGCCTGCATTCAATAATTCTCCTTTTGAAACTTTTCCGTCACCTACTACACCTGCATAAGACGCTTGAGGACTAGGCACTTTTTTCACACGGAACTTCATTGAACCCATTGATTTGCTACTGTTAGTCTTTGTGTTTTTTGCAGAAACGTTCACAGAGCATTCGTTACCAGAAGTTACTTTAACAATGTAATGTCCTTGCCCTTTATTTATGATACTTCCCCCTCCGCCACTAATTGTAGCAACAACATCCGTTGGTGCAACTCCGGCAACGGAAATATCTACCGGATTTTCAACCCCGATGTAGAATACGTTCATTTTTGTAGGAGAAATAGCCATTGACGGACGCGCCACCATATAATCACCTTTAAAAGGGTAACCTTTAAAGCTACCATCTGGAGCTTTAACATTTATGATACCCGAATATTCTTGTAAACCTTCAGAACCAGTTTTAACAGTTAATTTTCCTAAACCATTAGCAACAGGAACAGGAGTTCCAGCACCTACTATTTTAGGATTTTTTTTATCGGTTGTATCAACTGCACCAAGCAATACCTGAGGATCTTGAGTTGAACTGTATGCCGCCACAAAAATATCAGCAGTATATTCTTCACCCGCTATAATATAACTTGTTGGAGCAACTACTTTCGCGACTACTTGGTCAAAAGAAAAGTCATCAGCAGTAATTGATTTTAACAAAATAGAAACGACATCACTTTCAGCATTTTTAATGTCATTCTTCAATTTCGCTAATACACTAAAAACTGCCGCTGCTGGTTGATGAGCAAACATATTACTTGCCCAAGAAACCACTTGCTCATCTCCGATAGAATACATATTTTCTGTACTCAATCCAAGTTTCAAGCTAGCCTGCTCTTTTGCAGGAACCAATGCTGTCATCTCTTTTTTGAATGCTTCGATTTTTTCCTTCAGGTCTTTGGCTTTTCCTGTTGGATTTTCAGGATCTGCTCCACCACCAATCATGATCTCGGTCGGAATGTTATTCTCATCCTTACTATCAAGATTTTTTAACTGAAATGTATCAGCCTGACTTTTTTCAAGCTTTTGAATACGCACATACAATTCGCTTTTGATTTCGTCAATAAAAGCACAAAGCTCTGTTGATTTCTTTTTAGCATCTTGAGCTTTTGCATTCCAAGGCTTAGTTTTGGCTGGATTATCGGCCATTGCTTTTGCGAATTTGGAATATAATATTCCATTCTTACTATCAAAATTCACGTTTGTAGTATTCAAACCTTCCTCAATAATAACAAAGGCGTTCAGAATTTCTTTGGATACGTTTAGTGCCAAAAGTGCTGTTAACACCAGGTACATCATTCCAATCATCTTCTGCCTTGGGGTTTCTTTTCCACCTGACATAGTTCTATATTATTTCTATAGATTAATATTATATTAATAAGTCGCTGCTGAAGAAATAAATCTTCAACAAAAAGAAAAAATAATTCCGTTCACGGAATTATTTTCTCATTGCGGTAAGCATGTTACCGTAAATAGTGTTTAATGATTCTAAGTTAGAAGACAAACTAGCAATTTGCTCTTTGTATTTCTTAGTATCGTCAACAGAATCGTTAAGATTTTGAACTAATTCTTCTAATCCACTATAGAATTTAGAAGTAGCTTTTAAATGTTCATTAGAACCTTGCAATTGCAATTCGTAAGAAGCATTTAAAGCTGATAAGTTTTTAGAAACCTTAACAATTTGCTCACCTAAGTTAGAGCTTTCGCCACTATTAACAGTAAGTCCAGTTAATGAATCAGCTGCTTTTGTATAAGCATCTGATAATGAATCAACATTTTTAGCTGCAGATTTTACACTTGATACATAATCGTTAGTAGCAACAGAAGCGTCAGTAATGTTATTTAATTTTCCAGCTTGGTCGCTTAAACTGCGCATCCCTTCACCTAAACTTGCCATAAGTTCAGGTCCGATTTTAGCATCTTCAAGCATCGTATCTAATTGTTCTGTTAAAGAGCCTTTATCTTCAATAAGATTACCCCCTTCTTCACCATGCATACCAGCTAATTCAGGATATACCAAACTCCAATCCACTTCTTCGTGTGGTGGTTCAAATGCCGAGAAAAAGAAGATTACGGCCTCTGTAGATAAACCAACAACAAGCATTGGTCCTGCACCTGGCCAGTGCATAATTTTAAACATCGCTCCAATGATTACGATTGCCGCACCAAATCCATACAATTTGGCCATGAACATTTTCCATTTTTTACCACCCATAATTTTAAAAGTTAAAAGTTAATAATTATTATTTAGTTTAGATTAGAGAATACAAATTAAAAGCCATCACCTGGAGCGTCTCCTCTTTGACGACCAAGGTATGTTTGAACACAACGAAAACCAACGTAACATTTCGCCGTATCTTGATACTCATAAGTTCTTGTACTAGTTTGTAAATAATATCCAACGTCTTTCCAAGAACCACCTCTGATAACTTTGCGTTTCAACACTGTCGCTTCATTATCTTGAGCTTCGTAAACATAATCAGGATTTAAATCGTGAGAGAAATCATAAGCTGATTCATCAAATGCGTTACTGGTCCACTCAGCAGCATTTCCAGCCATACAATATAAACCATAATCATTCGGATTGTAAGATGCAATTTTCACTGTGTGGAAACCACCGTCATCAATATAACTACCACGCATTGGTTTAAAGTTTCCTAAGAAACATCCAAGTGCATTTCTGATATAAGGACCACCCCAAGGGAATGGACTTAAAGCATTTCCACCTCTAGCAGCATATTCCCACTCAGATTCAGTTGGTAAACGGAAGTCGTTAACATAAGACTGACCATTGCCTAATAACCAATTATTAAATAATTGAGTTCTCCAAATACAGAAAGAACGTGCTTGTTTCCAACTAACACCAACAACTGGATAATCATCGTAAGCTGGATGCCAGAAATACATATTTGTCATTGGCTCATTAAATGAATAAGTAAAATCATGAACCCAAGCCAATGTATCAGGATAAACGTTAATAATATCTTTTACGATAAATACACTTCTGTCTTTATCTTTTTGTTCACGAGTACTATAATTACCGCTACCATCCGATACTTGATCTTTTACGTCATAATGACCTAATGTTTTATTATCACCCACACTTGTAGATTGGTAACCATTAATGAAATCACGACCTTTATCATCTGGAGATTTAGATGGCTTAAAACGATTTGACTTCTGAGCAGCCAAACGCAAGTTAATCCAATAGTATTCGAAATTCAATTTGCGAGCGTCAATTTCTCTGCGTTTATAGAAACGCTCTTCAACTGGCAAATACATAAATTCAAGAACCTCTCTTACATCTGTTTCATCGTAAGCAATATTCTCGTCAAAATTTACCAAAGGAGGATCAATCGGTTGCTCATAGTCATCTGTTTCGATTCCATGCTCAGCTCTTCCATCTTCAAATAAAGCACGGTGAGCAATTGAGTCTTTCACCCAATATACGAACTGACGATATTCGTTGTTAGAAATTTCCGTTTGGTCAATGTAAAAAGCCTGAACAGAAACTACTTTAGACTTGGTAGTGTGTGAATAAGGAGTATCCTCATCACTTGGTCCCATATTGTAACTTCCCATAGGAATGTACAACATACCAAAAGGATCGATATCGAACCATTCTGGTCTCGGTCCAACACCTACAAGTTCTCCAGTGCTTGTTTTACAACTTGTAAACGCAACAGCAACCACAGAACCTAACAAGAGCAACTTTTTCATATTTGTTGTTTTTATATTAAACCCCTTATTGTTAGAAAATCATCACACACAAAGTATGATGATCTCGAAAGCAAATAGAGTAGCTTAAACGATACAATTAATTTAATGTTACAAAAATTTGATTTTATTACAAAAATCTAACATTCATGTGGCCTTGTTTAACAAGAGGCTTAGTGAATTTTTTGCAATAACCTAACATTAATTCATGCGTTCCAGCACTGTGACTCTTTAATGCTGAGAGAGTTACATCATACGCATACCCTAATTTAAATCCTTTCCACTCCAAACCTACCATTACTGGAATTGCATCCGTTAAACGGTAAGAAGCTCCAACAAACACCATTTTGTTCCATCTTGCTAACAAGTTGAAATCCAACTGAGTAGAAGAAGCGTCTGATTTTGTTAAAATTGAAGGAGTTAAATCAAATTGAGTTCCTAATTGGAACTTATAACCAGCCATTACATAGTAGTGACGAGCTACTTCATAAGTCCAGTCATACTCTGTCGCAATCGAACCCACTGTTGGAGGAGCTGCTCCACCTGTTTTAGATAAGGATTGTCCAGGTAAATGTAAAGAAGATAAACCTACGTACAATTTCTCATTTGTAAAATAAATACCAAATCCAACATCATAGGTTGTAGCAGAAGTACCACTCCATGGAATAGCATTATCGGTTCCACCACCACCAACGGTAGAAGTTCCATCTGGAGCAATAAAATTACCCGTCATTGACTTGTTAATCATACCTGCATCCAAACCAATTCCCAATGTTCCAGATGCACCAATTGGCAAATGAAATGAGTAAGCTAACTTAGCTTTTAAGGTTTTATCAAATCCTAATTGATCTTGGTCGATTGTAAATCCAATACCACCATGAGCAATTTGACCGTAGTCAACACTTAAAAGTCCTGTTTTAGGAGCTCCTGGGAATTTATCCCATTGGTCACGATACAAAATTGTAGCACATAACGCTTTGTTGGTTCCAGCATAGCCCGGATTAACCGATAAGCGATTAAACATATTCATACTGAATTGTGCATCTTGCTGAGCAAATGATACCAATCCTGTAATCGACAATGCAATGATGGTAAGGCTTTTTTTCATTTTTTACTTTTTAAATTGAACAGTTTTTTGCTCTTTTTTATTAAAGTTAGGTCGCTAAATTAGATATAAGTTTAATAAAAACAAAATTTTAAACATTTAATTGTTAATTCACACGAAATAGTTTTAAGCACGTTATAAACTTTTTAGCCTAATTTCTGATAGGTCTGCCACCAATTATCAGGCAATTCATCGCTACATGCTGTTTCATAATCGCTATAAGAGCATGGAACCATGTGATGACGCTCAAACTTAATTTGATGATTTACCGGATAAGGAACATCCATCCACCAACGATCACTTTTATTGCTCTTATAAAAAACAATTTCATGCTCGTGATCCTTAATAGATACGCGGTATTTAGTATATTCTGATTTATCCACAATCGGATAATCTTGTTTGCGATTGTAAAATCCGTCAATGAAATACCAAATCATTTGAGCCACCAAATGGGCAGTTTGTTTGTTGGTATCAAAAGCAGGATTTATTTCATAAAAACCAATGGATGTGAGTTTGTCACTCATACCAGCATAGCGAGTAATCTGACAAGCTTCTTCACCATAAAAACCATTTGGCGATGCATTTCCATTTCCTGGCGCATCACTCTGGCGAATGGCTGAAATGTCAAAACTAACCAAATCAGCATTTCTCACAATTGGCTCAACACTTTCCATACTTTTTCTAATCTTACCCAATCGATGCGTGTCAAAAAATAGTTTGTCCATCAACTCAACCGAATTCTGATCTACAAAATAAGATTGATAACCCACATTACTGAAATTGAAAAGGATGTTTGGTTTGTGCAAAATGATTTTACTCAGATAGCTTTGTGAATTCATTGTTTTCTCGCCATCGCCAATATCAAAAGAAGAATCAACAGCAACGATATTAATCGTTTGCTCCATTTTTTGATACGCTTGGTAATTACAAAATGTTAAATCTTGTGAGCCACCAATCACAATTGGAATGATATTTTTTTTAAGCAGTTGTGATAAAACATCTGTGACAGCAAAATAGCTATCCTCAATAGAATTTCCTTTTTTGATGTTTCCTAAATCAACAATTTTTGTAGGATAATTTCCTTGAAATAATTTGTATAAATTTTCGCGAACATAATCAGCTGCCAGTCCGCAACCTTCATTATTCAATGCTTTGCGATCTTCTTCAACACCAATAATTGCAATGTGAATATTTTCTAAGCTAGGAAAATCTCCGCCTTTTTGATAAGAAGCAATTAGCTTCCCATAGGCAGTTGAAGCATATTTTGTTGCTCCGTTAAAGTGATTCGTATCAATTGGTGTGAAAAATTCTTGCATCGTACAAATATCGAATAATTATTCAAATACAAGCTTTTGATTAATGACGACAAAAATTATTTTGGTTGCTTGTTGTTTCAAAATAATAAGTGTTTCTTCTATAACTTCACTCATTCGAAAAGTTACAGAAGAAACAAAACTATTTTTTTGCGAAGCTGTCCCGCCTACGGACGGGCAGGTTTTGTGGCTTTCTTAACAGCCCCGACTGCCGGACGGGCAGGCTTCTTTGGAGCAACTTTTTTAGGAGCTGCTTTCTTGGGAGCAAGTTTCGCTATTGGAGCACCCTTTATGGCTTTCTTCTTTGGAGTAGCCTTCTTAGCTGCTGCTTGTTTGAATGGTTTCTTTTCGAACTTTTTCTTGAAACGACTTCCCTTGCTTGCATTTTTAGGATCTGCAGCAATATCTAAACATTCTTGTAAAGTTAAAGAAGGAGCATCTGTGCCTTTCGGTAATTTGAAATTGTTTCCATCAATCACCAAGTATGGACCCCAGCGACCATTCAATACTTGAACATCTGGACGTTCTTCAAAAACTTTTATGTATTTATCAATTTCGGCTTGGCGTTTTGCAAGGATTAATTCCACACATCTTTCAGCAGAAACCGTCATTGGATCATCTTCTTTTTTCAAAGAAATAAACAAACTGTTGTGACGAACATAAGGACCGAAACGACCAACTGCAACTACCATTTCTTTGTCTTCAAACATTCCAGCAACGCGAGGAAGTTTAAACAGATCCAATGCTTCCTGAAAAGTAATTGTATCCAACCGCTGGTCTTTACGCAAGCTAGAAAATTTCGGTTTGTTATTTTCATCATTCCCTTCGCCAAGCTGCGCCATTGGTCCGAAACGGCCAATACGCACATATAGATTTTTTTCCGAAACTGGATCCACACCTAACAACCTTTCACCTGATGCACGCTCTGAATTTTCAGAAGTGTCTAATACATTTTTATGAAATGGTTTGTAGAAATCAGCCAACATTTTTGTCCACAAAATTTTTCCTTCAGCAATCTCATCAAACTCCTCTTCCACTTTTGCAGTGAAATTGTAATCCATAATTTGCGGGAACTCTTTGAATAAAAAGTCATTTACAACCATTCCAATATCTGTTGGAAAAAGTTTAGATTTTTCTGCTCCTGTTCCTTCTGTTCTTAATTCATCATTAATTTTTTGATCTTTTAAAATCAAGACATTAAAGTTTCGTTGTACTCCTTCTCGATCTTCTTTCACAACGTATTCACGTTTTTGAACCGTAGAAATAGTTGGAGCATACGTTGATGGACGACCAATTCCAAGTTCTTCTAATTTTTTTACTAAACTTGCTTCAGTATATCTTGCAGGATGGTGAGTATATCGTTCCATCGCAATAATTTCATTCATTTTTAATTGCTCTCCCACTTTCATTGGAGGCAGCATTCCTTCTTTATTTTCATCCTCTTCATCATCCGTTCCTTCCAAATAAATTTTTAGGAAACCATCAAATTTCAACACTTCACCTTGAACAACAAATTTTTCAGTCGTTCCAGATGCTGTAATCACAACCGTTGTTTTTTCCAATTCAGCATCACTCATTTGTGATGAAATTGTACGCTTCCAAATTAAATCATACAAACGCTTTTCTCCTGCGTCACCATCAACCGTTTGTTTTTCGATATAGGTAGGACGAATAGCCTCGTGAGCTTCTTGTGCACCTTTTGATTTAGTTTTGTACTGACGAATATTTAAATATTTTTCTCCGTAATTTCCTGTAATAGCTGCTTTCGCTTGATCAATGGCTGTTCCAGAAAGATTCACAGAATCCGTCCTCATGTATGTAATTTTTCCACTTTCGTATAAACGCTGTGCAACAACCATTGTTTGTGCAACAGAGAAACCTAGCTTACGACTTGCTTCTTGTTGTAAAGTAGAGGTTGTAAAGGGAGCAGAAGGAGATTTTTTTGTAGGTTTTGTTTCTAAACTATCGATAGTAAAATCAGCATTTTCGCACTTTTTCAAAAATGCTCTTGCTTCGTCTAACGATTTAAATTTTGCAGAAAGTTCTGCTTTTACATTCGCGTTTCCTGCTATAAAGTTTGCAGTTACTTTGTAAGAAGAAGTGCTTTTGAAAGCAACAATTTCTCTTTCACGTTCCACAATTAAACGCACAGTAACCGATTGAACACGGCCGGCAGACAATGATGGACGAACTTTCTTCCATAAAATAGGAGACAATTCAAATCCTACCAATCTGTCTAAAATTCTACGCGCTTGCTGTGCATCCACCAAATGTTTATCAATTGAACGGGGATTTGCAATCGCATTTTGTATCGCAGGTTTAGTGATTTCGTGAAAAACAATACGTTTTGTGCTCTTTTCAGAAAGGTTCAATGCTTCAAATAAATGCCATGAAATAGCTTCTCCTTCGCGATCCTCATCCGTTGCTAACCAAACCACTTCTGCTTTTTTGGCTAATGCTTTTAGTTCGTTTACTACTTTTGATTTATCAGGTGATACTTCATAATTAGGAGTGAAATTGTTTTCGATATCAACACCAAATCCTTTTTTTGCAAGGTCACGAACGTGGCCATAACTGGACTTAACCGTAAATCCTTCTCCTAAAAATCCTTCTATTGTTTTCGCCTTTGCAGGGGACTCCACTATCACTAAATTTTTGCTCATACGCTAGCTAATTAGTTTTTTGTTTAATGAAAATGAATTATTGTTGAGACGCCATTTTCTCAAAATTCGTTGCAAAGAAAACAAATCAAAAACGATTTTTGCAAATTAAATTTGCTTTTGTCAAAACATATATATATAATATATATATATAAATTTTTTATTTTTTTGTGAAATTATTCGAAATGCGCCATTTTGTCACCCATTTATTTTAATTATCTTTGCAATCCATTAAAAAATAATATGAGCGAGAACAAAGAAATTGACGAGAGTAAACAAGGTGAAGCATTGATGTTGGAAAAACCTGCTGTTCCAAATGGCAAAAAGCTGTTTTTGGAAAGTTATGGCTGTGCAATGAATTTTTCGGATAGCGAAATAGTAGCATCGATACTAAAAGATAAAGGATTCTCAACCACTACCGACTTTCACGAAGCAGATGTAATCTTCGTTAATACTTGTGCTATCCGTGAAGGCGCTGAGCAAAGAGTTAGAAAACGTTTGACCGAATATAAAAAAGCAAAAAAAACAAATCCCGATTTAATTGTGGGCGTGTTGGGCTGTATGGCGGAAAGATTAAAATCACAATTGTTGGAAGAAGAAAAGTTGGTGGATATAGTTGTTGGTCCGGATGCCTACCGGAGTTTGCCCGAACTGATTGAAATTGCGGAGACGGGTCAGAAAGCAGTAAATGTGCTTTTATCGAAAGAAGAAACTTACGCAGATATTGCTCCTGTTCGATTGGGTTCAAACGGAGTAACAGCATTTATAAGCATTACACGAGGTTGCGATAACATGTGTGCATTTTGCGTGGTTCCGTTTACACGAGGAAGAGAAAGAAGTCGTGATCCAGAAACAATTATCAAAGAAGCTCAGGATTTATTCAACGAAGGATACAGAGAAGTGACTTTACTTGGACAAAATGTAGATTCTTATTTGTGGACTGGTGGAGGATTGAAAAAAGAAAATATTTCTGACGAAGAATTAAAAAACGCCACTACATTTTCACAATTGCTAGAAAAAGTGGCTTTGGTAAATCCAGATTTACGAGTACGTTTCAGCACATCGCATCCGAAAGACATGAATGATGAGGTGTTGTATATAATTGCGAAATACGATAACATCTGCAGTTATATTCACTTGCCTGTTCAATCTGGTAATTCTAGAATTTTAGAAATGATGAACCGTGGTTATACACGTGAATGGTATTTGAGCAGAATTGATTCTATTCGCAAAATTATTCCTGATGCAGGTATTTCCATGGATATTATTTCTGGATTTTGTTCAGAGACGGAAGAAGAACATCAAGATACTTTATCGTTAATGGAAGCTGTCAAATATGATTTTGGCTACATGTTTGCGTATAGTGAACGTCCAAAAACATTGGCAGAAAGAAAATATCCAGATGATGTTACTGCAGAAATTAAAAGCAGAAGATTGGCTGAGATTGTTGAATTACAATTAAAGCATTCAGCAATTAGAACAAAAGCAGGAGTTGGAAAAGTGCACAGAGTATTGGTTGAAGGAACTTCTAAAAAATCGAAAGAAGAATTATTCGGAAGAAATTCACAAAATTGTGTGGTTGTTTTTCCGAAAGAAAATTATAAAAAAGGAGATTATGTAAATGTGTTGGCGGATAATTGTACAGGTGGAACGTTAATCGGTAAAGCAGTTTAAAATGACAGTTCAAGAGATAAAAAATAGATTTGGAATTATTGGGAGCTCATCACTTTTGGATAGAGCAATCGACATTGCAATGCAAGTGGCGCCAACCGATTTAACGGTTTTAATTACCGGAGAAAGCGGAACGGGAAAAGAAGTTTTTCCGCAAATTATTCATGCATTAAGTGCCCGTAAACATGGACAATACATTGCCGTAAACTGCGGTGCAATTCCAGAAGGAACAATTGATTCGGAATTATTTGGCCATGAAAAAGGATCTTTTACCGGAGCACATGAAGCACGAAAAGGATATTTTGAAGTGGCAAATGGTGGAACAATATTTTTAGATGAAGTAGCCGAAATGCCGATTGCAACGCAAGCACGTTTGCTTCGAGTTATAGAAAGCGGAGAATTTATTAAAGTTGGTTCATCAAAAGTTTTAAAAACAGATGTTCGTGTAGTTGCTGCAACAAATGTAAATGTTCAGCAAGCCATTGAAAAAGGAAAATTCAGAGAGGATTTATATTATCGATTAAATACTGTTCCAATTGTTGTTCCTCCATTGCGTGAACGCAGACAAGATATTCATTTATTGTTCAGAAAATTTGCTTCTGATTTTTCAGCAAAATATAGAATGCCTACTATCAAATTAGATGCTGCAGCTGAACAAATTTTAACAAACTATTATTGGCAAGGAAACATTCGTCAGTTAAAAAATATTACAGAACAAATTTCCGTGATTGAAAAAAATCGCGATATCACTTCAGATACGATGATAAAATATTTACCCATTCATCAAACCTCTCAACTTCCAGTATTGGCGAGCACTACAACAGCAGGAAATGATTTTAGCGAACGTGATATTTTGTATAAAGTATTATTCGATATGAAAAAAGAAATGATGGATTTGAAAAAAATTGTTGTTGATTTAATAGAAAATGACAATGAATTGAATCAAGATTTTCCTCCAGAAAACGCTCAGTTGATTAAAAAATTATTTCAAGATGTTGGAACACCAGAAACAGCAATTCAATTGGGATATAATTCCACTACTCCAATTATACAAAATCAAATTCCAGTTACTGAAGCAATAGAAGAATCATTATCGCTTCAGGAAATTGAAGAAGAAATGATTAAAAAAGCTTTGACAAAACATAAAGGAAAACGTAAAAATGCTGCAAAAGAATTGGGAATTTCTGAAAGAACATTGTATCGAAAGATTAATGAATACGGAATAAAGTAAGTTAAAAGAGAGAAAGTCAAAAGTCAAAAATAAAAGGTAAAATTCAAAAATTGAATTTAAAATTTCAAATAAATAGACATCATTTCAAAATCAGAACGATTGTTTTCAACAACATTCTTTTGACTTTTGCTCTTTTGACTTTTACCTTTTCTAGTGGTTGCAAAATTCATTATTCTTTTACAGGAGGAAGTGTTCCACCAGAAGCGAAAACAGTTTCTGTTCAATATTTTCAAAACAATGCATCACTGGCTCCTCCAACTTTGAGTCAGGCTTTTACGGAAGCATTAAAAGATAAATTAAGTTCGCAAACTCGTTTATCTTTAGTAAATAAAGGCGGAGATTTAAGTTTTGAAGGAAGTGTTTCAAATTACACAACCGGACCAATTGCCATTCAAAGTACGGATCAAGCTGCATTAAACAGATTAACAATAACTGTAAATGTAAAATATACTTGTATGTTTGATGAGAAGAAAAATTTTGAGCAATCGTTTTCTCGTTATGCAGATTATACAAGTGATCAAAATATTGCATCAATTGAAGATCAATTAACAAGAGAAATTAATGAGCAATTGGTGCAAGATATTTTTAACAGAGCATTAAATAACTGGTAACCTCATCCGTCCCGCTTATAGCGGGACACCTTCTCCAATATGGAGAAGGAAGGGAAGCGGAAGCGGAAGAAATTTTTTATATAAAATGAACAAAGTACAATTCATATCATACGTAGAAACTCCGGAAAAAATTTCGGGGAATGATAGCGTTTTGCTTGCTGAATTGTTGAAGAATTTTCCTTATTTCCAAACGGCTCATTTGCTTTATGCAAAGAGCTTACACAATATTAATAGCATTCATTATAACAATCAACTACGAGTAACGGCTGCTTATGCTACCGATAGAAAAATACTGCACCGTTTAATTACAAAACAGCAAGAAATTGAAGCAGTAAAAATTCCTGACACTATCAATCAGATTGAAGAAAAGAAAATTGAAGAAGCAGTTATTAATTTAATCAGAGAAGAAGTTGAGGAACAAAAAATTCAGCCAGTTGTTACAGAAGAGGTAATAGTTACAGACACTTACACTCCGGTCAGTGTGACGAAAACACCTGTTACCCCTGAAATTGAAGAAGAAAACATTTCCACTCCGCTCAGCGTGACAGAAAAGACTGAATCCTCAGAAGTTGCAGCCTTAGAAGTAAGAGATCAATTAGAGACAGGATATTTAAATGAAATTATAGACGCAAGTGTTGAAATTGAAATTTTATCCACTCCTTTAATTAATGCATCTGAAGAAAAACAAGAGACTGTTGAATCGAATTTTGTACTTAATATTCCAGAGTCAATAACTGATACTTCGATTACGCTCGGTTTGACAAATGAGGATGTTGACATAGATTCGCTTTCATTCACAGATTGGTTAAAACATGTAAATACAAGGACAGCAACTAACGAAGATACAAAGGAAGAGCTAGAATCAGAAAACACTGATAATCAACTTAGTCCGTTCGAATTAATTGATAAATTTATACGCGATGAGCCAAAGCTTAATCGCCCAAAAACCGAATTTTTCAGTCCAGTGAACATGGCTAAGCAAAGTGTGGCTGAAGACATCACTTTTGTGAGTGAAACACTAGCTAAAATCTACGTTTTACAAGGTAATTATGCCAAAGCAATTAAGGCTTATGAAAATTTACGCTTGAAATATCCAGAAAAAAGACTTTACTTTGCATCCCAAATAAAAAATTTGAGGAAATTAATTAATCAACAAAAGCAATAATTTACAATGGGCTCATCAATTATTTCAATTTTAATTATAGTAGTTTGTATACTTTTAATCTTAGTGGTTTTAGTACAAAATTCAAAAGGTGGTGGATTAGCGTCATCATTTGCATCTTCTAATCAAGTAATGGGAGTTCGCAAAACGGCCGATTTTTTAGAAAAAGCTACATGGACTTTAGCAGCATTGCTATTAATTTTAAGTGTAATGTCTACATCATTTACAAATACATCGGATGGAGTAACAAGAGGAACGGGAACAGAATCAGTAACTCGTCAGAAAGCTGCTGAAGACGTAACACCTGCTGCACCAGAAAGTAATGTAGCTCCTATTACACCATCACCTGCACCTGCTCCTAGTCCAAAATAATTATGTAAAACATATTTTAAAAATGTCAGAAACCAGTTCATATTTCTGACATTTTTTGTTGATGTGCATTTCGAGTCTGCAAAATTGTCGCAATTAAACAATAATAAGCATTTGGTATAATTTCTGACTATCCGAAAACACAAAATTTAAAACATAAGTTAAACTAATAAATAGAATATAAGATGGCAAAGACAAGTTCAAAAGTAAACATCAAGCCAGTAGCTGGGACTCAAAACAGAGTAGTTGTTGAAGCAGCTGCTGCAGAAGAAAAGACTGCTAGTGGAATTATTATTCCAGATACAGCAAAAGAAAAACCTCAGAGAGGAATTGTAATTGCAGTAAGTGATAAAGATGAAAAAGGAAACAAACCTGAGGTAAAAGTTGGAGATACAGTACTGTATGGAAAATATGCAGGAACTGAAGTTCAGGTAGAAGGCAAAGATCTTTTAATAATGCGTGAGAGTGATATCTTCGCAATCGTTTAGGTCACGAATAGTGCCCTTCGACTACGCTCAGGGTGACGACCCAATTTAACCAATTAACTAATTAACCAATAAACATAAACGAAAATGGCAAAAGATATTTTTTTCAATGTAGATGCACGAGACAAACTAAAAAGAGGAGTTGATGCATTAGCAAACGCAGTAAAAGTAACATTAGGACCGAAAGGAAGAAATGTAATTATAGATAGAAAATTTGGTGCTCCAACAATTACAAAAGATGGTGTTACTGTTGCAAAAGAAATTGAATTGAAAGATGCAGTAGAAAACATGGGAGCTCAAATGTTGAAAGAAGTTGCTTCTAAAACTGCAGATGCTGCAGGAGATGGAACAACAACAGCAACTGTACTTGCTCAAGCAATTGTAACCGCTGGATTAAAAAACGTTGCAGCTGGTGCTAATCCAATGGATTTAAAAAGAGGAATTGACAAAGCGGTTTTAGCTGTTGTTGAAAATCTTCAAAAACAATCTGTAGAAGTTGGTAACGACAATAAAAAAATTGAACAAGTAGCAACTATTTCTGCTAACAATGATAATGCAATTGGAAAATTAATTGCAGAAGCAATGAAGCGTGTGAAAAAAGAAGGTGTTATCACTGTTGAAGAAGCAAAAGGAACCGAAACAACTGTTGAAGTAGTTGAAGGAATGCAATTCGACAGAGGTTATATCTCTGCTTATTTTGTTACTGATGTAGATAAGATGGAAACTGTTTTAGAAAATCCACTTATCTTAATCACTGATAAGAAAATTTCTATTATGAAAGAATTGCTTCCTGTATTGGAAAAAGCAGTTCAAACAGGAAGACCAATTTTAATTATTGCTGAAGATGTTGATAGTGAAGCATTGTCAACACTAGTTGTAAATAAAATTCGTGGTTCATTAAAAATCTGTGCAGTGAAAGCTCCAGGATTTGGCGACAGAAGAAAAGCAATGTTGGAAGATTTAGCAATTTTAACTGGTGGAACTTTAATTTCAGAAGAAAGAGGTTACAAATTAGAAAATGCTGAATTGAATATGTTGGGAAGCGCTGAAAAAATTACCATTGACAAAGACAATACAACCGTTGTTGGAGGAAAGGGTAAAAAAGCAGATATCGTTTCTCGAGTGAATCAAATTAAAGCACAAATTGAAACAACAACATCTGATTATGATAGAGAAAAATTGCAAGAACGTTTAGCGAAATTAGCTGGTGGAGTTGCAGTATTGTATGTTGGAGCAGCTACTGAAGTGGAGATGAAAGAAAAGAAAGACCGTGTAGATGATGCTTTGGCAGCAACACGCGCAGCAGTTGAAGAAGGGATTGTACCAGGAGGTGGAGTTGCATATATTAGAGCAATTGATGGTTTAGAAAAATTAAAAGGGGCTAACCAAGATGAAACTACAGGAATTGCAATTGTAATTCGTGCTATCGAAGAACCATTGCGTCAGATTGTGGCAAATGCAGGTTTAGAAGGTGCGGTAATTGTTCAAAAAGTTCGTGAAGGAAAAGGTGATTATGGTTATAATGCTCGTACAGATAAATATGAAAATCTATATGCTGCTGGCGTAATTGATCCAACTAAAGTTTCACGTATTGCACTAGAAAATGCTGCATCTATTGCTGCTATGCTATTGACTACAGAATGTGTTTTAGCGGAACAAAAAGAAGAAAATCCTGCACCAATGGGTAATCCAGGAGGAATGGGTGGCATGGGTGGCATGATGTAATATTATTATCATTAAAATATAAAACCCAGACATTTATCGTCTGGGTTTTTTTATGGCCTCATCCGTCCCGCTAAAAGCGGGACACCTTCTCCAAATGGAGAAGGAAAAAAATTCTAATAAACTATAAAATTGATTTAATTACCTTTGTGCATATTTAAATTAAATGAGTCGACTGGTTAAAATAGGATTAATAGGAATGGGAGTAACAACATCTATCTCTTTGCTATTATTCTTTGTTGCCTCTGTTTCCTTTAGAACACTTAGTCCGTTTTACATGCCTTGGGCAGTTTTATTGCTTATAGGGTTTACGAATAAAAAAAATAAAAATCAATGAGAAAATATTTTTCAATTGGAATCTTAATCCTTTTATGTTGTTCTGAAAATTTATTTTCTCAGGAAAAAAATGAAATTTGTGATTGTCCATCACAATCAAAAGTTGGAAAAGGAACATTTTATTTTTCATGGGGATATGGCAGAGATTATTTTTCAAAAAGTGATATTCATTTTACAAACACCACCACTGATTATGATGCTCAAAAATCACAACCAAAATCGTATGACTTTACTGTTTATGATGCAAAAGCTCATGATCGCCCCGGATTTAAAGATATATTAAGAACCGATCTAACCATTCCACAATATGTTTATCGTATAGGATATTTTTTCAACGACAAAAAAGACTTTGGAATTGAAATTAATTTTGATCACGTTAAATATATCATGGATGATTACCAAACATTACGTGTTACAGGAACGATTCACGGACAAACAATTGACCAAGATACTTTAATTGATCCTAACACATTTTTGCACTTTGAACATTCTGACGGAGCGAATTTTTTGATGTTGAACTTTGTAAAGCGTCAACGATTGTTTGTTTCTAAAAATAAAAAGCATTGGGTAAGTGGTGTTGCAAAAATTGGTGCTGGTCCGGTTATTCCGAGAACTGATGTTATACTTTTTGGTGTACCATTAAATAATAAATTCCATGTAGCTGGATATTGTATGGGCGTTGAAGCAGGTTTGCGTTACGATGTTTATAAATATATTTATTTAGAATATACTGCCAAAGGAGCTTGGGCAAACTATACAGATGTACTTGTTTTAGGAGAAGGAAAAGCCAAACATCATTTCTGGACGTTTGAGAATATATTGGTTTTAGGATTGCAGTTTCCTTTGTAAGGTTGCTATACAACTTTTACGGATAACGCCCTTCTACTACGCTCAGGGTGACAACTCAACCGTAACCCTGAGCGGAGTCGAAGGGCGATTACTATTTACTCAACAGCTCCTTTACAATACCAGAAATCAATTTACCATCCGCTTTTCCAGCTAATTGTTTTGATGCAGCACCCATTACTTTCCCCATATCAGCAGGAGAAGTTGCGCCAACAGCAGTAATAATTTTTGCTACTTCAGCTTTAATATCCTCTTCACTCATTTGTTGTGGAAGATAAACTTCTATTACAGCTGCTTGTGCTAATTCCACATCTGCTAAATCCTTACGATTTTGAGTAATGTATAGATCAGCCGTTTCTTTACGTTGTTTCACCATCTTAAGCAACGCTTTCATTTCTGTATCATCATTCAATCCTTCAGGAGAAGTCTTTAATAATAGTATTGCTGATTTGATTGCACGCAATGCATCTAATTTGGAAGCTTCCCTCGCTAACATCGCAGATTTAATGTCTGCATTTATTTTTTCTTCTAAAGCCATTTTTAGTTCAAAGTTTAAAGTTTTAAAGTCTAAAGTTAGGCTTTTTTTACAACTCCTCATATCCCGATTTTAATACAAAAAAAAATCCCCCACGCGATAGACATGGGGGATTTTTTTGTATTTACTTCTTTATTGATTAATCTACGTTATCGTGTAAAAAAGAATTGTTTGGTTTAATCTCAACTTTCTTGTCTTCATTTTCTGATAAAGTATAACGAGACACTTGTGATTCAGAAGAATGTGGTGTAGAATCTAAATTAATGTTTCTTCTTTTGTATGCTGGCTCATTCTCTAATTCAGATAAACCATTTGGAGACTTTAATTTAAAACTTAACTCTTTTAATTTAGCAACACGGTCTTGCGCTTTTTTAATTTGCTCATCGTTTTGAACTTTTGCAACAATTGTGTTTTCTTCTTTTGCTTGAATTACTGGTTCAGCTTTCGCAACATGCTCTTCTATTTTACTTTCAATAGTAGACTCTTCAGAAGCAACTACTCTACTCTTGATTTCAAATTCATATATTACTGGTTTTTTTACTTCTTCTATTTCAAAAATTGATTCAACAACTTCTTCTTTCACTTCACTCACAATTGAAACAACTTCTTCAGCTACAATTTCGTTAACAACACTTGTCTCTTCAGCTACAATTTCATTTATAATGATTGGAGCTTCTTCGGCTACAACTTCATTAACTACCTCAGATTCTGTAACACTTAGCGTAGTCGAATTGTCAGCAATTACTTCATTAACAAAAAGGACTTCTTCTTCTACAAACTCATTTATATTTGCAACCGACTCTACTACTTCTGCAATTATTGAATTAACAATGATTGGAGTTTCTTCTGCAACAACTTCATTTACTATAATTGGTATTTCTTCAGCTATAATCTCATTAACGATAATAGGATTTTCATCTACATAAGTTTCTTCTGTTTCATTCACGAACATGGAAGTTTCCTCTGCAACCACCTCGTTAACAAATGAATTTGTCAAACTTAGCGCAGTCGAAGTGTCTTCCGCTTTTACTTCTTCTACTACTTCCGTTGTCACAAGTGGAAAAATTTCCGCAACAGGAGTTGTTGTTGTCACACTGAGCGGAGTTGAAGTGTCATATTTGAAGTATGAAGTCATTTCCATTGGCTTCAATGTAATTTCTTCTACTTTAGGAGTAACAAGTTCTGCAACAGGAGAAAGTTCAACTTTAACATCATCCATTAAAGAGAATACTTTTTTAGCTGGAGCTTTTTCAATTTGAATTCCAACATCTGCTTTAGAATTAAATCCAGTAGCGATGATTGTTACATTTACTTTATCACCTAATGAAGGATCAACACCATATCCTTTGATAACCTCTGCAGACATTCCAGCAGCATCTTGAATATAATCTGTAATTTCTCCAAATTCATCCATTGTGATTTCGTCTTCACCACAAGTAACATTCACCAACACATAACGAGCACCTTTGATGTTGCTATCGTTTAATAAAGGAGAAGACATTGCTTGCTCAACAGCACGTAAAGAACGTTGTTCACCACTTGCCATTGCAGAACCCATAATTGCAACACCACTTTCTTTCATTACCGTTTTAACATCGTTGATATCGGTATTGATTTGTAATGTTGTTGTAATAATATCAGCAATACCTTTTGCAGCAGTTGCTAAAATATCATCGGCATGACCGAAAGCTTCTGTTACTTTTAAATTACCATAAATCTCACGTAATTTATCATTGCTGATAACTAGTAAAGTATCCACATTTGCTTTTAACGCTTCTAAACCAGCATCTGCTTGTGCTTTACGTTTTTTACCTTCAAATCCGAAAGGAATAGTAACGATACCTACTGTTAAAATTCCCATCTCTTTAGCTGCTTTCGCGATAATTGGAGCCGCACCTGTTCCTGTTCCACCACCTAATCCAGCAGTAATAAATACCATTTCGGTATTATTAGCTAAAAGTGCTTTTACTTCTTCTATATTTTCGATTGCAGCATTTTTACCAACTTCTGGTAAAGATCCAGCACCGCGACCTTTTGTTAAACTTGCACCTAAAACTATTCTTAATGGAACTGGACTCATGTCCAATGCCTGTTGGTCGGTATTACACACAATAAAATCAACACCTTTGATGCCTTGTTTGTACATGTGGTTTACAGCGTTACTTCCGCCACCACCTACTCCAATTACCTTTATAATTGAGGAGTTTTCTTTTGGTAAATCAAATTTCATCATTTTGTTTTTATTTAAAACGTTTGATATTGTTAGGTTTTAACCCGTGCTAGTTTTATTCTGCATAAAATTGGGACTTTTTTTAATGTAGATTTAACGCTCAGCTTCATAGTTACTAACTATGACGTGTTAATTTCTATATGGTTTTCCCCCTATTACCTCATCCTAAATCCTTCTCCTTGAAGCAAGGAGAAGGACTCTACTTCTGAGCAGCATCCTCATCAAAGAAACTTTTCAGCTTATCAAAAAATCCAGATGTTTTTTCTCTAGAATGTCCTTTTATTCCTCCTTTTTCACCAGTAGATGATACCATTTTTTTGTTTTGCTTATCTAAAGTCTGCAAACCTTTCATTACCAAACCAACTGAAGTGGCAAATAACGGACTCGTAACATCTTCACTTCCTTTAGCCAAATGTTCGTTTGGATAGCCAACTCGCGTGTCCATTCCTGTTATATATTCAATCAATTGAGAAACATGTTTTAATTGCGCTCCACCACCTGTAACGACAATTCCTGCAATTAATTTTTTCTCATAACCCGAATGTTTGATTTCATAATACACGTGCTCAACAATTTCTTCCATACGTGCTTGAATAATTGCAGATAAATTGCGAACAGAAATTTCTTTGTGTGCACGACCTCTCAATCCAGGTATAGAAACAATTTCATTTTCTTGATTTTCACTCGCTAAAGCTGAACCGAATTTCATTTTCAAAAGTTCAGCTTGACTTTTAATAATCGTACAACCTTCTTTTACATCTTCAGTAATTACATTTCCACCAAAAGGGATAACGGCAGTATGACGAATAATTCCATCTTGAAAAATAGCCACATCCGTTGTTCCACCACCAATATCAACTAATACAACTCCTGCTTCTTTTTCTTCATTACTTAAAACAGCATCTGCAGAAGCAAGAGGTTCCAATGTTAATTCAGAAACCTCCAATCCTGCTTTTTGTACACATTTATAAATATTTCGAGCTGCAGCAATTTGTCCAGTAATGATATGAAAATTTGCTTCCAAACGAATTCCCGACATTCCAATCGGATTTTTAATTCCAGATTCGTTATCGATAATATATTCTTGAGGCAAAACATGAATAATTTCTTCTCCTGGAGCCATCATTAATTTATACATATCATCAATTAATGAATCAATATCGTTTTGAGAAATTTCTTGCTCAATACTTGCACGAGTTTTTATTCCACGATGTTGCATACTTCTTATATGCTGACCAGCAATACCGACATTCACGACTTTAATGTCGACTCCTGATTTTGCTTCTGCTTCTTCAACTGCTGTCCTAATAGACTGTACCGTTTGGTCGATGTTTTGAACTACTCCTCTTGCAACTCCGAAAGATTCGGATTTTCCCATTCCAAGAATTTCAATTTTTCCGAATTCATTTCTGCGGCCAACGATGGCTACAATTTTTGTTGTCCCGATATCTAATCCTACTGCAATTTCTGATGGTTCCATGTTATAATAATTATAATTTATTTTTTAGTACAAACGATTTGATTTTTAAATTTTAAATTGATGGTTGAGTATTTGTCCCACCAACCTGTTGTATTTAGGCCTTGCTGGTAGAACGTTAAAAGTTTTTTAAATTTTTCGTCCATAAATGTAGTGTCGCCAAATATTATTTTTTGATCTCCAACAATTGGCACTATTTCCATATCTCTATCTTTATTAATATAAATTTGTTGAATTTGTGAGCTCCAAAATTTATCAGCATTAATATAATTTGCCATTGCATAAATTTCATCCAACATACTAGTTGTATTCAGCAAACTATCTTTCCCAATATCAGCAATTGAATACGTATACCTTTTGATAAAAGGTTCCGACATTATTCCATTTGCTATCAAAACTTTTGCAGTATACTTATTTGATAGCGGCATAAATTTTCCTTCATTATCTATATAATAACTATCTCCATCCAAATTGATTACTCGCACAGCAGGTTTGCGTTGCTTCACTTCAACTTTCACTTCACCATTAATAGACATATACACTTCTGCATTTGCAATATCGGCATGGCTGTTTAATGCTTTTTCTATTTCAGAAACATTTACTGTTGCTTTTGGCTGACCAACAATTGAATCTCCTCTATCTTTTATCAATTGAACAATATCAAGCTTATCTAAAAAATATAAATCATCATCTTGATTAACTGAAACATTTAATGCGCTGCACAATAATGCATCTTGTTGTTTATTAACAAAACCCATTGTTATAAGCAGGCCCACAACAAGACTTACCCACAATGAAATAAATAATATTTTTTTAAATTTTTTCAATGCTTAGTAATTCATTTTTTATTGATTCAACAAACGTATCAATGTCGCCCGCACCCATTGTCATTAATACTTCAATATCTCTTTTACTAACTTCTTCAATCAAATCATTTTTCTGACAAATACTTTTGTTAGAAGATTTCATTTTGTTTAAAAGCATTTGAGAAGAAACACCTTCAATTGGTAATTCGCGTGCAGGATATATTTCCATTAAAATGCATTCATCTAACAAGTCCAAACTTCTAGCAAAATCATCTGCAAAATCACGAGTGCGTGAAAACAAATGAGGTTGAAATATTCCTGTTATTTTTTTTCCAGGGTACATTTCTTTTGCAGAGCTAATTGCTGCTTTTAATTCTTCCGGATGATGTGCATAGTCATCAATAAAAATTAATTTATCAGTTTTGATATGATAATCAAATCTTCTCTTCACTCCTTTAAATGAAGCCAATGCATTTCGAATAATGTCTTCTGAAATATTAAGTTCACAAACAATTGCAACTGCAGCAACAGAATTTTCCACATTGTGAAGACCTGGTAAACCCATTATGATATTGTCATATACTGCAACTGGTGTTACTACTGTATATTTATAAAATCCGTTTTCGATTTTAATATCTTTTGCAAAATAGTCAGCCGACTCATCATTCACAGCATAAGTGATTGGTGTTAGCTCAGCATTCACTTTTCCGACAATACTTTTCTTCAAAATCAATTTTGATTTCACTTGTTTTGCAAATAGTGAAAAAGATTCTTCCACATGATTTTTGTCTCCGTAAATATCGAGATGATCAGCATCCACAGAAGTAATAACAGCAATTTCTGGATAAAGCGTTAAGAAAGAACGATCGTATTCATCTGCTTCCACTACAATATAGTTATTGGTGGTTGGTGGCTGGTTGTTGGATTTCAAACTTGAGCTCAACAATAAATTCGTATTATAATTTTGAGTGATTCCTCCTAAAAAGGCGGATGGATCCAATCCTGCAGATTTTAGAATGTGTGCTATTAATGATGAAGTTGTTGTTTTGCCATGCGTTCCGGCCACAGCGATAGTATGTGCAGATTGTGTAATCATCCCCAATACTTCAGCTCTTTTTTTAATGTTAAACCCATTTAAATTAAAAAATACATACTCGCTGTGGTCAAGTGGAACGGCAGGTGTAAAAACAATTAAGATGTTATCTGTATCATAAGGTAATTCTTTAAAATATTTTGGAATATTTCTGATGTGATCTTCGAAATGAATGTCTATTCCCTCAGCAATTAATTCATCGGTAAGTTTGGTTGAAGTTTTATCATAGCCTGCTACTCTTTTCCCCATTGCATTAAAGTAACGAGCAAGCGCACTCATGCCGATACCGCCAATACCAAGAAAATACACACTATGAATTTTATTCAACTCCATTTACTTCTTTTTATTTATCAAACTCAATACTTCATTAGCAATGACAATTGCTGAATCCTGAAAAGCTAGTTTTCCAATATTCTCAGAAAGCTTAAAACATTGTTCCGAATCATTTATTAAATCCATTGTTTGCTTGCACAATTGCTCACGTGAATCCACATCTTTTAAAATAACAGCTGCATTATAGGTTACCAATGCCATAGCATTTTTTGTTTGATGGTCTTCAGCAACATTGGGTGAAGGAATTAAAATGCAAGGTTTTTGCACCAAACACAATTCCGAAACCGAACTTGCTCCTGCTCTTGAGATCACCAAATCAGAAACCGCATAAGCGTAATCCATCTTTTGAATAAAGTCGTATGCTTTTATTCCTTTTGCATTATATTGTGACACAGCATTTTTTGCAGTTCCATAAAATCCTTTCCCAGTCTGCCAAATGAGCTGTATATTATTCTTTGAAAATGTTTCCAAACATTTGATGATACTTTCATTTATTGTTCTTGCACCCAGACTTCCACCAATCACAAGAATGACTTTTTTTTCTGCACTCAATCCAAAATATTCCAATCCTCTTTCTTTTTTTCCATCGAGAATTAAAATATCTTGTCGAACAGGATTTCCTGTCAACAGAATTTTTTCTTTAGGAAAATATTTTTCCATTCCGGAGTAAGCAACACAAATTCTGTCTACTTTTTTAGAAAGTATTTTATTTGTTATTCCTGGATATGAATTCTGCTCTTGCACCAATGTTGCAACCCCGTTTTTTGCCGCAACTTGCAACATTGGTCCGCTTGCAAATCCACCTGTTCCAATAACAGCATCGGGTTTAAACGATTTCAATATTTTTTTTGCTTTCATCAAACTACTAATCACTTTAAAAGGGAAAGCTAAGTTCGACATTGATAATTTTCTTTGAAAACCTGAAATCCAAAGTCCTTCAATTTTATATCCTGCAGCAGGAACTTTTTCCATTTCCATTTTACCTTCTGCACCAACAAATAAAAATTCGGTATCGGGACGTAAACTCTTTATTGCATTTGCAATAGCTATGGCAGGAAAAATATGTCCGCCCGTTCCTCCTCCACTAACTATAATTCTAAGTGGTTGCAAGTTCGTCTCCTTCCTGAGAAATTTCTGTTTCTCTACTCACACTTAAAATAATTCCAATTGAAATGCTAGTAAACCAAATTGATGTTCCTCCCATACTTATCAATGGAAGTGGTTGTCCAGTAACTGGAAATAAATTCACTGCGACAGCCATATTTATCATTGCTTGAAAGACCAAACTAAATGTTAATCCAATGGCGAGCAAACTACCAAAGGTTCGTTCACTTTTATTAGCAATTCGTACACCTCGAAAGAGCAATACGATATATAAGAACACAATTATGACAGCTGTTATTAATCCCCACTCTTCTATAAGAATTGCAAAAATAAAATCGGAAGATGCCTGGGGTAAAAAGTTTCTAGAAATACTATTTCCTGGACCTTGTGGAACAATGCCTCTAGCTATAGCTATTTTGGCTTGCTCTGCCTGAAAATTACTTTCGCTGTCACCATTAATAAAATTTTCGATACGTGCTTTCCAAGTCCTTGAACGTTTTGTTGCATCTGGAAAATTCCAGATTAGAGCAACAAATAATGCACCGAGAACAACTCCTGATGCAATTAGCAACCAAAGGTGTTTTGCATTCATTCGACCAACAAACATTAAAACCAAACAGGTTAAAAAAAGTAAAGCTGCTGTAGAAAAGTTTGCAGGAAAAATCAATCCACAAATTACAACTACTGGAATAATAATGGGTAAAAATCCTTGTTTAAAATCTTTTATAACATCTTGCTTGATAGAAAGCACCCTTGCAACATATGCGATTAAAGCAAGTTTTGCAAAATCAGAAGTTTGAAATGTTAGTGATGTTCCTGGAATAGCTAGCCAACGTGAAGCTTCTCCTGCGCTTACACCATTTAATAAAGTATATAATAATAACGGAGCTGCTATGAATACTGCTATTTGTGATATTCTTGAAAAATAGGAATACTTTACTTTATGAATTAAATACATTAAAAAGATTCCCGTACCAACAATACAAATATGTTTAATCAAATAAGAAGCCGTATCACCATTTTTATATCGATATGCTAAAGCGACTACAGAACTATACACAACCAAAATAGATAATAAGGATAGCAGCACAACTACTGTCCAAATAACTTTATCTCCTTTTATGTATTTAAATAAATTCATACCCCTCCAACCTCCCCATTTGGGAAGGCTTAGATTTTTATTTTTTTAAATTTTTAACAACCTCCTTAAACTCATTCCCTCTATTCTTGTAATTATCATACGAATGATAACTCGGACATCCAGGCGAGAACAACACAACAACCCTCGACAATGAATAAGCAACGGCTATTTGAACAGCTTCTTTTATTGTTGATGCTTTCCCAAATAGCATTTTATGTGACGAATAAAATTTCAAAATTTTATCACTATAATTTCCTAGATAAACAACAGCAACTACTTTTTGTTTTACCTGTTGAGCAATCACTGAATAATCATTGTCGCGATCATCGCCACCAATTATCAGAATAACAGATGTTTCGATTGCTTCTAATGCATTTCGAGTTGCCGTTAAACGAATGGATTTAGAATCGTTAATAAATGTAATGCCATTTATTTCATCTACAAATTCCAATTGATGATCATCTTCAGAAGATCGAACACGGTTGCGTGACAACAATGCTTGATTTAGTTTATCATGATAATTTCGAATTTTATCTGTCATCTTTTAAAATTTTAAATAACACACTCAATTAATTTTAAAGTGCGCGAACAGCTTGTTTAAATTGAGTTCCACGATCTTCATAATTTTCAAACATATCAAAACTTGCGCATGCTGGCGACAACAAAACGGTATCTCCCTTTTTACCAATTTTGTACGATTGAGCAACTGCTTCTTTTGCAGACTTTGCTTCAAGAATAGTATCCACCAAACCATTAAAAGCTTTAATAATTTTTTTATTGTCTGTTCCCAAACAAATAATTGCTTTTACTTTTGATTTGACTAAATCAGTAAGCATTGAATAATCATTTCCTTTATCTACTCCTCCAAGGATAAGAATAACAGGATTGTTCATGCTTTCTAAAGCATACCATGTAGAGTTTACATTTGTTGCTTTTGAATCATTAATAAATTCTATCCCATGAACATTTCCTACCAACTCAAGTCGGTGATCGATGTTATGAAAATCAGAAAGGCTTTCGCGAATACTTTCTTTCCTGATTTCTACTAGTTTGCCGGTAACACCTGCCGCCATAGAGTTGTAGATGTTGTGTTTTCCTTGTAATGCTAGTTCTTGAATTGTCATAAATAAGGGATTAGTGTTATTTGTATTTATTATTAATTGATTGTTTTCTTTTAAGTATGCCCCTATTTCCAATTCTTGTTTAATTGAAAAAGGATATTTATTTGCTTTTATATTTTTTGTTGTAATCGTTTTCATTGTTACTTCATCATCGATGCAATAAATAAATGAATCTAGTTCTGTTTGATTTTGAATGATTCTAAATTTTGAATCTGCATAATTTTCTAATTTATAATCGTATCTATCCAAGTGATCTGGAGTGATATTTAAAAGAATTGCTATATCTGCTTTAAACTCAAACATGCCATCCAACTGAAAACTGCTTAACTCCAACACATAAAAATCAAAGTCGTTTTCTGCTACTTGCATAGCGAAGCTTTTTCCAACATTGCCCCCCAAGCCAACATTTAATCCTGCTTTTTGCATCATGTGATAAATTAGCAGAGTTGTTGTTGTTTTTCCATTGCTTCCAGTGATACAAATCTTTTTTGCATTGGTATATCTTCCTGCAAATTCAATTTCTGATATCACTGATATTCCTTTTTTGTGCAATGCATTAATCAAATCTGCATTATCAGGAATACCTGGACTCTTCACTACTTCGTCTGCATTTAATATCAGGTCTTCAGAATGTTTTTCTTCTTCCCACCTGATTCCATATTTTGAAAGAACGTCTTTGTACTTATCTTTTAATTTCCCTTTATCAGAAAGAAAAACTTCAAATCCTTTTTTTTGTGCAAGTACCGCAGTACCAACACCACTCTCGCCACCGCCAAGTATGACTAAGCGTTTCATCTATCTTAACTTTAGTGTAACAATGGTTAACACCGCTAGCATAATACCTATAATCCAAAAGCGTGAAACAATTTTTGATTCATGCATTCCTAATTTTTGATAGTGATGGTGTAATGGTGCCATTTTTAAAAGTCGGTTTTCACGAGCATACTCAATTCCGAATTTTTTCTTCATTCTTTTGAAGTATGCTACTTGCATCATTACTGACAGATTTTCAACTAAGAACACACCGCATAGAATTGGAATAAGAAGTTCTTTACGAATTGCGATTGCAAAAACAGCGATTATTCCACCCAATGCTAAACTGCCTGTATCACCCATGAACACTTGTGCAGGAAAAGAGTTGTACCACAAGAAACCAACACATGCTCCAACAAATGCTGCGATGAAAATTACCAGCTCACCAGAATTTGGGATATACATGATGTTCAGATAATCTGCAAAAACCATGTTACCGGAAACGTATGCAAGAATTCCCAACACCACTCCGATGATTGCAGAGGTTCCAGTTGCTAATCCATCTATTCCATCGGTTATGTTCGCTCCGTTTGAAACTGCAGTTACAATAAGAATTACAAACGGAATAAAAATGAGCCAAGCCCAATCCTTATAATTGTCTCCTAAGAATGAAAGCACAGATGAATAATCAAACTCATTATTTTTTACAAATGGAATGGTTGTTTTCATCGATTTAGTTTCATCGGGAGAATACTTTGCTAACTGAGAAATCTGCTGCGTTCCATTAACGACTTCAACAGTTGTGCTTGCCTGTACTTTTTCTTTTACTACAACCTCATCATTACAATACAAAGTGATTCCAACAATAAGTCCTATTCCAATTTGTCCAAGCACCTTAAATTTTCCTGCTAAGCCAGCTTTATTTTTTTTGAATACTTTGATATAATCATCTAAAAATCCGATGGCACCCAACCAAACAGTTGACAACAACAGTAAAATGATGTATACATTATGAAGTTTTGCAAACAATAATGTTGGAACTACAATTGCTGAAAGAATAATTAAACCGCCCATTGTTGGTGTTCCTTTTTTCTCTAATTGTCCGGTTAATCCCAAATCACGAACAGTTTCTCCTACTTGCTTTCTGTGCAACAAATTGATTATGCGCTTACCAAATACCAATGAAATAAGGAGCGATACAATCAATGCCATCGCAGCTCTAAATGAGATGTACTGAAACACCCCTGCTCCAGGAACATCAAATTGTTTGTCTAAAAAATCGAATAAATAATAAAACATATTCTAATAGTTTTTTTTATCTGTCAACAGAATGAATTTCTATTTTTCAAATAATTTTAAATTTTCCTGTAGCACTAGCATGTCGTCAAAATCATGCTTTACTCCCTTTATTTCTTGATACTTCTCATGCCCTTTTCCTGCAACGAGAATAATGTCTCCACGTTTTGCATAAGAGCATGCTGTTTTTATAGCTTCGTTTCTATCCGTAATAGAAATTGTTTTTTTATTGTTTACTGCATCTACACCTTTTTGCATTTCTTTAATAATTTCTGCAGGATTTTCACTTCTAGGATTATCTGAAGTAAGAATTACTTTGTTGCTTAAGTCGCAAGCAATTTTTGCCATCATCGGACGCTTAGCTGCATCTCTATCTCCACCGCATCCAACAACAGTTATCACTTGTTCATTTCCAGTACGGATATCCATAATTGTTTTTAACACATTTACCAATGCATCTGGAGTGTGCGCATAATCAACAATTCCGATTATGCCTTCATCGGTCCGGATATATTGAAAACGACCTTCAACAGATGTCAATGAACTTAATGTTGTAAGCACATTTGTTTTATCTTCTTTTAATAAAAGTGCTGTTGCATAAACAGCTAATAAATTGTAAGCATTAAAACTTCCAATTAATTTGCTCCACACTTCTTGATTATCAATATTTAAAAGCAGTCCGCTGAATTGGTTTTCCACCACTTTACATTTGTAATCCGCCATCGAACGAAGCGAATATGTTTTTTTTAATGCTTTAGAATTTTGCAACATCACATCACCATTTGCATCATCTTTATTTGTTAATGCAAAAGCAGAATTACCTAACAAATCAAAAAAGCGTTTTTTTGCTTTGATGTATTCATCAAAAGTTTTGTGATAATCTAAATGGTCATGAGTAATGTTTGTAAAAACTCCACCTGTAAAAACTAATCCAGCAATACGATTTTGAACAACTGCATGTGAGCTCACTTCCATAAAGCAATGTGTACAACCTTTGTCAACCATCTGTTTTAAAAGTGCATTCAATTGAATTGCATCTGGAGTTGTATGAGTTGCTGCTTGCACATCGTTGTTGATTTGATTTTTTACAGTAGAAAGCAAACCAACTTTGTAACCTAATTTTTTAAAAAGATTAAACAACAGTGTTACAGTTGTGGTTTTACCATTTGTTCCGGTAACTCCTACCAATTTTAATTTTTCGGAAGGATTGTCATAAAAGTTAGAAGCGATAATTCCTAAAGCAGCAGAAGTATCTTTTACTTTTACATACGTTACTTTATCATTTATTTCAGAAGGAAACTCTTCACACAAAATACCAATCGCACCTTTCGTGATTACATCATTGATATATACATGTCCATCATTTTGAGTTCCTTTCACAGCAATAAACAAACTATCCTTTTCAATTTTGCGTGAATCAAAAGTCAATGCAGTAATCGCCACATTGGTTGAACCAACCACTTCAATGATTCCTGCTTTATATAATATGTCTTTTAATAACTTCATATGCCCCTCTTAATCTCCCAAAATGGGGAGAGAATATTTTGAATTATTTTTTCTTTCTAAATCAACTGTAATATTATTTGTGAGCCTTTAATAAATGATGTTCCAGCAGTTAATGATTGTGATGACACAGCGCCACTTCCAATTAATTTCACTCTCATTCCATTGTTTTCTAATAAATACAAAACATCTTTTGCGGTCATTCCAATTAAATTTGGGACAATACCTTTTTTTAAAATTTCTTCATGATCTCTAGTTGAAAGCGAAACAGAAAGTGAATCGTTGGAAGAAGAAACCCAATCTGCCTTTTCATCATTTGAATCGTTTCTAACTTTTAATGTTGTAAGAACATTTTCGATATCTGGTTGATAACCACATTTTACTTTCGGAGCATTCAATGCAAATTGTGGTTGAGTATGATTTATCTCTTTATGAATTTCTAAGCTCGTTGAATAAACTTTATCAGCCACATCTTTAAAAACCGGACCAGCTACAGCGCCACCATAGTATGAATCTCCGCTTGGAGCACTTACAACAACAATACAAGCATACTTAGGATTGTCAGCTGGAAAATACCCAACGAATGAAGCTTGGTAAGTCATTTTACCATTCACCATTCCCATTTGTGCAGTTCCTGTTTTTCCAGCAATTTGATAATCTGCAGCTGCTAAGCTTTTTGCTGTACCGTTTAGAACAACACCTTCCATCATTGTTCTTGCTTTAGCAACAGTTGCTTTCGAACAAATGGCAGGATTGATAACTTCTGGTTCAAAAACTTTAATTGCTTTTCCACGTTTGCGAATTTCCTTTACAAACATTGGTCGCATCATCTTGCCATCATTTGCAACTGCTGCATAAAAATTTAAAATTTGTAATGGAGTAATGCGTGTTTCATAACCATAGCTAATCCATTGCAATGAAATTTGCGACCAACTTTTATCATTCTTATTTTTAATATATGGCTTGCCTTCTCCTGGAATTGGTAAATTCAGAGGATCATTCAAATTCATTTTGTATAATCTGTCGATATATTTTTGCGGATCTTTTGAATAGTAGCGTGAAATAACTTTTGTAACACCTACATTGGATGATAACTCAAATACTTCTTGAACAGTTATTATACTTTTTTGTGGGGGATGAGAATCTGCTACTCGCTCGTTGCTGTAATAACATACACCATTGCCGATGTCTACTATTTCACTCAGACTCACATTAAAATCTTCCATCACTGCTACCAATGAAGGAAGCTTGAATGTAGAACCAGGAACAGTTGCAACACCTATTGCATAATTTAAGTTTTCTACATAAGAAGAATCCTTTGTGCGTTTTAAATTGGCAATTGCTTTTACTTCTCCTGTTTTAATTTCCATCAAAACCAAACAACCATGATCAGCACCATGCTTTTTTAAAGAATTCATCAATGAATTTTCTGCAACGTCTTGAACATTTATATCAATTGTTGAAACAATATCATTTCCATCTTCTGGATCAATTTCATTGTCATCGTTGATTGGACGCCATACGTTTCCGGCAATTTTTTGCATCCAACGTTGTCCGCTCTTTCCTTGAAGAACACTATCAAAAGCTACTTCCAGGCCATAAGATTTTCCGGTTCCATTTTCATTTACTTTCCCGATAGTACGTGCTGCTAGAAATTGGAAAGGACGTTCACGTTTATTTGTTTGCAGATAAACAAAGCCTCCACGATTTTTTCCTCTACGAAGAATCGGGAATTTTTTCATTTTCTGTAAATTGGTGTAAGAAACATTCCGATGAAGGACAACCCATCTGTCGCCATTCTTACGAGCTTTTACTAAAGATTTTCTGTACTCTTTGTACGTTTTGTCTTTAAACAAATTCGCCAAACACACGGAAAGAGAATCAACATTGTCGTAGAAAAAATCTTTTGAGATCGCTTCTGTATTTACATCCATTCCAACTTCAAAATAAGGCAAAGAAGTAGCCAATAAACTTCCGTTGGCGTCATAGATGTTGCCACGAACTGCTTCAATATCAAAAAACTTGGTTGAGAATCGTTCTGCTTGAGCTCTTAGCTCTTCTCCTTCAGAAAATTGTATGATAAAAATTTTGTAAATAATAGCGACACCGAAGAGGCATATAAAAAAATATATGAGATATACACGCCACAGTATGTCTTTTTTAACTTCCAACGATCTTAATCTAATTTTGAATTTGTCTTAACTGTCTGCACTAAAATTTTCTTAGGAGGCACCACCGACTCCTTTATTCCTGTAGCTTGTTCAGCTAATGCTTTTGCAACTTCTGTTTGTTTGCTTTTTATAACTAATGAATCTTTTACAACGATATATTGTGTTTGTAATTCTTTCAGTTCATTTGTCAAGCGATTTAATTTTCTCACTTGATCGTCATCGTAATATCCTTTTGCTATATAACACACAGCTAGAAATGACAAAAAGAAAATGAATGGCAATTTCTTCACAGTAGTTTCTTTAGAAAGAAAACTTCCGCTTACAACATTAGCAACCGAGCGCACCATCTTATTTTCCTTTGCAGGCTTTTGAGATTTTGGCTCTTCTACTTTTGGTTGTTCTTTGAACTTGTTTGTCATTATTCTCAGTTGGCAATTTTGCAATTGGCAGTAGGCAATTTTTTAATTGATTTAATTGCTTACTGCTTAATTGCCTATTCTTTTTTTTCAGCAACTCTCAACTTTGCACTTCTCGCTCTGCTGTTTATTTCGTTCTCTTCTGCCGTAGGTACAATTGGTTTTTTTGTTATTTGCTTGAAGGGCGTTAATTGATTTCCGTAAAAATCTTTTTCAACTTCTCCTTCGAACTTTCCACTTCTCATTATATTCTTAACCAATCTATCTTCTAATGAGTGATATGAAATCACAACTAATCTTCCTCCTGGTTTTAATACTTCTAAACTTTGTGTCAATAATTCTTGTAAAACATCCAACTCTTTATTCACTTCTATTCTTAACGCCTGAAACACTTGAGCGTAATATTGATTCTCTCTTCCTTTCTTTACACATTTTGTAATCATCACTTTCAAATCATTCACTGTGTCGATATGTTTGTCTTTTCTATTGTGAAAAATGATGGATGCTAGGTAACCAGCATTATCAACTTCTCCATACAACTTGAAAATTCGTTTTAACTCTTCCTCACTGTAAGTATTTAAAACATCTGCAGCAGTTTGTTTTCCGTTTTGATCCATTCGCATATCCAACTTCGCATTAAAGCGAATTGAGAATCCTCTTTCTGCTTCATCAAACTGATGTGATGAAACACCTAAGTCGGCCAACAAACCATCAATTGGAAGTGCATTGTACATTTTCATAAAGTTTTTCAGATACCTGAAATTTTGTTTGATGAGTACAAATCGTTCGTCTTCGATTTTGTTTTTCACTGCATCATCGTCCTGATCAAAAGCGTACAACCTTCCGGTTGTTAAATGCTTTAAGATTTCACGGGAATGTCCACCACCACCAAATGTCACATCCACATATATTCCTGCAGGATTGATGTTTAAACCTTCAATACATTCTTTTAAAAGAACTGGATTATGATACTCCATCTTTGTTGTCGTTAGCTGATGGGGAGATTCCTCCCATTACATCTTCAGCAAGTTTTTCAAAGTTTACAGTACCGCTATTAATAAATTTCTCGTAACCTTTTTTATCCCAGATTTCGATGCGATCACCAGCTGCTGCCATTACAATATTTTTGTTCATCCCGGCAAACGACATCATATCTTTTGAAATCAATAATCGTCCTGTAACATCTAATTCAACTGGCACAACACCGTAGTTGAACATTCGAATGAACTCCACATTTTTCTTTACAAACTTGTTTAGCTTGTTTACTTCTTTCACCATTTCTTTCCAAGTGCCCATTGGATAAAGCTCTAGCGACTTACTAAAAATGCTTCTCTTCATTACAAAACCTGCCTTCAACTCTTTGGTGAGTTGCTTCTTAAAGGCAACAGGAAGCATTAAGCGTCCTTTCGCATCAGCATTGCACTCATAAACTCCAAATAGGCTATTCATCGTGGTTTTTTCCTTTAAGCTGTAAAAATAAAAAGAATTTTCCCACTTTTTACCACTATTTACCACTTTGTTGAAAACTTTCTGTTTTTAAACAAATTTCTGTGTCGAATTTTCATAAACTATTTGCGAAATAAAAATCATATAAATGCCTTGAAACATTTACTAATAAAGAGATACAAAAACTATTTTTCCAGTAAAAAAGCCTGTTTTTGGCTAGTGGGAGAAAAATTGCCCTCTAAGAACTTCCTCCATTTTGGCAAAAATCATTTTCGAAAAAATGAAATTGAAAAACTATCTTTACACGTGCTAAAAAAACAAAACTATACGATTGTATCGAAGTCTCAAATCATCAATATTGATGCGCTAAATGAGCTATATGATAGAGTTTTCATTTTTGATTCGAATGAGAATTATAACAATAAAAAACACATCACTTCTTCTAAACTAATTGCTCTTGGTGCAACTCAGGAGCTTTGTCACAACAAGGCTCAAAATGCATTATCCGATTTACAGAAATTTTATGATCAAAAAAAAGGCTGGTTGTTTGGATATATTACTTACGATTTAAAAAATGAAATTGAACAGCTTGACTCTACAAATACAGATAAGCTGCACTTTCCAACACTTCAGTTTTTTTCTCCGAAAGTAGTTCTACAAATAGAAAATGAGACTGTCTCTGCTTTTTATGACGATGATTTTGTCTCGGAAAAAGAGGCAAAAAACGCATTTGAAATTGCTTTTTCTGAAGAAATCGTAAAAAAGCAGTCTTACTCAATTAAAATTGAAATCCAGTCGAAAATCACAAAAGCTGCTTATTTACATTCTGTAGAAAAATTAAAAGAACATATTCGCAAAGGAGATATTTATGAAGTAAATTTTTGTCAAGAATTTTTTGCTGAAAATGTTACATTAAATACTACAGATATTTATAAAAAATTAAATGCTATTTCCGGAGCACCATTTTCTGCCTATTGTAAATTCGGAACACATTATTTGATGTGTGCTAGTCCAGAACGCTTTTTGCAAAAACGCTCTAAAAGTTTGATTTCACAGCCAATTAAAGGAACTATTAAACGTTCAGATAATAAAAAAGAAGACGAGCAATTAAAAACTGACTTATTAAACAATACAAAAGAAAGAAGCGAAAATGTAATGATTGTGGATTTGGTCAGAAATGATTTTTCTCGTATCGCAAAAACAGGAAGTGTAAGTGTGGATGAATTGTTTGGAATTTATTCTTTCAAACAAGTTCATCAAATGATTTCGACTGTTAGTTGTGAAATTGATTCCTCCGTTACTTTTACAGAAATTTTAAAAGCACTATTTCCGATGGGATCCATGACTGGAGCTCCGAAAATTAGTGCAATGAAACTTATTGAAGAATATGAAAGTACTAAGCGTGGTTTATATTCCGGAGCGGTTGGATATATTTCTCCAAATGGTGATTTTGATTTCAATGTGGTTATCAGAAGTATTTTATATAATTCAGAAAACAAGTATTTATCGTTTATGGTAGGAAGTGCGATAACAGATAAAGCGGTAGCTGAATTAGAGTATGAAGAGTGTTTGTTGAAAGCAAAAGCGATGTTTGAAGTCCTACAAACACCAACGAATTACTAATCTATACGAAAAATACGAAATACTAATATTTGTGTTCTATTTATAGTAAGCGAAATGCATTCCCCTCTAGAGAGGGGTTAGGGTGTGTGAAAATGTACCCTTCGACTGCGCTCTGGGTGACAACTAAAAATGTAACTTTGACGAATGCTTAATTTATTAAACACATACATTAAAAAAGAAAAACTGTTTTCAAAAACGGATACAATTCTATTGACCGTAAGTGGAGGAATTGACTCGATTGTATTATGTGAATTGTTTCATCAAGCTGGATTAAAATTTGGCATTGCACATTGCAATTTTCAATTACGAGAAGAAGAAAGTGATACTGATGAATTATTTGTAGAAGAGTTAGCAGAAAAATATGGAGTTCAATTTCATTCCGTTTCATTTGACACCTCAACTTTTGCAAAAAAGAATAAACTATCCATTCAAGTTGCTGCACGACAATTACGTTATCAATGGTTTGAAGAAATCAGAATACAATTTGAATATAAATACATTGCAACCGCTCATCACCAAGATGATTCTATCGAAACATTTTTTATCAACTTAATTCGCGGGACTGGCATTGCCGGATTGCATGGAATTTTACCAAAACAGAATACTATTATTCGCCCCTTATTGTTTAGTGGAAAAGATCAAATTGAAGTCTTTGCAAAAAAGAACAAATTAGAACATAGAGAAGATAGTAGCAATGGTTCGGATAAATATTTGAGAAATAAAATTCGACACAAACTTATTCCCCTTTTAAAAGAATTGAATCCAAACATTCATAAAACAATTGCAGATGACATTCAACGATTAAGTGATACTGAAAAGGTTTACAAAAAAGAAATTGGAAACAAACGTTCAAAAATAATCACAGAAGATAAAAATGGAATTCGCATTTCTATTAAAGAATTAAAAAAATTAAACCCGATTGAACCTTACTTGTTTGAATTTTTATATCCACTTGGATTTAATTCAGCAACAGTTGATGAAATTATTGAAAGTTTAAATGGACAATCGGGGAAACAATTTTATTCGGCAACACATCGATTGATTAAGGATAGAGATTTTCTTTTTGTAGAATCAATTACCAAGAATCAAATAGCAAGACAAAAAAAAAGGAATCATCCAATAAAAAAAAGTCAGAAGAGTTTGACTGCTGATGAACTGAAACTAAATTTCAAGAGCATTAGTAAAACAGAAAACCATAAACTGCAAACTACAAATGCTTCCGCGAATATTGATTTCGACAAAATCAAGTTTCCTTTAGAAATTCGTAAATGGAAAAAAGGAGATGCTTTTTATCCTCTTGGAATGAAAGGCAAAAAGAAGCTGAGTGATTTTTTTATTGATAAGAAAATGTCTATTTCTGAAAAAGAAAATACCTGGTTATTGACATCCAAAAATCAGATTGTTTGGGTTATTGGATTGAGACTAGATAATCGTTTTAAAGTAACAGACAAAACGAAGAAAATATATTTTGTAGAACGGGTTTAGTTCTTAACTTTGAAGCACAATGCAAGAGGAAATCCTTTTTGAAGAGAAACAATACATCGGCTATAACAAATGGTCGATTCTATGGCGAACTGTTTTGGCCATGTTTTGCTTTGTACTATATTATTGGAGTGAAAATCCAAAGCCTGTAGATGTAGCAATGGTAGAAATTCCTGCATCGCCAGTAGATGAAAATTCGGGTCAGCTATTCTTCTTAATGGGCATAATATTAATGGCTCTTTCCTTGATTTTAATCTTTGTATTGCATATTCACACTAAAATCATTGGAAATAGTTTGATTTTGGATGGATTGTGGACATCCAGAAAAGTAAAAATTGAACTTAGTAATATAGTTGAGGTAAAAAAAGTAAAATACAGCAAGTATTTGCTCAACAGGCCTGTTTATAATCTTCATTTTAAGAACAAAATTCGCTTTTTTACACAGGGTAATGACGCCTTAGAATTGACCGACAAAGATGGTCTGAAATACCGCATTGGCAGTCAGAAATCTGATGAATTTATGAAGGTCTTAATTGACCTGACTCCTAACAACAAGTCGTAAAAAGATTTGCACAATTTGTAACCGATTCTGTATTTGCTCGTACAATAGAGTCCGTCTAAAGATTTATTACTAACAATTAATCGCTCTCGCCATGACAAACACTACTCCAACTCCAGTTTTGATTGAAAAAGAGAACATCAGCGGATTAAAGTTTCCAGATGCAGATGTTCTAACATCAAAAGAAGAAATAAAAATGCGATTTTTCAACCTTGATAGAGCTTTAAAGTTGGGAAATCTGGAACACAACAAGATTAAAATTATTTTTGAAGATTCGGAAGGTATAAAACAAGTGAATACTACTGTTTGGGGTGTTACCGACAAAAGGGTAATCCTAAAGCAAGGAGTGGTTATTCCGATCCACCGTATATATGAAATCATCTAAACAGATTGATTTTATTGCTTTTTTAACACTATTTGGCTATCAATTACTAATAATATTTTGAAAATAGCCCCGAAAAATCGGGGCTATTTTTTTATCTTTACCTCAGTTCAAATAAAAAGTAATTTAAATCACTACTTATGAAAAACATTTTTAGATTTTTTCTTCTGATTATAAGCATCTTTATTGTTAGCCATTCAGTGGCACAAGTTGTTGATCCAGTTAAATGGAAAATCACTACAAAAAAAATCAGTGATTGCGAATACGAAATTCAATTCACTGGAACAATAGAAACACACTGGCATGTTTATTCTTTAAATCAAAGCGGGGCTGACGGTCCGATGCCAGCAAACATTTTTGTCGACAAAAGCAACGAATATGAAACAATTGGAAAACCTACAGAAGGGACACCAATTAAAGCGATGGATAAAGTGTTTGAAATGGAAGTTTCCTACTTTGAGAAAACGGTCACCTTCAAACAAAAAATAAAATTAAAAGCTAATAAGGATGTTGTTGTAAAAGGTAAATACGAATATCAAGCTTGTACCGAAGAAAAATGCATCTTCCCTCCTGCTACTCCATTTGAATTTAAATTAAAAGGAAGCGCTGATTGTGAGAAGGGAGGAGTAAAATTAATTCCAGTTGAAATCGGAGCAATTATTATTGATTCGGAAGCTGTAGCAAAAGCATACGCATTAAAAAATACTGCAATAACTGAAATCAAAGAAGTAAAAAATGATTCACCAGCAAAAAGCGTAACCGCCAGTGCAACACAATTAACATCTGAAGTTCAAGATACTTCTTTAGAAAGTGTTTGGTGGTCGATTTTCTTAACGGGTTTTTTATGGGGATTTGCTGCATTGTTCACGCCTTGCGTTTTTCCTTTAATTCCAATGAATGTGAGTTTCTTTTTAAAGAGAAGTAAAACAAAAGCGAAAGGAAAATTAAATGCTCTATTATATGCATTATCTATTGTAGTCATTTTTGTAACATTAGGATTAGGAATTTCTGCCATTTGGGGTGGAGGCGCATTAAATACTTTTGCAACTAGTCCGGGATTTAATTTTGTGATTTTTGTTTTGCTATTGGTTTTTGCAGCTTCATTTTTAGGTGCATTTGAAATTGTTTTACCATCAAAATTTGTAAATAAAATTGATGCACAAGGCGAAAGAGGAGGATTTGCAGGAATCTTTTTTATGGCTTTAGCATTGGTAGTTGTTTCTTTTTCTTGTACTGGTCCGATGGTTGGAAATGCTTTAGTAGCAGCATCAGAAAGCACAAATAAATCAGGAGCATTTTGGGCCATGTTTGGATTTTCGACTGGATTGGCTTTACCATTTGGATTGTTCGCTTTCTTCCCTTCTATGCTCAACTCAATGCCGAAAAGCGGTGGTTGGTTAAATACAGTGAAAGTTACTTTAGGATTTTTAGAATTAGCACTTGCATTAAAATTTGCGTCCAATGTAGATGTTGCATACAACTGGGGGATTTTAAATCGCGAAGTATTTATTTCTTTATGGATTGTTATTTTTGGTATGACCTCTATTTATTTAATGGGTGGATTTAAAACTCCTCACGATAGTGAAGTAAAACATCTTTCGGTAGCGCGTATATTCATTATTATTATCCCATTATTTATTACTATTTATTTAATTCCGGGATTATGGGGTGCGCCATTAAAAATATTCAGCGGTGTGCTTCCGGCATACGAATATTCAGAATCACCACACGGATTTGGAGGCAATTCAACTACTTCACATACAACCAATGTAGATCCTGAATTTACTCCTTATATTCATACAAGTAAAAATGGAATTGTGCATTTCAAAAACGATTATGATCATGCATTGGCGTATGCAAAAAAAGTAGGAAAACCATTGATGATAGATTTTACTGGAGTACAATGTGCTAACTGTCGTAAAACAGAAGATTATATTTGGCCCGACCCACAAGTAATGAATCTTTTGAATAATAGTGTTGTTTTGGTTTCATTATTTGTAGATGAAAAAGCGGAGTTGGATCCAAAAGATTATATGAAAGTATTTTGGTTTGGAAGAGAAAGAGAAATCACAACTATTGGTGACAAATTTAAATATATGGAAGAGACATTGTATAAAACAAGCACTCAACCATTGTACGTATTAATTGATCATAACGAAAAAGTATTAGTCGCTCCTAGAGGATATAAATCAGGAATTCCTGAGTACATAAATTGGATGGATGAAGGAATCAATGAATTTAAAAAACGAACTGGCAAATAAAGTGTATTTGTACTTCCAATTAATAAGTCTTCGACTGAATTTCTGGTGAGCGTAGTCGACTCCACTCAGCCTGACCGCAGAGTCACACTGAGCGTAGTCGAAGTGCCTTTTATCTCAACAAATAAACCCCTCGTCTAATTCCTTTTTATTATGATGTTTATTCTTTACATTTGTTATACAAACAGAAAAATGCATGAGCATCAAAAAAATTACTATTCTTTTTATAATTGTAGGATTTGCTTTTGGGTTTAAATTTATGAACTCTGCAGCATCAAAAAATCCTGCGAAAAAATTTCATACACAATCACAATTAGATTCCTATAATGGAGTTCCAACGAGAGGGCCGATTGCTCCAGGAGAATATTTTTTACCATCATTTAGCTGTAGAGGCTGCCATGGTTACGATTCGGCACAAGTAGCTAACATAAACGAAGCTGGAGAAGATGTAAATTTGGTGGACAGATGGGAAAGTTCCATGATGGCACTTTCTGCTAAAGATCCATTTTGGAAAGCAAAACTTACGCATGAAATTACTGTAAATCCTGGACATGCTGGAGTGATACAAAACAAATGTCTGGACTGTCACGCTCCTATGGGTGCATATACTTCTCAATTTAAAGGAAATCCATTTTACAGCTTAACCGATTTAGCGACTGATTCACTTGGATTAGATGGTGTATCCTGTGGTGGTTGCCATGCTATTGCTCCAACTGTAGGATATACTTATTCGGGTATTATTCCTTACGATACCAATGATGTTGAATACGGCCCATTCACTGCTCCATTTGTTGCACCAATGCAATTGTATGAAGGACTTACTCCAGTTTATAGTCCACATATGGATGACGCTAAAGTTTGTTCCGCTTGTCATACACTTATCACTCAGTCAGTTGATCTGGCTGGTAATTATACAGGTGGATATTTTGTTGAACAAGCAACTTTTCATGAATATAAAAATTCTGATTACCCTGCAAACAGCATTAAATGTCAAACTTGCCATATGCCACAATTGGCTGACCCGATTCATATAGCAAATGGAAATACTAGTTTACCTCAACGTTCTCCTTTCAACCAACATGTTTTTGCTGGAGCAAATGTTTTTATGCTCAATTTAATTAAAGCTAATAGAGGTGCTTTGGGCGCATATGTTCCAGATAAAAGTTTCGACTCTACTATTGTTGCAACAAAAGCTATGCTGCAAAAGCAAACGTTAGATTTTGATTTGCAACAAGTGAGTATTACTTCTGATACAGCATTTTTTAAAGTAATGCTAAAAAATAAAGCTGGACATAAATTTCCTTCTGGATATCCATCACGCAGAGCCGTTTTACAATTTGTTGTAATTGACGGAATGGGAGATACTGTTTTTCAAACCGGTATTTTCAATAATCAATACCGAGTAATTGGTGAAAATTCAAATTTTGAAATTCATCATAATACGATCAATCAATCACATGTCCCGCAAATTTATGAACAAGTGCCTGGAGATGTAGGTGGAAATTTTACATCTGTATTGGAACGTGCAGCTATACTTCTAAAAGATAATAGGATTCCTCCTTTAGGTTTTACTTCTTTATCTCCGGTTTATGATACAGTAATCGTTTCAGCTGATGCGGATATCGATGCTGATTTTAATAAAGTTTCCGCATTAGAAGGCAGCGGAGTGGATTGGGTCCATTTTGCAGTTCCCTTGGCTGGAGCAGTAGGAAATATTAATATTAAATCAAAAGTTTATTATCAGTCGGTGCCACCGAAATGGGTAGCTGATATGTTTACTTATAGCACCCCTGAAATAAATACTTTTCAAACGATGTATAATGCTGCTGATCAAAGTCCAGTATTGGTTGCACAGGATAGCTTAAACAATGTGCTTATACCTCTAGGAATTAATTCTTATTCATCAAAACAGGAAGTGAGTGCATGGCCTACTATATCAATGGATGGCAGAGTTTTTATCGCTTCTGAATATGGAATTTTAATAAAAACAATAGAAGTATTTGACGCAAATGGAAAACTTCAATCGCAGCATCCAAATATGGGCTATCAATCAAGTATGAGCCTTTATTTACCTGCTTCTTCAGGGATATATTATTTAAAAATCACAACTGGAACAAAAATAATCTATAAAAAAGTTGTAAAATCATAATAAAAAGCTTTACTTTATACATCTCTAAACTAAATATAATTAAAATTAAAACAAAAAACAGTAATCATGGTAAAAACTACTTTCCACAAGTCGTTAGTTATTGCATCAGCTTGTATTTTCGGAGCACTTAGCACCAATGCACAATTTGGCTTTACTAATTCGAACAGCTTAACTCCCACTGCAACACATAGTGGTTGCGCAATTTCAGTTGTTGACGTTAACAACGATGGTCTTGACGATATCGTTAAAATGGATCAATCAGATGTTTTAATAATTGACTTGCAAAGTCAAAGTGGAACATATACTCGTTATAATTTAGGTACAATCACAGGCGGTACAAACGTTTGGGGAATGGCACTTGCTGATGTTGACCATAATGGATGGAAAGATGTTGCTACTGGAGTAAATGGTACAATGTATTTAGTTAAATTATCTTGGTCAGGAAGTACAATTGTTAAAACTCAAACAACTTTAGCTGGATCTTATTTTGTTCAAAGTATCACTTTTGGTGATTTTGATAATGACGGTTGGGCTGATTTAGCAGTTTGTGATGATAATGATTACATGAAAATTTATAAAAACAATACTGGTACTATGGCTTTAACCACTACCTTAATCAACACAAACACTAATCCGGGGTTGACTTATGCTGGTAGCGACCCATACGATTCAGGTAATTATGGTTTAGTTTGGTTGGACATTGATAATGATGGTGATTTGGACCTTTATACTGCACACTGCCGTCAAAGTACATCTAGTTATACTGATCAAAGAAGAAGAGATCGTTTATTCAAAAATAATGGAGCTGGTGTGTTCACAGAAAATGCTGCATCTACAAATATGGAGCTTCCAGGAAACTTCAAACAAACTTGGACAACAAGTTTTGGCGATTTAGATAATGATGGCGATCAAGATGTGGTTATGACAAATCATGATGAGAACAGCCAAATTTATATGAACAATGGATCTGGAGTGTTTACCGATGCGACTGCTGGTTCTGGTTTTTCTACATCTTTCAATGCAATTGAATCAATAGTAGAAGATTTTGATAACGATGGATATTTAGATATTTTAATCTCTGGTCCAAGTTTAGTTATGTATAAAAATAACGCTAACGGAACTTATACTCCTCTTACTGGAGTATTTGGTGGTGCAATGACTCCCTTCTTGTCATTTGCAACTGGAGATTTAAATCATGATGGATTTGTTGATTTAGTTGCTTCATACGGAAACGTATACAATACGCCATCTACAACAGATGATGTGTTTTGGTTAAACAATAAAAATTCAAATCACTTTATTACATTTAATTTAACTGGAACTATAAGTAACCAAAATGCTATTGGAGCAAAAGTAACTATCACAGGTTCTTTTGGAACTCAAGTGCGTGAAGTTAGAGCTGGTGAAACTTATGGAACGGCAAACTCAATGCAATTGCATTTTGGATTAGGTTCAGCAACAACTATTACATCTGCTGTAATTGAATGGCCTGCTGGTGGAACAACTACATTTGGAACTTTATCTGCTGATCAATTTGTAACTGTTGTGGAAAGCGGTTGCTCAATTACAGGAAACGTAATCCCTGGTCCTTATGCATTTTGTCCAGCTGGTTCAGTAACATTAAATGCTCAACCAGGTTATACTTCTTATTTATGGTCAAACGGAGCAACAACTTCATCTATTACTGTTAGTGCAACTGGAAACTACAGCGTAAAAGTTACAAATGCTGCAGGTTGTACAAACCTTTCTCCTACAATTACAACTACATTAAATCCAAATGAAACTCCTGTAGTAACTTCATCTGGACCTAATTCATGTGCTGGAACTCTTATGTTATCAAGTACTACTGCTTCAGCTTATAGCTGGACTGGCCCTGCTGGATTTACAGCAACTACTCAAACAATTAATCCTCCAACATCAGGAACATATTCATTAACCACAACGGGTTTATGTCAAAATTGGACAGCTACGCCATCTGTTGTTTCTGTTCTTGCTGCTCCTAGTCCGGTTGGAACTGGTGCAACAGGACCTGGCCCTGCTACATTTAATTTAAGTGCTGCAGGTTCTGGTGGAACATTAAATTGGTATGCTGCTACAACTGGTGGTGCTCCACTTGCAACTGGAACTGCATATACAACTCCTACTATTAGTACTACTACAACTTATTATGTTGATGAAACAACTGCTTATCCTGGAACAATAAACAATGGTGGAAGATTAAATGGTTCTGGATCTGGAACAAGTGGTGTGAATGGCGGACTTGATTTTGATGTGCTTTCAGCTTGTACTTTAACTTCTGTAAAAGTTTATGCTACAACAACAGGTGCTCGTACAATTCAATTAAGAGATAACACAGGAACAATTCTTAATACATTTACAACAGGCATTCTTCCTGTTGACTCTTCAGTTATTACATTAAACTTCCCATTAACTCCAGGATTTGGATATCGCTTAACGCAAGCTACTTCTCCTTCGTTAAGAAGAAATAATTCAGGTGTTACTTATCCTTACACAACTGCTGGTTTTGTAACTGTAACAAACGGCTGGACAGGAACTACAACGAGTACATCTGCTTATTACTATTATTACGATTGGAAAATTACAACTCCCGCTAGTACTTGTATTAGCACTCCAAGAGTACCAGTTACTGCAACTGTAAGTGTATCTACTGGAATTACTGCTGCTGCAGAAAACAATGGTGTTGCAATTTATCCTAACCCTGCAAGCACAACTGTGAATGTAGAATTTGGTTATAACATGAATTCATTAACAGTTGTTGAAATTACAGATGTTACTGGACGATTAGTAAAAACACATTCAATTTCAAATCCTGTACAAGGACAAATTGTGAATGTAGATGTAGCTGACTTAAATGCTGGTTCATATTTTATTACAATTAAAAACGACACTCAGAAATTAGTTCAAAAATTAGTTTTGGCTAAGTAAGAGTTTTAGAATAAGAAGAAAAGGCTTTCTCAGAAATGAGGAAGCCTTTTTTGTTACTACTTTATTATGAAAAAAATATTATCCCTTTTAATTTTTACACTTCTAACTACTGGAGCTTTTGCAAAAGGTGGTTCGGGGACATGTTACATAAAAGGAACAGCCTGCGGAGCAGACAAGATTGTCTTTAAAAAATACAGAATTAACAGTTACTATTGACAAAGAAACTAAAACAATTAAAACGGATAACAAAGGACAATTTGAAATTGAACTAAACTGGGCAACAGCTTGTCCGAGTGGCATAAAAAGAAAAAGATGGAAAAGAGAAACCGAACGCATTAATCCAAATTACATTTATATAAAAAGCAAAAACAAGGAAATAAAAATTAAGAACAAATGGCATAAATACGCTGAACTTTTCCGTGAAGCTAAAGACAAAGTAACTATGAAACAAGATTTAAATTTTTCATGATTTTTTGTATTCGGATCAAATTATTTTAAAAGAAGGCAAGTATAAATTTCATTTTTGGAAAAAGGAATAAAACAAAAAAACCGTTCTGATTTTATCAGGACGGCTTTCCGTTTATAATTTTATTTCCTAATCATCTGTAGGTTCAGCAGCTTTTACAAATCCTGCTTTTTTAGGTTTTATCTTTTTTATAAAAAGAACATTTATTAAATCGCTTTCCATAGTTAGGAGCGGACTCGACATTCCATTTGTGATTACTAAAGGAACATTTTCGTAACGAGCTTTTCTTTTGATTTGTTCGAATGAGCCATCTTCCAATTTGATATACATAGTTGCAACTTTTCCGTCTTTAACATCACATTTGCCATTATAACATTCGGCATCCGAACCGCTTCTAATAGAAATAATAACATCAGCATAGCTTCCATCAGCAACATCTTCGGCTCCTCTGTCTTGAAATTTTTGCGACCATTTAGTATAACAGTTATTGTCGTCTACAGTTGGTTTTGGTGCTTGTGCTGTTCCAACAGCAACTAAAACCAGTATTAATGCTAAAGTAGTAAAGATTTTTTTCATATATCCAGATTTGGTTTGGTTCAAAACTTTGTTAAATATATAAATTCCTCGCAATAATTTCAAATGTTATGCCAAAAGACTTAATTTTATGCTTCGATAACCAAATTAACTATGAGCAAATCATTAATTGAGAATAACCTAAACGAAGCCCAAAAGGTATTACAAGCTTTTATTTCGGAGTCGAAAAACATAGATGCCATTGAAAAGGCAGGGAAATTGCTTTCGGATGCATTCAAAAAAGGGAATAAAGTAATTTCTTGCGGCAATGGAGGTTCTATGTGTGATGCTATGCATTTTGCTGAAGAATTAAGCGGTCGTTTTCGTGAAGACAGAAAAGCTTTACCTGCAATTTCTATTTCAGATCCATCACATATTTCTTGTGTAGGAAATGATTATGGATATGATAAAGTATTTTCAAGATATATTGAAGCGTTAGGAAATAAAGGAGATGTTTTATTGGCTATCAGTACAAGTGGAAATTCTAAAAATGTAATCAATGCAATCACCTCAGCTAAAGAAAAAGGAATGTTGATTATCGGATTAACAGGAAAAGATGGTGGAAAAATGGCTGGATTGTGTGATGTGGAAATTCGCGCTCCGCACAGTGAATATGCCGACAGAGCTCAAGAAATTCACATCAAGGTGATTCATTGCTTGATCCATATAGTAGAAGCTTCACTTTAATACTTTTTAGCTACGAATCATAAAAAATCCCGCTCCGTAAATTACGGAGCGGGATTTTAGTTTTAACATAGTTCACCCTCTCCATATGGAGAGGAAGGGTGAGGTTTATTGTTTAACCAATTTCAATACAGAAGTATTTCCATCGATTGTAACATTTACAAAATAAATTCCAGCTGTAAATGGAGTCATATCAACTGGTAAATTCATACTACCATTTAATTCACCATAAGCTTTGCGTCCAATTAAAGAACCATCAACTGAATAAATTGCTACAGAAACAGTAGATGCTTTAGTAAGATTTAAAGAGATAGTAGAAAGATCAGCAGAAGGATTTGGGTAAATATTAACTTGTGCATCCGGTGCAGAAGCGATATCATTTACTCCAACTCCTGAACCTGTAACATATCCGTTAGCAACTGCTTCAGGAATTGTTGTGTAATCAGCATTTTCAATTTTACCTGTTGGGTCCATCAACATACCTACAATGTGAATTTGTGTATCATCATAAGAAGCAGGTAAAGTAAAAGTGTAATTCCAAGTAAATACACCACCAATAGCAGTAGTAGTTCCTTGAGCATTTGGAATTCCAGTAAAATCAGGGCTGATCATACGTGCTACGAAATCATATTGCATTTGAGCAGCAGGAACAGGGTTAGCTAATAATTCGAAACCACCCATTGGTCCAGCACCACCGCCAGCATAAGCATTTGATTGAGCATAACCAGTAGTTCCTGTTACATCATTTTCTGTAATAACACAAGCAACTTTGTAGTTTCCTGATAATACAGCTTGGTTTGTATAAGTAACAGAAACATTTAAAACCCGTGTAGTTGAATTATAAGTTGCACCATTCATAACAAAAGCTTTTGGAGCAAGAACAATACGAGTTAAGAAATCTGTTTCAATTGCATCTGGATCAATTTCAGGTAAACGATCAACCAAAGCACTTGGGTAACCTGCAATTAATGCACCGATTGCTGCATCATAAGCAGTAACTGTCATTGGGTCACCATTATGAACTGCGATTGGAGCAATGAAACCTGCATATTTTACATCCATCAAATCCATGTAAACAGCTCCACGAGGGCACCATTGGCACCATGTTCCAGTTCCTTCTTCAGCAACTACCATTTTACCAGCAGCTGGTGTAACAGGATTTAACACTGTTGTTAATACATCATCAGAAGCATCACCATCAGCACCTGCACCATTTACGTTAGAAATAGTAGCAACAAAAGTATTTACTCCAGCTACAAGTGTAAAGGAAGTAGTATATGTTTGAATTGTATTTGCCAATGAAGCCAATGTTAATCCAGTTACATTTTTTACAACTGGTGCTCCACCATTTTGAGTGATTGAAATATCAAATGAATTGATAACTCCAGTTCCTAAATTTCTTACTGTAACAGCAGGAAATCTTGTTGAACCAACCAATCCATTAGAAATGTTTAATAAATTTCCAGCAGCATTTAATGCAGGCAACGCATAAGGAGTAACATTGTAAGAAACGTCATCTACCCAAAAACTTGCAGCAGCATCAGCAGGGTAATAATCGATGCCCCAAACTTGATTGTTCGCATTTGACCATGTTCCTTGAGAAACACCATTAATTAGTAATTCCCAAGCATTTGCATTAAAGTTTGCTTTGATTTCCATCTCAAACCAAGTTCCTACAGGTTGAGTAGCAGAAGCTACAATCGTACCTGAGTTCTGAACTTGAATATTTCCACCTGTCATATAACAATCCAAAACATACATACCACCCATTGTAGCTGTACCTTGGAAATTGAAGTAACCTGATTTACCAGTTGGGATTTTAAACCAAGATTTCCAAGAAAACTGGCCAGTATTTAATGGGGCACCTGTTGTGAAAGGTAAAATCACATCTTGCGGTCCACCAGCTGAGCTAGTAGAAGAAAAATAAATAGACTTTGATCCGGCAACCGTATGGTTATCCGTTGAAACTACCGCAACATCTTCTGCACCACCACCTGTAGTAGATGACCAAGTTCTCCATACCGGAGATTGAATACCTAAAAGCGGTGTTGTTAATGTATAGGATTCAAAATCATCAGAGAATGTTTGCGACTGAACAGCCGTTAAACTTAGCAAACATCCCAATGTAAGTGTAGCAATTTTTTTCATTGTGTATTTGGGTTTGATTTATTGATTTATTTTTGAGTGGCTAATGTACGACCAAATAGCAGAATAAAAAAATTAAAAGCAATTAATTCTTAGTAATTGATGGACCAAAAACAGTCGTGTATACTCGGCTAATCTATTAGGACTTTTGTACATTTGCCGCCTACTCCCGAAATTTTTTATTCAATATTTATGCTAGTGAAGACTTATGGCAGTGCCGTTTACGGTATTAATGCCACAACAGTGACGGTAGAGACGAACATCAATCCCGGAGTAAATTTTTTAATGGTGGGCTTACCCGACAGTGCTGTAAAAGAAAGTCAGCAACGTATTGCTGCTTCTTTAAAAAATAATGGGTATAAAATCCCAGGAAAAAGCATTATTATTAATATGGCCCCTGCCGATATTCGGAAAGAGGGCTCAGCGTATGATTTAACCATTGCTGTTGGAATTTTAGCTGCTTCCGAGCAAATTCTTGCTGATAAAGTAAGCGATTATTTGATAATGGGAGAGTTATCACTCGATGGCGGACTGCAACCTATCAAAGGGGTTTTACCAATTGCCATTCAAGCTCGAAAAGAAAATTTTAAAGGCATTATTCTTCCAAAACAAAATGCAGAAGAAGCGGGAATTGTTGACGGACTTGAAGTATATGGTGTAGAAACTATTAAAGAAGTAATTGATTTTTTTAATGGAGATATTGAACTAGTTCGAACAATAATTAATACAGAAGATGAATTCTTTTCTAAGTTGAAAGATACTGAATTCGATTTCTCGGATGTAAAAGGACAAGAAAATATAAAACGTGCTTTGGAAATTGCAGCATCGGGCGGACATAATTTAATATTGATTGGACCTCCAGGAGCAGGAAAAACAATGCTTGCGAAGCGATTACCTACTATTTTGCCACCAATGAATTTACAAGAAGCATTGGAAACAACAAAAATTCATAGTGTAGCTGGAAAGATGGGGAAAAATACTGGCTTGGTTTCTATTCGTCCATTTCGTTCACCTCATCATACTATTTCGGATGTGGCTTTAGTTGGCGGTGGCGGAGTTCCACAACCAGGAGAAATTTCTTTGTCGCATAATGGTGTTTTATTTTTAGATGAATTGCCTGAATTTAAAAGAACAGTTTTAGAAGTAATGCGTCAACCATTAGAGGACCGAGTAGTAACAATTTCCCGAGCAAAATTTTCGGTAGAATATCCTGCTAGTTTTATGTTGGTTGCCTCTATGAATCCTTGTCCATGCGGCTATTACAACCATCCCGAAAAAGAATGTGTTTGTCCTCCAGGAACAGTGCAAAAATATTTGAATAAAATATCCGGACCATTATTAGATAGAATAGATATACATGTGGAGGTGACTCCTGTTTCTTATAATGAATTATCAGAAGAACGAAAATCAGAAAAAAGTGAGAACGTTAGAACTCGAGTTATTAAAGCCAGAGCTGTTCAAGAAAAACGGTATAAAGAAAACAATGGCGTACATTGCAATGCTCAAATTGGTTCTAAACAATTACGCGAAGTTTGTAAAATAGATGAAGCAGGAAATCAACTTTTAAAAACCGCTATGGAAAAATTAGGTTTATCAGCAAGAGCTTATGATAGAATATTAAAAGTAGCACGCACCATTGCTGATTTGGATAATAGCGAAAACATAGAAACCAATCACTTAGCAGAAGCTATTCAGTATAGAAGCTTAGATAGAGAAGGCTGGGCAGGTTAACAAGTAAGAAAGTCAAAAGTCAAAAGAAAGGATATTTCGTCCTGTTTTTATTATTAATTTAGCTTGCTACTAGATACTCAAATACGTAAAATTACTATTCATGCTAAGATATTTTATCGCCCTATTGCTTTTTCTGTTCTGTTCTTATGGAAATGCTCAAAGCAAAAAAAATCCCAAAGAAATAAAAAGAGCAGCAAAAAACTTTTTGGGTTATGAGGATTATAATCGTGCGCTTGTTGAGTTGCTAAAACTTTACAAACAAAACAAACGCGATATTCAAACCAATTTAAATATTGGAATTTGTTATTTGAATGTGAATGACGATCGTTCAAAAGCTATACCTTATTTCGAATTTGTTTTGAATAACGGGGAATATAAAAACGAAGTGTTGTTATATACAGGAATGGCTTATGCATATCATTACGAATTTGACAAAGCAATTACTTACTACAGCAAATACAGAGAAAAATGTACTTCGGAAGAAACCGAACTGGTAGATCATTTTATTGAAAACTGTGAAAATGCAAAAGAGCTGATCAAAAAGCCCGTAGATGTTTCTTTCCAAAATCTTGGAAAAGATATTAATACCAAAGCTCCAGATTATTATCCATTTGTTTCAGGAGATGAAGGAACACTTTATTTCACAACAAGAAGAAGTGCAACAAAAGGTGATATTGCAACTGAAACAGGATATTTTACTTCCGACATCTATGTTTCAAAAGTAGATAAAGGAGAATGGACAAAGGCAAAAAATGCAGGAGCATTAATAAATACAGAGGAAGATGAACAGTGTGTTTATTTGACTCCAAATGGGAAGACAATGATTATATATATGTATCATGAAGCTGATTCTGATGAATTATATATCTCTACAGTTACCGGAAAAAAAGAAACTATGCCAGCACCATCTTTACTTGATGGACCTGTAAATAAAAGAGCTTATTTTGAGCTAGAAGCTTGTATCACAGAAGATGAAAATATGCTAATCTTCTCTAGTGATCGGCCGGGCGGATTTGGAGGTTGTGATTTGTATTCTATCAAAAAGCTTCCGAATGGCAAATGGGCAGATGCTGTTAATTTAGGCCCAAAAGTAAATACCAAATACGATGAGAATTTCCCAATGTTTGATGAAAAAACAAATATGCTTTATTTTTCTTCTCAAGGTCATACAGGAATGGGAGGTTATGATATTTTTAAAACAAAATTTAATACCGGATCGAATACTTTCGGTGTACCTATAAACATTGGTTATCCAATAAATACGCCTGAAGATAATATGCAAATTTCATTGGCAAAAAATAAACGCGATGCTTATATTTCTGCATATAGAAAAGAAGGATATGGAGATTTAGATATTTACAAAGTTACATTCAATGATGTAGAAAGTAATTTATCAGTTATCAAAGGAATTGTATCTACAAGTGATTCTACTAAGAAAGAGATAGAAGCATTAATTAGTATCATCGATAAAAAAACAAATGAAGAAATTGATGCAAAGGATGTGAACCCGCAATCTGGAAAATATATTTTTGCAGTAAAGCCAGGAAAATATATTATTAATGTAACAAGCGCAGGGTTTGTGGATTATACTCAAGAAGTTAATGTTTATGATAAAGCAAATTATATTTTCGAAATAGAAAAAAATATTGTTTTACTGAAACCTCCTTCTCCGAAAACAACAACTAAATAGTTTGCTCGCAGATTCCGCAGATTTTCGCTGATGAACTATTCATCGTAAACGTCATCCCTTGCTGTCACCCTGAGCATTCTGCGTTGAAGCAGACACTATCGAATGGGCGGGATCTCCCAATTGAGATAAAGAAAACAAAATAGCAAGTACTAAATAAAAAAGGAGTTCCAAATTGGAACTCCTTTTTTATTTCAATGAAATATTTATCTATTTAATAAATACTTTCTTAGTATACGTTTGTCCTTTAACAATTACTCTAACAAAATAAACTCCAGCAGGCTGAGATTCTAAATTAATGGTATTGTTTTCCAATGAACAAGTAATTGTTCTTCCAAGAACATTATAAACTCCTTGTAATTGAACTGCATCTATAGATTTTACAACAACATTACTTCCAGTTGCAAATACTTCCAATGATTCAGAACCAACATCTGCTATTCCAACAGAAAGTCCTGACAAAATAATATCATCCACAGCAAATGAAGGATCCGTTCCTACTCCATCGTCATTGTTTGTCCAGTTAAATCCAATTTTTACGGTTGGATTATTATTTGCACTTGCAGGCAAAGCAAAAGAATAAGCTGTCCACATTCCTTGTGGGGAACATGATCCAAATAAAGTTTTTGCCATATTATCTAACAATGCCCAAGTAGTTCCTCCATCTGCAGAATACCAAAGACTTGCATCGTCAATAGTTGTTTGCCCATTTTCTATATAACCACATGAAAGAGTAATAGAAGACTTACCAGTACAATTAATGATAGGAGATTCAGCTCGTCTATTAGTAATAACACAAATTGAAAAAGAAGCACACACACCTCCCGTATTATAAGCTGCACCATTATCGGCAGCAACTACAATAGGTGTAGTAATAGCAACATTACCAACATGAAGTGTTGCGTCAACTGTTCCTGCACATCCTGTTCCGCACATTCCTATTGCATTACCTGCTTCTTGAGCTCCAACAAAAAATGTATTTGCAAAAGGATCGTTTGTTCCTGTTGATGCAATTGTCCATGCTCCATTTGTACCAGTATAAGCACTAGCTAATTGTCCTGTATTACAGCCTGTACCAAAATCTTCGGTCCAGAATACTTGTGCGTTTGCAACAAATGCTGTTGTGCATATTGCTAATATTAAGTAGATTTTTTTCATGTGAGTATATTTAGTTTAACCAAAGATAAAAAATTAATTGCAGGAATACAATAATGTGTTTTGAAGAAAACATTCTTAGCTTTGAGGATGATATTTATATCAATCCAAAAGAATATGTTATTCGTATATGCTATTAAAATATAAATCATGAAAAATATAGCGCTATTATTAATTACCTGTAGTTTAGTTGCCTGTAATGGAACTAGCCAAACAAACCCTAAACCCAAAAGCACCATGAGCGATTCAAATAAAGTTGTAAAAACTGAAGAAGAGTGGAAAAAAATACTTAGTCCAGACCAATACAATGTATTGCGTGAAAAAGGAACTGAAATGCCTTATTCAGGAAAATACTATTTGCATACCGACAAAGGAATGTACGTTTGTGCAGGCTGTAATTCCGAATTATTTAAATCCGATACAAAATTTGATGCCGGTTGTGGTTGGCCAAGCTTTTCGGATGTAGTAGATTCAGCAAAAGTGATTTATATTAAAGATAAATCTCATGGAATGGTACGTACTGAGATTACTTGTGCAAAGTGTGGCGGACATCTAGGACATGTTTTTGACGATGGCCCCGCTCCAACTGGATTACGTTATTGTATTAATTCTGCTTCTATAGAGTTTAAGAAGTAGTTTCTAATATTCACTCATCTCTTTCCCTTCGACTAAGCTCAGGTAGACGGCAGACATATAATCCTTTAGACTCGAAATAATAATTAGAACGTCACCCTGAGCGTAGTCGAAGGGCTGGATCTCCTTGTTAGAAGGATACTCGCGATCAACAGGGAGATGCCGTGTCGCGGCACAGCATGACATCTCAATATCATAATTTTCATAAAAAAATCATCTCACCTTTCATCTAACACATTTCGGCTATTATAAACACCACACTACCAATTTTTTTACTTTATGGCTTGCTGTTTGGTAACTTTAAGTAGCAAAATAAAGAATTTTCAAAAAATATGTTAAAATATTATATGTATATACATATAATTTTATATATTTGTATTGTTAAACTTAAAAAATCTAAAACAATGATTAAAAAAATGACATTCGGCTTAATTGCAGTAGTTGCAATCGGAGCTTTTGCTTTTACAAATCCAAAAGCATCAAACGTAAATTATACTATTGACACAAAAACTTCCACAGCAAAGTGGCTAGGAAAAAAAGTAACTGGCCAACATGAAGGAGGAATTGCTATTTCTAAAGGAAATATTATTTCAGATGGCAAAACAATAACTGGAGGTTCATTCGAAATTGATATGACTTCTATTACTTGTACCGACTTAACAGATAAAGAATACAATGGTAAATTGGTTGGCCATTTAAAAGCAGATGATTTTTTTGGAACTGATAAATTTCCAACTGCAAAGTTTGAAATCACAAAAGCAACATTAAAATCTGGAAACGATTATGATGTAACTGGAAAATTAACCATCAAAGGAATTACAAACGAAATTACTTTTCCTGCAATGATTAAAATGGATGCAAAAACTTTTGTAACAGTAGCTAAAATTATGGTGAACCGTACGAAATTTGATATTAAATATGGTTCTGCAAGTTTCTTCGAAGGATTAGGAGATAAAGCATTAAGCGATGAGTTTGAATTAAACATCAACGTTGTTGCTGCTGCAAAATAAGAATTTGGGTTAGATTAAAAATTGAAAATCCCCTTCCAGTTTAACGGATGGGGATTTTTTTATTTTTAATCGTATCCTTTATTAGATCGTAATTGCGAGGAACGAAGCAATCTTTCCTAATTGTGTCGATTCTCCTTATCGTGAGAGATTGCCACATCCCGCGAAGGTACGGGACTCGCAATGACGCTCAGTAAAAACAATTCCATTCCTAGTCACCGTTTACTTAATTACTTTTTACCTCTTAATAGCTAAGTCCCCACTGACAAATAATGCCACCCATAATACCAAGGCAAATTATCCAGTAGCCGCAATTCACTGCGATGTACTTGAAGCCTTTTCGTTCAAAGAGAGCGTTTCTTCCCATCACCGGAACAACAATTAATAATCCAGCCATAATACCATGAAACATCCCATGCTTGAAAGTGCGGAAATTACTTCCATACTTCGACATAAAGTCTTTGAAATATTTTGCGCCTTCTGAGTTAATAGGATCAGCCATCGTATCGGGAGTTGCAAGTGTTGAGAATACACCCATTTGATGAATGGTGATAGGCATCAATGACATTGCCAATAAAAAACTAAGCACAAATGACACTCCGAAGATTACAGCCATGTTGCCCCCCTTCATCTTGTCTTCTGTCAGACCAGCTGCATCCATCCATACTTTTCCTAAAACTTTAGGATTATACCAAATAAAGCCCAGTATCATCGGAACAAGAGCAGCTAAAAAAATATACAAAAAATTAATTTTTACATCCATGAGAATAGAGCTTTGGTCCAATCAAAAATAAACCATTTGAAAGGGGAAATTTAAAACTCGTTTTAAAACTTATGAGATTTTGGATGTTTATAAAACAAAAATGCCCCTTTAATTTCTTAAAGAGGCATTGCACAATTCTATTTTTTTACTTTCCGTGACAAGCCTTATACTTTTTGCCGCTGCCACATGGACAAGCATCATTTCTTCCTATTTTTTGTTCCACTCTTACTGGTTGCGCTTTCACTTTTGGTTGTTCTTCATCAGGATTGTTGGTATTCGCTCCTACTTCTGTTCTACTTGTTTGAGTTTGCTGTTTTTGACGTTGCGGAGCCTGAGCATGCGATAATTGAACTTTGTTCTCAACTTGGTTTGGCAAATTCGCACGCATCAAGAAAGAAACTATTTCCTTGTTTACATTCGTTACCATTTGTTTAAATAATTGGAACGACTCAAACTTATAAATAAGCAAAGGATCTTTTTGTTCGTAAACGGCATTTTGTACCGATTGTTTCAAATCATCCATCTCACGTAAATGTTCTTTCCAAGAATCATCAATCATCGATAATGCTGTTCCTTTTTCCAAACCTAAAACTAATTCAGCGCCTTTTGTTTCATAAGCACGTTTTAAGTTTACTACTACTTGCAATGTTTTGATTCCATCGCTCAATGGAGTAACAATATTTTCATAAGAAGCGGCTTGGTTTTCATAAACATCTTTAATAATGGGGAAAGATTTTGTTTTGATGTGATTGTTTTTTGCATTGTAATGTGATTCTGCCTTTTCATATAAAGCATCTACAATTTCCTGTTGTTTTAATTCTGAGAATGCCTTTTCATCTATAGGAGATTCAATCGATAATACACGCAATACTTCAACATTAAATCCATCAAAATCTTTTACTTCATGATATTCAGTTACAATCGATTCGCAAGTATCATAAATTGAATTTGCAATATCAATTGCTAAACGCTCACCAAATAATGCATGTCTACGTTTTTTATAAATTACTTCTCGTTGTGAATTCATCACATCGTCATACTCAATTAAACGTTTACGAGTACCGAAGTTATTTTCTTCTACTTTCTTTTGTGCGCGTTCGATAGATTTGGTAATCATAGAATGTTGAATTACTTCACCTTCTTTAATTCCCATTCTGTCCATCAATTTTGCAATTCGCTCTGAACCAAATAAACGCATCAAGTCATCTTCCAAAGAAGCAAAAAATTGTGATGAACCTGGATCACCTTGACGACCAGCACGACCACGCAACTGTCTATCCACTCGTCTTGATTCATGCCGTTCAGTTCCAATAATTGCTAATCCGCCTGCTTCTTTAACTCCTGCGCCTAATTTAATATCCGTTCCACGGCCAGCCATGTTTGTTGCAATAGTAACTGTTCCTGCCTGTCCAGCTTCTTGAACAATTTCAGCTTCACGCTGATGCATTTTTGCGTTCAACACGTTGTGTTTGATTCCACGCAACTTCAACATTCTACTTAATAGTTCAGAAATTTCTACAGAGGTTGTTCCAACTAAAACTGGTCGACCCGCTTCCACACATTTTCCAACTTCTTCAATTACTGCATTGTATTTTTCACGTTTTGTTTTGAAAACTAAATCTTCATAATCTTTACGAGCAATTGGTCTGTTGGTAGGAATTGCTACCACATCCAATTTATAAATATCCCAAAACTCACCTGCTTCTGTTTCTGCAGTTCCAGTCATACCAGCTAATTTGGAATACATACGGAAATAATTTTGCAAAGTAACAGTTGCATAGGTTTGTGTTGCTGCTTCAACTTTTACATTTTCTTTCGCTTCAATTGCTTGATGCAAACCATCGGAATATCTACGGCCTTCCATGATACGACCCGTTTGCTCATCCACAATTTTAATTTTCCCATCCATAATTACATACTCCACATCTATTTCAAACAAAGTGTATGCTTTTAATAATTGATTGATGGTATGAACACGTTCCGATTTTATAGAATAATCACGAATCAACTCTTCTTTTTTCTGTGCTTTTTCTTCAAGTGTTGCGGTTGATTTTTCCAATGCAGCAATTTCACTTCCTACATCTGGCAACACAAAGAATTTTGAATCTTCAGAAGAAGTAGAAATTAATTCCAATCCTTTTTCTGTTAATTCTATGGAGTTATTTTTTTCATCAATCACAAAAAATAATTCAGCATCCACCTTGTGCATATCGCGTGATTGATCTTGTAAATAAAAATTTTCTGTTTTTTGAAGTTGTGCTCTCATTCCGGACTCTGATAAAAACTTAATCAAAGCTTTGTTTTTTGGCAATCCTCTGTATGCACGTAACAAGGCTACTCCGCCTTCTTTGTCTTTTCCTTCAGCTAATAATTTTCTAGCATCAATTAAAGCAGAGTTCACATAATTTTTTTGTGCATTTACAATTTTTTCGATACGAGGTTTTAATGGAGCAAATTCTTGGTTATCACCTTTTGGAGTTGGACCCGAAATAATTAAAGGAGTACGAGCATCATCAATCAATACACTATCCACCTCATCCACAATTGCGTAATTGTGTTTACGTTGAACCAAATCTTCAGGTATGCGCGACATGTTATCACGCAAGTAATCAAATCCAAATTCGTTATTTGTTCCAAAAGTAATGTCAGCTAAATATGCTTTTCTTCGTTCTTCTGAATTTGGTTCATGCTTATCAATACAATCAACGGATAAGCCATGGAATTCGAAAAGCGGACCGTTCCATTCTGAATCTCGTTTTGCCAAATAGTTGTTTACAGTTACGATATGAACTCCTAATCCAGTAAGTGCATTTAAATAAACAGGCAATGTTCCAACCAACGTTTTTCCTTCTCCAGTTCCCATCTCCGAAATTTTCCCTTGATGCAAAACAATACCACCAAAAAGCTGAACATCATAATGCACCATGTCCCAAGTAACTTCATTGCCAGCAGCCATCCAGGTGTTCGACCACAATGCTTTATCTCCTTTTATTACAACTGAATCACGTTGCGCTGCAAAATCACGATCCATTTGTGTTGCTGTAACTTCAAGAGTAGTATTTTCTTTTAAACGTTTTGCTGTTTCTTTTACAACTGCAAATGCTTCTGGTAAAATCTCATCTAAAATTTCTTTGTTGTTTTTTATAACAACTTTTTCCAACTCATCTATCTCTTCGTATAATTTCTCTTTTGTCTCCACATCCATATCTGGATTCTCTTCCATCTTTTTGCGTATATCTGAAACCTGTCCATTCTCTTTTGAAGAACGATCAGCAATACGTTTTTTGAATTCGATGGTTTTAGCACGCAATTCGTCATTGCTTAAAGAAGCAAGTTTTGAATATTCAGCTAAAACTAAATTGACAATTGGTTGTACTTCTTTTAAATCTCTGTCGGATTTGGTTCCGAAAAATTTAGAAATGCTTTTTGTAAAAATATCTAACATAGGGTAATCGTTTTAATAATATCATCCGAAATTTCAATCGGGATGTAAAAATAGCTAATTTTTAGCTTTATTTATCGAAAATTCTTATCCCGCTGAATCGCCCATCAATATTGAAAAAGTGGAGGAAAAAGGGAATTAAAATATTGTCAGGGATTAGTCAAAAGTTGTTCCCTTTGATAAAACATGACAAATTAACAGAGAGCGGTTGGAGATGAAGGTTTTACGAACGTAGAATCGTTTAATATGGTGAAGTCCTCGACTCCGCTCGGACTGACAGCGCTGTATTGAATGTACCATAAATAAAAAACTCCCCGAATGATCGGAGAGTTATATATAGGATAGGATTAATATTCATCTTCATTGAAGAAGAAATCTTCTTTAGTAGGATAATCTGGCCATATTTCTTCAATAGATTCGTAAATCTCCCCTTCGTCTTCAATTTCCTGAAGATTTTCAATCACTTCCATAGGTGCTCCTGAACGGATTGCAAAGTCAATTAATTCATCTTTAGATGCTGGCCAAGGTGCATCTTCTAAGTTTTTTGCTAATTCGAGTGTCCAGTACATTTTGTTGGTTTTAAAGGTAGAACGCAAAAACTTTTTAGTTGTTACATTCTAGAATAATTTTTTATACTTTTTTTTATTATCAGTCGATATTTCTGCAAAAGTAAAAATTTATTCCACTAATCAAAGAAACAAAGTATCTTTTTTAATAAACAGCTGTTAATAAAGGATTTTAGTACGGTGAAAGGGGAAATTTACGGCATCAACAGTAAAGTCTTCGACTCCGCTCAGCCTGACGTACTCTGCGTCACACTGAGCGGAGTCGAAGTGCATACAGAGTTACAAAGTCACATTCTGGGTTTCCAGGGAATTTCCTTGGCATTCAAATCCTGGCTGAGTTTTCGGGATAGAACAAATAGATAATCGCTAAGGCGATTAAGGTATTTTATGACTAAGTCGGCAACAAAACTATCCTCCGAAAGGTGAATTGTTAATCGTTCAGCTCTACGACAAACACAACGGGCAAGGTGACAATAGGAAACAGTAGTATGTCCGCCCGGCAAAACAAATGATTTCATTTCAGGCAATGTCTTATCCATTTCATCCATCTCTTTTTCCAACAGTTCGATATCCGTCTCTTTTAAATCGGGAATTTTCATTTTTGATTTATCGGGGTCAGAAGCCAATGATGAACCAATAGTAAACAAGCGATCTTGAATTTCAATTAAAATAGACTTTGAATGTTCGTCAATTTGCTGATCACGAATTAATCCTATGTAAGAATTTAATTCATCTACCGTTCCATAAGATTCGATGCGAATATGATGCTTCGGAACACGCGTACCGCCAATCAAAGAAGTTTGACCTTTGTCGCCTGTTTTTGTATAGATTTTTAATGTCATAATAAAATTAATGATTTTGTGCGGATAACGAATGAAAACGAATTTTACGAATCTAAACGCTTAAAAAATTAATACCTAATAGAAAACACAGATTCGCAATATTCGTAAAGATTCGTTATCCTTACTAATGAACTAATCTACTAGCAACCTTTGTAATATTTTCATTCAAATAATCTCTCTCCACCACTCCATCTTTTAAACGAACTATTCGATGAGCGTGTTGTGCAATGTCTTCTTCGTGTGTTACTACTATAATTGTATTTCCGTTTTTATGAATTTCTTCAAACAAACCCATAATTTCTACAGATGTTTTTGAATCCAAATTTCCTGTTGGTTCATCGGCTAAAATAATTGCAGGATTATTTACCAATGCTCGAGCAATGGCCACACGTTGACGTTGTCCACCAGAAAGTTCATTCGGACGATGCATAATTCTATCTCCTAATCCAACTTGCTCCAATACTTCTTTTCCGCGTTTTATTCTATCCGCCTTGCTATATCCTGCATATATCAATGGAAGAATTACATTGTCCAAAGCTGTAGATCGTGGCAACAAATTAAAGGATTGAAACACAAATCCAATTTCTTTATTACGCACTTCTGCTAAATCATTGTCTAGCATTTTCGCAACTGCAATATTGTTTAAAATATATTCTCCACTTGAGGGACTATCCAAACAACCTAAAATATTCATTAACGTAGACTTTCCACTACCAGAAGGACCCATCAAAGCAACATATTCATTCTTATAAATTTCCAATGAAACTGAAACCAAGGCATGAATTTCCTCCGTCCCAATTTTATAGGCTTTTGCAATATTTGAAAGTTCTATTATAGACTTCATGCTACGAATTTACGAAATTTGTTGTACGGATAACGAATGAAAAAACGAATATTACGAATCTTAACGCAAAGTTTTACGGATAACGAATAAAAAACGAATATTGCGAATCTAAACGCTTAAAAAATTAGTACCTAACAAACACAGATTCGTAATATTCGGAAAGATTCGTTATCCGTATCAATAGCGAATTATAAAATGTTCTTTGACTTGCTCTTTACGAAAGAAAACAATTCCCATATAAAACAGATCGAGTGAAACAGTTACCTTCTCATTCTTTTTTATTTCTTCCCATGCTTCTTTCATTTCGGCCGACCAATAAATATCATCGAAAATGAAAACACTTTTTTCGTTTGCTTTTTCAAGGCATTGTGAAAAGTAATTGAGCGTAGGCTCTTTTCGATGATTTCCATCAAAAAAAACAAAATCCAATTGATTTATAATTTTTAAAGCATCTGGTAAAACCTCATCAAAATTTCCAACAACTTGTTCGATATTTTTTAGCTCTAATTGTTCGAAATTGGCCTTCGCAATGTTTGCAATTTCGTGACAGCCTTCAATCGTTATAAGCTTTGATTTCGAATTAGCTGTTGCCATGTATGCCGAACTGATTCCCAAAGAAGTTCCTAATTCAACTATTGTTGTGGGTTGAAAATGATTTACTAAACGAAATAATAATTGAGCATACTTTGAAGGTTTTGAAGCAGAATATAAAATAGTTTGAACCGATTTAGTACTACTATTATTTACTTTAGAACCTGCTCCTAAATCAATACAATTGACTTTTTGATTGGATAAAGAAAGTGCATTCCTCAGTTTCTCTATCTGTAGATAAGCATAGAAGTTTTTCTTATTATAAATAGTGCTTAAAAGTAAATCGTAAACAAAGGGCGAGTGAACACTATGTTCGTTTACCGATTTAGTCCTATAAATTACATAGTTATATAACAACTGAAGTTTTTTCACCTGGTAAATTTAGTCCAAAAAAATGAATGGAAAATAGTTCATTTTTGGCAGGGGAGATGTTTTTGAAAATCTTCTCTCCTTATACTCTTATGCCTATTACCAAAATATCATCCGTTTGTTCCGTCCCACCTTTCCAGTTTTCAATAAAAGAATCGAGATACTCTTTTTGTTCCTCCATTGATTTTTGATTAATGCTAATAAGTGTTTCTTTGAATTTTTTTGTCATTAATTTTTTATCATCCGGACTAAACTGATTGTTTAACGTCAAACCAAATTGTACCAGTATAATGTAAAAGAGATTGGACATTTTCTTAAGTTTAACTTTAATAAAAATACTAAAGAAAATGGAAGAAAACAACAACGAACCAAAGAAACGTGGAAGAAGACCACAAGGTTTAATAAA